>JAJVIA010000095.1:30029-37738 GCA_022072245.1 Anaerolineae bacterium
TCGGTCTCGATTGTTCAGGGCGTCTTGCGGATGCAAATCGGCACGGGTCAGTACATTGAATACGTGCGCGTGCCGGCGGGCTCTTTTCTTTTGGGCAGCGACCCGCGCGTGGACCCGGACGCGCAGCCGGATGAGATGCCCCAATCGCAAGTCGAGTTGGAGGATTACTGGATTTCCAAATTTCCCATCACAGTCGCCCAATACACCATTTTTACAAACGCCACCAACCGCGTCGCGCCGTTTGATTTTCCACAAAAGAACGGTTATCCTGTCGTCAATGTGAGTTGGTACGACGCAACCGTTTTTTGCCGCTGGCTCGGCGATTTGACCGGCAAACAAGTGCGCCTGCCGACAGAAGCGGAATGGGAAAAAGCCGCGCGCGGGACTGAGGGATTGCTGTATCCGTGGGGCAATACGTTTGACGCGCTGCGTTTGAATTGCGCGGAAGCGAAAATGCCCGGCTCGACGGCAGTGGATGGTTTCGCCGCCGGCGCGAGTCCGTACGGCGCGTGGGACATGGCGGGCAACGTTTGGGAATGGGTGAGCGATTGGTACAAGTCCGATTATTACGCCGAACGCGTGACGCGCAATCCCCAAGGGCCCGAAACGGGCTATTACAAAGCTTTGCGCGGCGGCGCATGGTTCAGCGACCGCGCGCATGTGCGCGCGGCAGACCGCACCCATTTCAATCCTGAAAATCGTTACGATTACGTCGGGTTTCGCGTGGCGCTCGTTCCCGACAAAATTTCCTAAGCTCTACGATTGGTTCGCTTGTCAGAATGGCGCAAATAAAATTTTGCCTCAACTGCGAACGCCGCAATGTAGCGACCGATGCCGTTTGCGTCTTTTGCGGCTTGCCCCTCGAAAACGCGCCCGCGTTCGAAGCGCCGGATTTGGCGCCGCCCAAACTAGCGGTCAATGACCGCACCCTCCAGATCCCGCTGCAAGTGGAATTGGTCATCGGGCGCGCAGACCCGGCGCGCGAATGGATGCCGGATATAGATTTGCTGCCCTTTGGCGGAACTTCGGCGGCTGGCGTTTCGCGGCGTCATGCGCGTCTGGTGTGGTACGGGCATTGGCAAATCGAAGATTTGGATTCGGCGAACGGCACCCTGCTCGACCGTCAACGCATCGAACCGCACAAACCGCACGACCTTAGACCGGGCGCGATTATTCAAATCGGAAAATTGTATCTGGTTTATTACGGCTAGAAATTTTTGATACAAAAGATGGCGCGCCGAAAAAATTTTTCGGCGCGCCATAGTGTGACAGGGGAGCAGGGAATTGAACCCTGGACTACCATTTTGGAGACGGTCAGTTTACCTCTAGCCTACTCCCCTATGTGAATCGCGTTTGCCAAAGGCGTTTCGTCGCGGCATGACGCCGCAGAACAATCCGCACAGTGGATTTGCGCCAACGATTTTAGCACGCCCGTTCAATTCTCGCAAATCAGAATTTGATTTGGTTGTATAATCGCTGCATTACATTCAAATATCGACGCGCTGACCGCCAAATTTTTCCTCCTTTTCCCAAACGTTAACGCAACCGCGCGTTAAACCAAAGCGCCAATCATCCAGAAAAGCGAAATGGCAAGCGCGAATCTCAAGTTTGAGGAGTGAACCATGAAACATAAAGTATTTGTCTCTCGCCTTATTCCCGATGAAGGATTACAGCTCGTCCTCGACGCGTGCGATGCCGAAGTGTGGCAAGCTGAACTGCCGCCGCCGCGCGAAATTCTGTTGGAAAAAATCCGCGACAAAGTGGGTTTGTTATCGCTGCTCACCGACAAGATTGACGCGGAATTGATGGACCTGAATCCGCAACTCCGCGTCGTGTCCAATTACGCGGTCGGTTTCGACAACATTGATATTCCGGCGGCGACGCAGCGCGGGCTGCCGATTGGCAATACGCCCGGCGTCTTGACCGACACCACCGCCGATTTCGCGTTCACGTTGTTGATGAGCGCGGCGCGGCGCGTGGTCGAAGGTTCGGACTATGTTCATTCGGGCAAATGGCAAACGTGGGGTCCCAAATTATTGACCGGCATTGACATTCACGGCGCGACGCTGGGGCTCATCGGTTTCGGGCGCATCGGGCAAGCGATGGCAAAACGCGCGAGCGGTTTCGATATGCGCGTCTTGTATTACGACCAATATCGCCGCGAAGATTTGGAAAAATCAATGGGCGTGGTTTACGCGGACATTGACACGCTGCTGCGCGACTCGGATTTCGTTTCCATCCACACCGATTTGAATGAAACGACGCGCCACATGTTCAACGCCGCCGCGTTTGCAAAAATGAAATCGTCCGCCATTCTCATCAATAGCGCGCGCGGCCCCGTCATTGACCCCGCCGCGTTGTACGACGCGTTATCCGCAGGCAAAATTCGCGCGGCGGCGCTGGACGTGACCGAACCCGAACCGATTAACATGGATAGCCCGCTGTTGACGCTGCCCAATTGTCTCATCGTGCCGCACATTGCCAGCGCGTCCATCGCCACACGCGGCAAGATGGCTGAGATGGCGGCGAAAAATTTGATTGCGGGCGTGAACGGCGAAAAATTGCCGACGCCGGTGAATCCAGAAGTATATGAAAAGGGAATTCGGAAATAGCAACAAGTAGGTAGCAGGGATTTTCCTTGCTACCTGCTCTTTGAAACCTGCTGCCCGCACCATGTCACTCAAGCCAAAAATACTCCAGCAAACATTCCCGCAAGTCAACGGATTGACCATCATCGAGGCGCCGTGGCGGCACAAGTATTTTGAGCAGCCCAAAGACGACGCCTGTTTTATCTGTCGCGCCATTGCCGCCCCCCCGCGCCGCGATGCAAAAAATTTATTGCTCGTGCGCGGCAAAGACGCGCTCATCATGCTCAATCGTTTTCCGTACACCACCGGCGCGTTGATGGTCGCGCCGTACGCGCATTACGGCGATTTTCGCGCGCACGCCGACGAGACGTTGACGGAAATGAATCGGCTGGTGAAATTGAGCATGAACGTTCTCGACGCCGCGTTCAAACCGACGGCATACAATATCGGCATCAATCAAGGTAAAGCGGCAGGCGCGGGTTTGCGCGACCATCTGCACATTCACGTCGTGCCGCGCTGGGACGGCGACACCAATTTCATGACGACGATTGGCGGCGCGCGCGTCTTGGCTCAAGACGTGGACAGCATGTACAAACGGCTGCGTCAAGCGCTAAAACGCGTGACGTGAACGAGAACGTCACATCACCAAGCGACCGCGAGACAGGGAGCGAATTGTTGCCCTGTCTCCTTTTTTCTCCCTGTTTCCGCTTTTTTTGTTATAATAGACGCGAGGTCATGCGAAATGAGTTTCCCAGAGGTTTTTATTCTTTCGGGCGCGCGCGCGCCCACCGGTAAATTTCAAGGTTCACTGCAAACAATTTCCGCGCCGCAACTCGGCGCGCACGCGATTCGCGCGGCGGTGGCGCGCGCCGCGCTCGACCCGCAGCAAATTGACGAAGCGCTGCTCGGCAATGTCGTGAGCGCAGGTTTGGGTCAGGCGCCCGCGCGCCAAGCCGCGCTCGGCGCAGGTTTGCCCGACACCATCAACGCGACTTTGGTGAACAAAGTCTGCGGTTCGTCATTGAAAACCGTCATGCTCGGCGCGGCAATGCTGCGCGCGGGCGACGCCAACGCGATTGTGGCAGGCGGGTTTGAAAGCATGTCGCGGGGTCCCTATCTGTCGGAACAATTGCGCGGCGGCGCGCGCATGGGCGACGTAAATTTCCGCGACGCGGTGGTGTTTGACGCGCTCACCGACCCGTTTCGCAATTGGCACATGGGCAACGCGGCGGAATTTATCGCGCAAACGATGCAAGTGACGCGCGCGGCGCAAGATGAATACGCGCTGCGTTCGCATCAACGCGCGCACGCGGCGCAGCAAGCCGACAAATTCGCGGACGAAATCGCGCCCATCGAAATCGCGCTCAAAGGCGGCGTCAAAATGTTTGACGCGGACGAAACGATTCGCGCGGACACTTCGCTCGAAGCGCTGGCGAAACTGAAACCCGCGTTTCAAAAAGAAGGCGTCGTGACGGCGGGCAACGCGCCCGGCTGGAGCGACGGCGCGGCGGCGTTAATTTTGGCGAACGCCAATCTAGCCAAAGAACACAAACCCATCGCGCGCGTCGCGGGGTATCATCAATCCGGCACGGTCCCCGAAAAAATTTTTTGGGCGCCAATTGACGCCATTAACGGACTGCTCAAAAAATTGACTTGGAAACTCGACGACATAGATTTGTTCGAGTTGAACGAAGCGTTCGCCGCCCAAGTGTTGGCGGATGGCAACGCGCTCGGCTGGGATTGGAACAAGGTGAATGTCAACGGCGGCGCGATTGCGTTGGGGCATCCGCTCGGCGCGAGCGGCGCGCGCATCTTGGTGACGCTGTTGTACGAATTGAAACGGCGCGGCGGCAAACGCGGCATCGCGTCGGCGTGTCTCGGCGGCGGCGAAGCGGTTGCGGTCGCGATTGAGATAGTGTGAAAAATTTATGATTTAGGATTTGTGATTTCTGATTTAACAAACGACTTGCAGTTGACCATAAATCGAAAATCATAAATCAAAAATCGAAAATCTCCTCATGGATTTCGAATTTACCGAAGAACAAAAACAGATTCGCGCGCTGGCGCGCGAATTCGCGCAAAAAGAAATCGCGCCGCTTGCGGCGGAATATGACGCGCGCGGCGAGTTTCCGCGCGCGACCATTCGTCAGATGGGCGAACTCGGTTTGATGGGCATCGAGATTCCAACCGAGTACGGCGGCGCGGGTTTGGACACGTTGTGTTATGCGCTGGCGCTGGAAGAAATTTCCAAAGCGGACGCGGCGCACGGCACTATCATGTCGGTCAACAATTCTTTGTTTTGCTATGGCTTGTACAAATACGGCGCCGAAGCGCAGAAACAAAAATATCTCGCGCCGGTCGCGTCGGGCAAAAAAATCGGCGCGTATTCGTTGACCGAACCGCAATCGGGCAGCGATGCGGGCAACATGAGAACGATGGCGGTGGCGGACGGCGACAGCTATGTCATCAACGGACGCAAATCGTGGGTGACGAGCGGGCCCGTCGCCGATTTCATTATCTTGTTCGCGATGGTGCAGCCCGCCTTGAAACATAAAGGCACGTCCGCGTTCATGATTGACACGACGCAGCCCGGATTTGAACGCGGCAAAGTGGAGCCGAAACTCGGCATCCGCGCGAGCGCGACATGCGAAATTGCGTATGACAATTATCGCGTTCCCGCGAGCGAACGCGTGGGACAGGATGGCGACGGTTTCAAAATTGCGATGAGTATTCTCGACGCGGGGCGCATCGGCATCGCCGCGCAAGCGCTGGGCATCGCGCAAGCCGCGTTTGAAGCGTCGGTGAAATATGCCAAAGAACGCGAAGCGTTCGGCAGCAAAATTGGCGAATTTCAAGCGATCCAGTGGATGCTCGCGGACATGGCGACGCGGATTCAAGCCGCGCGTCTGTTGGTGTACAACGCGGCATTGAAAAAAATGCGCGGCGAAAAATATACGCGCGACGCTTCGATGGCAAAATTGTACGCCAGCGAAACAGCCATGTGGGTCACGACCAAAGCCATCCAAGTTCACGGCGGCATCGGTTATTCCAAAGAATTGCCGCTGGAACGCTATTTCCGCGACGCCAAAATCACTGAAATTTATGAAGGCACGAGCGAAATTCAACGTCTCGTAATTGCGCGCGAAACGTTGAAACAGTTTTCTTGATTTTGAATTTCGATGCTTGAATGTAATAAATTCAAAATTTGAAATTCAAACTTCAAACTTGATTCATGTCCATAGACGGCAAACTCTTTGAACTGCGCCAAATGCGCGAGCAGGCGCTGATGGGCGGCGGACAAAAACGCATTGACCAGCAGCACGCCAAAGGCAAATACACGGCGCGGGAACGCATTGACCTTTTGCTCGACGAAGGGTCATTCCAAGAGTTGGGCGCTTTTGTCACCCAACATATTCCCGGCGAACAATCCATTTTTGGCGACGGCGTCGTGACCGGTTACGGCACGATTGACGGACGGCTCGTCTATGTGTATTCGCAAGATTTTACGGTCTTTGGCGGCTCGCTCGGCGAAGCGCACGCGGAAAAAATTGTGCGCTTGCAAGACTTGGCGTTGAAAAACGGCGCGCCCATCATCGGGCTGAACGATTCCGGCGGCGCGCGCATCCAAGAAGGCGTTATTTCGCTCGGCGGTTACGCCGATATTTTTTTGCGTAACACTTTAGCCAGCGGCGTCATTCCCCAAATCAGTTCTATCATGGGCCCGTGCGCGGGCGGCGCGGTCTATTCTCCCGCGCTCACCGATTTTACGGTGATGGTCAAAGATACGAGTTATATGTTTGTCACGGGGCCCGATGTGGTGCGCGCGGTGACGCACGAGGACGTATCGTTTGAAACGCTCGGCGGCGCGATGGTGCACAATACGACCAGCGGCGTCGCGCATTTCGCGTGCAACAGCGAAGAAGAAGCCGTCAATTCGATTCGCGTGCTGCTTTCGTTTTTGCCGCAAAATAATGCCGAAGACCCGCCGCGCCGCACGCCAACCGATTCGCCCTTGCGCGCCGAAACCGAATTGGATACCATTGTGCCGGACAATCCCAACAAACCGTACGATATGAAACAGGTCGTCAAATTGATTGTGGATGACGGCGATTTTTTTGAAATCCAAGAACATTTCGCCGGCAACATCCTCATCGGTTTGGCGCGCATGAATGGTCGTCCGATTGGCATCGTCGCGCAGCAGCCGATGATGCTGGCGGGCGTGTTGGATATTAACGCTTCGGTCAAAGCCGCGCGCTTTGTGCGTTTTTGCGATTGCTTCAATGTGCCGCTATTGACGTTGGAAGATGTCCCCGGTTTTTTGCCGGGCGTCGGACAGGAACACGGCGGCATCATTCGGCACGGCGCGAAATTGTTGTTTGCGTATTGCGAAGCGACGGTGCCCAAAATTACCGTCATTACGCGTAAAGCGTACGGCGGCGCGTACTGTGTCATGAATTCCAAACACGTGCGCGGCGATTTGAATTTCGCGTGGCCCTCGGCTGAAATCGCGGTGATGGGTTCGGACGGCGCGGTGAATGTGATTTATCGCGACGAGATTTCCAAATCCGCCGACCCCGAAGCGACGCGCGCGAAATTGATTGCCGAGTACCGCGAGAAATACGCCAATCCGTATATTGCGGCGGCGCGCGGTTATGTGGACGACATTATCGAGCCGCGGCTCACGCGCGCGCGCGTCATTTCCGGTTTCGAGATGCTGCAAAACAAACGCGACCAACTGCCGCCCAAAAAGCACGGCAATATCCCATTGTAACGCGGCGGTTACGCAAAAATGCGGCGCAGCCATTCGACTTGCCGAACCTTTTGGCGAGTTTGAAAAAAAGCGGTGGAACTATGGAGGAATTTTGGCATGACAATCAAACTGGCTTATGAAAAAGAATTGACGCGCGAAATCAAGCAAACGCCCGCCGAATATCTGCCAGCCCTTTTGCAAATCGTGCGGTTGTATCGTGAAAGCGTAACGCTTAAACCTGCCGCCGAAAGTTTTCGGCAGGGTTGGAGCGAGGTCCTACGCGGAGAGACATTGCCGCTTACCGAGTTGTGGGACAATATCTATGTCGCAAATCAATCCGCCAAGCGTTCAAATTGAGTTCACCCCCGAAT
>JAJVIA010000095.1:37838-39786 GCA_022072245.1 Anaerolineae bacterium
TGGTGACAATTTATTCAAAATCAGACCAAGGCGATATTTCCAAAAAACGTTTAGCGTCCATCTTGAATGAATTTACGCAATCCCAAACCATTGAATAAGAATGTTCTCGCGCAAAATACAGCATCATGTTCCAGAAAATCCTAGTCGCCAATCGCGGTGAAATTGCCGTGCGCGTTTTGCGCGCGTGCCGCGAGTTGGGCGTCGAAACCGTGGCTGTCTATTCGGACGCCGACCGCAACGCGCTGCATGTGCGTTATGCGACGGAAGCGTACAACATTGGGCCCGCGCCCGCGCGCGAAAGTTATTTACGCATAGACAAAATCGTCGAAATCGCGCTGCGCGCCAAAGCGGATGCGATTCATCCCGGTTACGGTTTCCTCGCCGAAAATCCGCAATTCGCGCGCGCCGTCGCCGCCGCCGACCTCGCATTTATCGGCCCGCCCGCGCAGGCGATTCAAGCGATGGGCAACAAAGTCGAAGCGCGCAAATTGGCGCAACAGGTCGGCGCGCCCGTCGTTCCCGGCGTTTATGAAACGCTGGACGACGCCGCCATGATTCAAGCGGCGGCGACCATCGGTTATCCGGTAATGATTAAAGCGGCGGCGGGCGGCGGCGGCAAAGGAATGCGTCGCGTGGACGACCCCGCCGAGATGGCGAGCGCATTGGCGCGCGCACACAGCGAAGCCGCCGCCGCGTTCGGCGACGACGCGGTGTATATCGAAAAAGCGCTAAGCGGCGTGCGGCATGTCGAAATCCAAATTCTCGCCGACAGCAAAGGCAACGTCATTCATCTCGGCGAACGCGAATGTTCCCTCCAACGCCGTCATCAAAAGTTGGTCGAAGAAGCGCCGTCGGTCGCGGTGGTTGACAAGCTGCGGATTACGATGGGCGCGGCGGCGGTCCAGATCGCGCAAGCGGCAAATTACGTGAACGCGGGGACGATGGAATTTTTGGTGGACAAGGATTCCAATTTTTATTTTTTGGAAATGAATACGCGGCTGCAAGTGGAGCATCCCGTGACCGAACTGGTGACGGGCGTGGATATTGTCAAAGAACAAATTCGCATCGCGTCGGGGCGTCCGCTCTCTTTACGCCAAGAAAATATCGTCATGCGCGGTTGGGCGATTGAGTGTCGCATCACAGCCGAAGACCCGTACAATCATTTTTTGCCGAGCGTGGGCAAGATTACAAAATTGCAAGAGCCGACGGGGCCCGGCGTGCGTTTGGAAACGGGCTTGTACGAAGGCATGGAGGTTTCGCTTTTTTACGACCCGTTAATCGCAAAATTATGCGTGTGGGGCGAAACGCGCGCGGCGGCAATTTTGCGGATGCGGCGCGCATTATCCGAATTTCAAATTATGGGCGTGTCCACCGCGATTCCGTTTCATCAAAAAATGATGGAAAGCACTAATTTTATGGGCGGACATTTCGATACGCGTTTTGTCGAAGAAAAATTTGAAATGCATCAGGGCGGCGCGCCCGACAAAGAGCGCGTCGCGGCGGTGATTGGCGCGCTGCTCACGCACGAACGCCGTCAAACCGCGCTCAATATCCCGCCGACGCAGGGCGCTAGCGGCAGCGCGTGGCGCGCGCGGGGTTGGAAAAACTAGACGCGCCTTTGCGCGCTTGCAAATTTTCTATTCATGAAATATACAGTCCTCATTGGCGACCGCACGTACGAGATTCGCCCCGACGCCAATCAGACCATCGAAATTGACGGCGAACCGCATCGCGTAGATTTTCGCAGCATCGAAGATTCGGGCATTTTTTCACTGCTGATTGACAATCGGTCGTGGCAGGCGTTGGTCGAACGCGCTGGCGACGAATATCGCATTTTCATTGACGGCGAAATGTATGTGGTCAATGTGCAGGACGAACGCACGCGCAAAATTCAAAAAGCGCTAAACAAAGTCGGCGCGGCGAGCGGCGAATTTATCTTGAAAGCGCC
>JAJVIA010000095.1:39886-46505 GCA_022072245.1 Anaerolineae bacterium
GACGCGCGCAGTCTGCAAAAGCAAACGGTCAAGGACGCCAAGAAACAATTGGCGCTGGCGGAAAAACGTCTGACCAAAGAACGCGCCGCGCTCCAAGCGCGTTGGACTGCCGCCACCAAAGCGTTGAAACGCGGCGCCAAGAACGCCAAAGCGGAAACGGTCGAAGCGCAGCGCGCGCTCATCGCCGATGCGCGCGCGCAAATTGACGCGGCGAACAAAGCGGCGGCAGCGCAAATTGTAGTCGCGCGCAAACAAATCGCCGCCGTCGAAAAGAGTCTGGCGACAAAGGCGCAAGACACTTCGCAAGCCGCGCAAAAAGCGCTAACTCAACAATCCAAAGCGGCGCAAAAGCAAACGGCGGCGGCGCAAAAAACCTTGAACGCGCAGCTCAAGAACGCGCAAAAGCAAGTGGCGCGCGTAGAAAAAGCGGCTGGCGCGAACGTCAAAAAAGCGCGCAAGAAGGCAACCAAAGCCGCCAAAGCCGCGCAAAAAGGCGCGTCGAACGTGGTCAAGGCAGTGACCGATTAACGCGAATGCTCGCCGCTTGAGCGCGCGGACGAATTGATTTTAACGGGGCGCGGCGTGTATAATCACGTCGGCGCCCCGTTTTTATTTTGCCGCACACGCTTTCGACCGAATGGAAACGGCGTTTGGACCGGATTGACAAACAAGTGTGAGTATATGATAAAGGTTTTGCGCGCGCGCGGCAAGCGAGTGAAACATGGAAACGAATGTGACATTGGAACAGCCGGCGCAAGAATTGGCGCAGACGAATAAAGAACTATGCGCGGTAAAAGAACAATACGCGCACGCGCCAAGCGGTAGCGCCGCGGCGTCCGTTCAACCCGATGCAACCGCGCAAAACAAAAACGCAGAGGGCAAGCTTGTCGAATATCCGACCGAGCATCCGCAAATTTATACAAATCCCGATTCGACCTATGAAGCGGGTAATGCAGAGAGTTCGGGCAGAGAACAATTACAAGAATCTTGGCGAGTTCAAATAAAGCGCTGTTAAAAACGAGTGAGATGCAGAATAAACTAAACGGAAAAAATATGAGCAACTCAAATCAATCCGAACGTCAACCGAAATTTGAAACCCTCTCCGGCATCGAGGTCGAGCGCGCGTATGCGCCCGATAATGCGCCGGTGGATTATTTAAAAGACCTCGGCTTTCCCGGCGAGTATCCATTCACGCGCGGGATTCAACCGACCATGTATCGCGGGCGCTTGTGGACGATGCGACAGTACGCGGGTTTTGCGAGCGCGGAAGAATCGAACGCGCGTTACAAATATCTTTTGGCGCAAGGGCAAACGGGTCTTTCGATCGCGTTCGATTTGCCGACGCAGACCGGTTACGATTCCGACGCGGCGATGGCGGAAGGCGAAGTGGGCAAGGTCGGCGTTGCGATTTCGTCGCTGCAAGATATGGAGCAGTTGTTTGCGGACATTCCGCTCGACCGCGTTTCAACTTCGATGACTATAAATGCGACCGCGCCGATTTTGCTCGCGCTGTACATTGCCGTCGCGCGCAAGCAAGGCGTGTCGAACGACAAAGTGCGCGGCACGACGCAAAACGATATTCTAAAAGAATACATTGCGCGCGGCACGTACATTTATCCGCCCGCGCCTTCGATGCGGTTGGCGGTGGATGTGATTGAATACTGCGCGCGCCATTTGCCCGGCTGGAATCCGATTTCGATTTCGGGGTATCACATTCGCGAAGCGGGCGCGACGGCGGTCCAAGAAATCGCGTTCACGTTTGCGAACGCAATCGAATACGTCAACGCGTCGCTCGCGCGCGGTCTCGCGATTGACGAATTCGCGCCGCAGCTCTCGTTTTTCTTTGTATCGCAAATGGATTTTTGCGAAGAGATTGCCAAATTTCGCGCGGCGCGGCGCTTGTGGGCAAAAATCATCAAAGAAAAATTCGGCGCGCAAAAAGCGCAATCCATGATGCTGCGGTTTCACACGCAAACGGCGGGCGTATCGCTCACCGCGCAGCAGCCCGAAAACAATATCGTGCGGACGGCAATCGAAGCGCTCGCCGCCGTGTTGGGCGGCGCTCAA
The DNA here is from genome assembly GCA_022072245.1 of Anaerolineae bacterium. Taxonomy (GTDB): domain Bacteria; phylum Chloroflexota; class Anaerolineae; order UBA4142; family SHND01; genus SHND01. Next base: position 41,954 of record JAJVIA010000095.1, read on the forward strand.
TCGCTGCACACCAATTCATACGACGAAGCGTTGGCGCTGCCGGGCGAGAACGCGGTGCAGATTGCCTTGCGGACGCAACAAATCATCGCGTACGAATCGGGCGTGACCAATACGATTGACCCCGTCGCGGGCAGTTTTTATATCGAACGCCTCACCGACGAAATTCAAACGCGCGTCGAAGATTATCTCGCGCAAATCGAAAAGATGGGCGGCGCGGGGCGCGCGATTGAAACGGGCTTTATCCAACGCGAAATCCAAGAAGCGGCGTGGAAATTTCAGAACGCGGTGGACAATGGCGAACGCACCGTCGTCGGCGTCAATAAATTTACGACCGACCAACCGGCGCACGCGCACATTTGGCGCCCCGACGCGGCGGGCCAAGAAAAACAAAAGGCGCGTTTGCAAGCGCTGCGCGCAACGCGCGACGCGGCGCGTTGGAGCGCCGCGCGGCGCGCGTTGGAAAACGCCGCGCGCGGCAACGAAAATCTGCTGCCGCCCATTTTGAACGCGGTCGAAGCGTACGCCACCGTCGGCGAAATCTCGGACACGCTGCGCGAGGTATTTGGCGAATATCGCGGCAGCGCGGCATTTTAAGAGGTCATTATGTTACTCCGTCTCGACCATATCGGCATTGCGGTCCAAAGCGTCAACGACGCGCTGGGATTTTTTGAAACGGCGCTCGGCATGAAACTCGACCACATTGCGTTAGAAGAAGGCGGACGCACGGCGGTTGCGTTCCTGCCCATCGGCGACGCAGAGGTCGAACTCGTCGAGCCGAAAGATACCGACAGCGGCTTGGCGAAATTTTTGGCGAAACGCGGCGAGGGAATTCATCACCTCTGTTTTGAGGTGGACGACATTCACGCCATGCTCGCGCAATTAAAAGCGCACGGCGCGCAATTGATTGACGAAACGCCGCGCGTGAACGCGAGCGGAATGCAGTACGCATTCATTCATCCCAAAAGCGCGCACGGCGCGCTGATCGAGTTGTATCAAAAACCAAATCAACCGTAGGGAACGTTCGCCGCAACGTTCCCTGACGTTCGCCGCAACGTTCCCTGACGTTCGCCGCAACGTTCCCTGACGTTCGCCGCAACGTTCCCTGACGTTCGCCGCAACGTTCCCTGACGTTCGCCGCAACGTTCCCTGACGTTCGCGGCTTTGTTGACCAGAGGTAAAAAATGTTCAGTCAAAACGAATTGGAAAAAATCCGCGCCGCACGCGAGCTGTGGGAAGAGACCGCGCTGCAAAGATCATTGGCGCGCAATCCCGAACGCGCGCAAAAATTTATCACAACGTCATCCGACGAAATCGAGCGCTTGTACACGCCGATAGATATTGCGGAAATGGATTACGCGCGCGACATGAACGACGCGGGCGCATATCCATTCACGCGCGGACCGCACGCGACCATGTACCGCAGCAAGGTGTGGACGATGCGTATGTTTGCGGGGTTTGGCACGGCGGAAGAGACGAACGCGCGTTTCAAGTATTTGCTCGAACACGGCGAGACGGGCTTGTCCACCGCGTTCGACATGCCGACGTTGTACGGTTTTGACACCGATGCGCCGCAAGCGCTCGGCGAATTTGGCAAGTGCGGCGTCGCCATTTCGTCGCTGGCGGACATGGAAATTTTATTTGACGGGATTCCGGTTGACCAAGTGACGACTTCGATGACCATCAATTCTCCCGCCGCGATGATTTGGGCAATGTATATCGCGGCGGCGGAAAAACGCGGTATCTCGCGCGCGCAGCTCGGCGGCACGCTGCAAAACGACATCTTGAAGGAATATATCGCGCAAAAAGAATTTATCTTTCCGCCCGAACCTTCGATGCGGCTCGTCACCGATACAATCGAATTTGGCACGCGCGAACTGCCGAAATGGAATACGATTTCGATTTCGGGGTATCACATCCGCGAAGCGGGTTCGACGGCGGCGCAAGAATTGGCGTTCACGTTGTCGGACGGTTTAGAATATGTGCGCTGGGCGATTGCGCGCGGTTTGGCGGTGGACGATTTCGCGCCGCGCCTTTCGTTCTTTTTTAACGCGCACAATGATTTTTTTGAAGAGCTGGCTAAATATCGCGCGGCGCGCCGCATCTGGGCGCGGGAGATGAAAGAAACCTTTGGCGCAAAAAATCCGCGTTCGTGGCTTATGCGGTTTCACTCGCAAACGGCGGGCGTTTCGCTCACCGCGCAGCAGCCGATGAACAATGTCGCGCGCGTCGCATTGCAAGCGTTGGCGGCAGTGATGGGCGGCACGCAATCGCTGCACACCAATTCGCTCGATGAAGCGTGGGCGCTGCCGAGCGAACACGCGGCGATGATTGCGTTACGCACGCAGCAAATTATTGCCGCAGAGACGGGCGTGACAAATACCGTGGACCCGTTCGGCGGCAGTTATTTTCTCGAAGCGCTGACCGATAAAATCGAAGCGGAAGCGTTGGACTATTTTGCGCGCATTGCAAAATTTGGCGGCGTCCTGCCCGCGATGGAACGCGGTTTCCAACAACGCGAAATCGCCGAAGCCGCCGCGCGTTATCAGCGCGAAATTGATACGCAAGAGCGCGTCATTGTCGGCGTCAATCAATTTGTCATTGACGAAACGCTCAAGGTGCCGCTGCTGCGCGTGGACGAAGCGGGCGCGCGGCACCATCTCGTCCGCTTGCAGCGCGTGCGCGCGGAACGCGATAACGCGCGCGTCGGCGCGACGCTGCGCGCGCTGCGTCATGCCGCGCAAAAGCAAAATGAAAATCTGATGCCGTATCTGCTTGACGCGGTGAACGCCTATGCGACGCTCCAAGAAATGATGGACGTATTGCGCCAAGAATGGGGCGAGTACCGAGAGGAAGCGATTATTTAAGGCGCGCTTGCGCCAACGCTTTTTCAGGTATGCCGCGCGGCGCCGAGCGCGCCGCGCTTTTTTTGCGGAACAAAAGCATAACGGATTGCGTTATATCTTTTGACGCAGCGCGTCAGAAAAAATTTTTACAGGATGGAGTACATGAAGAAATTTTATGCGGGTTTCTTGGCGGGTTTGCTTTTGCTCGCGTTGAGCGCGCCATCGTTCGCGCAAACGACCATTGCCTGCCAAACCGATTATACCGTCGCGGCGGGCGATTGGCTGTCCACCATCGCGGAAAAATATCTGGGCAGTCCGAGCGCGTACCTCGCGCTGGCGACGCAGACCAATTTGAAATCGGAAACGGATTTTTCGTATGCGACGATTGTGAATCCCGATTCGATTGAGGTCGGTTGGAAATTGTGCATTCCCGACCAAGAGACCGCGAACAAATTAAACGGCGTAAATCCGCCCGCAGGTTTGGACAAAGCCGCGCTGGGCAATGCCACCTATACGAGCATGGTGGCAAACGAACCCGTTACGCTGATAAACGGCAAAATCGAACGCCAGGATGTTCCCGGCAGTATAATGATGACCGAAGTGATGTTGACCAATCAAATCGCGTACGGCGAGGTCAACGGCGTTCCCTCGGCAGCAGTGGTTACGGGCGAAACCGGCGGCGGCAGCGGCTATTTTTATCTTTTGCATCTGATGCAAGCGCCAGAGGGAAAACCGCAAGAAATGGGTTTCGTTTTGCTCGGCGACCGCAGCCCCGTGATTGCGACGACGCTCCAAGATAATCTCGCGAGCGTGGACATGGTGACGCAAGGTCCCGACCAGCCCTTTTGCTGCGGCACGCTGCGCGTCATCAATCGGTTTCAATTGGAGGGCAAGGAATTGAAACTCGCTTCGCAGCAAGAGTTGGGGTATCTCGGACCGAATGGCGAAACGCCGGGCCAGCCGTTAGCCGTGACGGGCCAAGTTTTTTATCGCGAACGCATCGCCATGCCCGAAGGCGCAGTCGTCAAGGTCCAAGTCGCGGATGTTTCCCTCGCGGACGCGCCGGCGGTTGTGATTGGCGAACAGACGATTGAAAATCCGGGCAACGTGCCGGTGAAATTTACGGTCCCGTATGATGCGAGCAAAATTCAACAAGGGCGCACCTACAACGTGAGCGCGCGGATTGAAGTGAACGGCAATCTGGAATGGATTAGCACGACGCGCATTCCGGTCATTACCAATGGCGCGCCGACGAGCGGAGTTCAAGTGTTGGTAGAAAAAGTCGGCGGCACGACGCCGCCCGCGAACGACGCCGCGCAATTGGTGGGTCCCGTGTGGCAGTGGCAAGGCACGACGACGCCCAAAGAAGAAATTAAAGTTACCGACCCGACGCGTTACACGATTCAATTCAACGCGGATGGTTCTGCCAACATCAAAAACGATTGCAACAACATTCTCGCCACGTACACAACGGACGGCCAAAAAATTACTTTGAAATTGGGCCCGACGACGCTGATGGCATGTCCTCCCGATTCGCAAGATGTCATGTTCGCGCAGCAATTGAGCGCCGCATCCATCTATTTTTTCAAAGATGGCATGTTGTATCTCGACCTCTTGGCGGACGCGGGGACCATGCAATTTAGCAACTAAGTTTTTCAAGCGCGATAAAAAAATCGGAATGGCAAGCCATTCCGATTTTTTTATCGCTT
>JAJVIA010000112.1:0-23485 GCA_022072245.1 Anaerolineae bacterium
CCCATTTCTTTTTGACCGACGAAATCGAACGGCGCATGGTCGGTGGCGACGGTGGCGACCCAGCGATTGCGTAACGCGTTCCAAAACACATCCTGATTTTCCTTCATCGGCAGCGGCGGCGACATGATAAATTTCGCGCCTTCAAAATTCGGCAAATGCGCGTAACTGTCGTCCAGCACAAGATATTGAATCAACGTCTCCATCTTGAGATTGACGCCGCGCGCGGCAGCCGCCATCCCCGTTTCAAACGCTTCCTTGCAGCTCGTATGCACCACATAGACATGCGTGCCGTGCGCTTCGGCAAAGGTGGCGAGATGATGCACGCCTTCGGCTTGGGTGCGCGGCGGCCGACTCCAGTAATGCCATTCGGGTCCCGTTTTGCCTTCGCCCAATAATTTTTTCTGCATCTCGAAAACGAGTTCCGCGTTTTCACAGTGCGCCGTCACAATGACGCCGAGCCGTTTTGCCAGCGCCATCGTTTGGTACAATTCTTCATCCGAGATATTGAACGCGCCTTTGTACGCCAAAAAGATTTTGAAACTTGCGACGCCCTGTTTCACGATTTCTTCCAACTGCGGCACAGTGTCCTTGTCCAAGCGCGTGACGGCTTGATGAAATGTGAAATCGCACGCGCTCTTGCCGTCGGCTTTGCCCTTCCACAATTCAAAGCCGTCGCGCCACGGCTCTTCGCCGGTGGCTTGGCAAATCATTTCAATCAGCGTGGTCGTGCCGCCGACGAGCGCGGCTTTGCTCGCCGTTTCGTACGTGTCTTTGGCGTACGTGCCCATGAATGGCAGATACACGTGAACGTGTGGGTCAATGAATCCGGGAAAAACGTATTTGCCCGTCGCGTCGATGACCGTCGCGTTGGGCGGCGCCTCCAAATTTTTGCCGATGCGCGAAATTTGTTCGCCTTCGCAATAAATGTCCGCCGTGTAATTTTCGCTGGCGGTAACGATATTGCCGTTCTTTATTAAAAGTGACATGAAACTCCTCCCTGAGTTACGCTTGACGATACCTAAATTATATATCAGTCCGATTGGATTTCGATGTAAAGAATAAGCAGGTTGTATCTATTCCGCCATACCGTCATCCAGCCATTGTTTGAATTTCGCGATATTTTCGTCGCTCCACGCGCCATCTTGGGGCATGGTCTTTTCGGCGAGACGTTCGTAAATCAGCGCCGCATTCATTCGCACGTCGCTCAATTGCGATAAATCAAAACCGTAGGGCGTCATGCATGCAATGTCTTGATCTCGAAAGAGGGGGCGAATGTCGTGGGCAAAGGAAAGCGCCATTTTGTTTGCCTCGTTTATTGCGGAGTTTGAATGGATTGAATCATTTCGTCGAGCGCGTTCAGATTGGGCGTGAACGCGTCGGGCGGCAGCGCATTCAATTGGTCGCTCGTCGTTTTGAGATACGCTTCAAATTGTTTGGCGAACGCGTCGTAATCTTGAATGTTCGCCTCTTGATACGAATTCGGCAATTGGTCGGTTCGCAAGGGCCAGAACGCGGTGACGTAATACTTGGCGTCGGCGGTCAAACCTTGAAACGTGTAAAACAGTCCGTCGTTGGCGATGGGCGCAACGTCTTGCGCGTAATACGTCACCAAGCGCACGCCCTGACCGTTTTTGAAATCCAGATATTTGATTTGCGGATGAATCATTTGCTGCGCGTTGAAAATGGGCAACACCGGCACGGGTTGGTCCGACGTCGTTGGTTTAGCGGCGAGCCAAGTTTGGAGCGCCGTAACTTGCTGCGCCACCAGCGGGTCGAGCGCGTTCAAATCGGCTGTGGGATAAATGCGGATGGCGGGTTGGAATGGACCCGCGTCGGCGGTGAGCGCATCCCCATTGAAACCGATGGCAAGGTGCGCGGGCGCGCCGCCGCCGAGCGCGGGCGCGTTCGGATTCACCGGGACTGCCGCGATGTTGTACCCTTGCGCGGATTGCGCCAAAGCGGAACTGAAAGCTAAACGCGCGCCGCCGAACTCGAAGGTTGACGTTGCCGCGTTCGCGGATTGATTCGCGTTGGTCGGCGCGCCGGCTGTCGCATTGGGCGCGGGCGCGGCGGACTCGAGTTCCGGTTCCGCGCGAATACTTTGGCTCAATTGGTCGAGCAAACGCAGATTGGGCGCAAAGGCGGCGGGCGGCAGCGTGTCGAGGATCGCGACCGTTTGCGCGAGGTACGCTTCAAATTGTTCCGCCGTCGCGTCGGCGGGCAAAATTTTTTGCGCCGCTTCTACCGTGTCGGGCAGCGCGGGCGTACTGAGATTCCAATACACGGCAATATACCATGCGCCATCGAGCGTGAGCCCTTGAAACGTATAGAAAAGGTCTTGATTGGTGAGCGCGGTGGCATCTTGCCGATACGCGGTGATAAAACTGACGCCCGAACCATTGATGAAATCCAGAAAACGCGTCTGCGCGTGAAACACTTGCGACGCGGGCATCACGGGAAAAATTGGAATGTCTTGCTCTGGCGTCACAGTTTTATCGGCGAGAATTTTTTGCAGCGTTTGAACGTTCTGCGCGACGCTCGGGTCGAGCGCCATCAGACCGGCAACGGGATACACATACACTTGCGGCAGATGCGGATTAAAATAGTCGGGCGCGGCGGCGTGGTCAAACAAAAAACGAATGTTGACGGGCGCGCCGCCGCCGAGCGCAGGCACATTCGGGTCCGCCGGCACAGCGGGCTGCGTGGAACCTTGCGCGGATTGGGCGAGGGCGGTGTCATAACTAAACGTCACGCCGCCGTATTCCGCTTGCTCGATGATGCCGGTCCCGATGCGGTGCAACGACAAACCGGTCGCGCCGTATTGCGCGTGATCATATTCCACAGGCACAAGTTGATTGTTTTCCAATTTCCACGAAAGGCGATTGTCTTGCGGTTGACCGTCGCGCACGGTCAAGACGACTTGCGCCAAATCATTGACTTCGCTCCATGTTCCGCTCTCGACAATCGGCGCGCCCTTGCCGATGAATTGCGTCGTCATGAGCGCGCTGCCATCCACGCCCAAATCGAGCGCGACCACGCGCGCGAGCGCGTCCGCCGCGGGCAAGATGCCGCTGTAATTGCCGACAAAGGGCGAATCGGTGGGAACGGGCGCGCCGGGCAGCGGCGTTTGTTCCGGCGGCGTTGGCGTCGTCGCGCTCAGCGCGATGTTGGTCGGTTCGGATGGAACGTACGCTTGCGCGGGCGTCGCCAATTCGCGCGTGGCGGTGACAACGCCGACCGGCGCGATGCGCGTCGGTTCTGCCGCGGCCGGCGCGCTGGTTGGCGGCGCGGCGGGTTGACTCGCGCACGCGGCGCATAGAAACAGACTGAAACTCGATAGCGCCAGGATGATAAAACGCATAGCAAAACTCCTCACAATTTTCAGTGACTTGATAACGCGTTCACTTCGCTCGCCGCGCGCAAACCCGATTCAATCGCGCCTTGAATCCACGCGTGCGCGAGCGAAGCATGTTCGCCCGCGAAATGAATGCGACCCTCTGGTTGAATAATATCCGCATAGAGACGCGTTTGTTGCCCCGGTTCAAACAGCGCGAACGCGCCTTCGGCGAAGGGGTCATCGTGCCACGCCCACGACGCGCCGCCTTCATACGTTTCGATGATTTGCGGATGAATCTGCGCGATATTTTCGATGGCTTGCTCTAAACGGTCGCGCGGCGCAAGCGATGCCCAGCGTTCCGCGTCGTCCGCCCACGTATAACTGGCGAGCAATACGCCGCGTCCCGTTTCGCGTCCGTGTTCGGGATAATACAAATTCCGAATCGCTAAATCCGTGAGCGTGCCGCCGCCAAAGATATTTTCGTCCTCTTCCCAAAAGCGGCGGCGGCATTGAATAAAAATTTTGGTGGACGCGTCGTAATGCAATTGGCGAATCGCTTTTTGTTTTGCGCGCGTGAACGGTTTTAAAATTTCAATGTGACGCAGAACGGCAAAAGGCAGCGTACAAATCATGTACTCGGCAGTCTCGCTAAAGCGTCCCGCCGCCGTTTTGAAATGCGCGGTCACGCCCAGGTCGTCCTGGTCCAGGGCGGTCACTTGGGCGCCGAGCCGCAAATTTTCTTGGAGCGCGGGATAGAACGCATAGGGCAAGCGGTCCGTGCCGCCTTGGATTTGCATCAGATTGGTATAGTATTGTCCGATTTCTTCGCGCAGCAATTCGATGAACGAAAAGTTCATTTCGGCTTCTTGATTTTCCAACAAGCCGAATAATTCAATCGCGCCTTCCGACCATTTGCGCGCTTCGAGAAATTCGCGCGTCGAATAGTCGTCATATTGTTGTACGATTTCATCCCAGGCGCGCTCGCCCCGCGTCGAAACCAGCGTAATAAATTCTTGAATGGTTTCGCCCCACATTTTTTGCACCGTCTGGCTGCGTTCGTGGTCGTCCAATTCGTGCGCCAACAATTCGGGTCCCGCGCGATATTGCGCCGCGCGAATCTTTTTACCGTTCAAAAACAGATACGCGTTGGGATTGCCCATCGTGAACGGGTACAAGGTCAAACCGAAATGGCGGCAATAGTGCAGGGTGAGGTCGTGCGTTTGCGGAATTCGCATCGCGCCCGCTTCGGCGTGCAGTCCTTCGGCGAACGGCGCGCGCAGCGTCAAGATGCGTCCGCCCAACCGATTTTGCGCTTCCAAAATCAGCGGCGTATGCCCCGCCTTTTTCAATTCATACGCGGCGACGAGGCCCGCGATGCCCGCGCCGAGAATCAAAACTTTTTTGCGCGGCGCGTTATTTGGGGATAACCCCTTTTGGGCGACATCAAGCCATTGAGACATTATTTCTTTCCTTGTATTTCAACTTGTGCTTGCTGGTTTCTCTTGCGTGTTACAGCCGCTTTGCGCGCGGCGCGTCTCAATTTGTTGGTTTGGGCTGCCTTCGGACCAGCATCTTTCATCCTTTTTTTCCAATTTACAATCTTTGGACGGTCACGCATTTCAATAATCGTTTCTGTTGAGATAATGTCCAAGTCATGCATCTTGTGACAGTTTGGGCAAAGGATAACAAGATTAGTGATGTCATTGTTTTGACGATTGCCGTCAATGTGGGCTACTTCCAAGACTGCGGGGATTCCAAATCCGCAATGAGCGCAAAGTTCAGCATAATGCTCGAAAGCAATCTTGCGATAATTGATTCGCTGCGGCATTGGACAACTTCCTTTTCAATTTTGATTGCGAGTCCTATGTATGAGTGTAGTGATCTGCTCTTCTGTCAAATGCTCAAATTTATTTCGCTTGGCAAGTTCCATCGCCCAGCGGTCAAACTCATTTGCTCGTTCCGATGATTCGTGAACGCTCAACGCCTACATGATGCGTGTAATAAATTGCAGGTCATCTTCAGAGAGAGACTGAAGAGAATCTACAACCTGTTCGAGAATTTCAGTGCGTTCTTGCATTTCCACTTCCTTTCTCATTTCTTTCTCGCGTTTCCCGCGCGTTGGCTGCTTGTCTGCGCTCACACACATTCAACGCCCGTTTGTGCGTGGCTTGAATTCGATCACCGGAATTCGCGCGGCAAAGCGCGCGATGGACTCGCGCGTTGGTTCCCCTTTTTCCTCCACCAACAACGCGCTCAATTCGCGAAACGCGATGGGATATTTTTGCGCGTACTCCCAAAGAATTTCCGCCGCCGCGTTTGAATCTACTTGCATGGCTCGAACGTCGAGCGTGCGTCGCCCGACAGTGATCGTTGCATTGGGCGTATGCCGCAAATTTTGATACCAGTCCGCTTTTTCACCCCAGCCCGATGCCGCATAGTACGCATCCGTTTGTGGATTGTGTCCGATGACTTCGATAACAGTTTCGTGCATGACTCGGCTGGTGCGACCAATGTGTTTGAGCAGCATAAAGCGTTCGCCCAAAAGCCAGCCCAAGTGCAGCTGATAGAGCCGTGTGGGCGAGTGCAGCAACAATTTCATCAAGCCGCGCGGCTGTGTGTGCGTTAAATTCATCGCAACACCTGTCTCCACGCGTCAGGAATTTTACTCCCGTACTTTATTTCCGTCGCGCCCAAAAATTCGCCCAACTCTTGGATTGCGTCGCGTACGGCGCGCGCTGTTTTCATGTCGCGCGGCGCGTGCGGTTCGAGATACACGGCGTTGATTTGCAGGACGCCTTGCGCGCGGTCCATCTTGGGGTCAATGCGTCCAATCAATTGGTCGTTGTGCAAAATCGGCAGCACGTAATAACCGTACTTGCGTTTCGCTTGCGGCACATAGATTTCGATTTTGTAATCGAAATTCCAAAATTGCAGATTCCGCACGCGGTTACGCGCCAGATTGTCGAACGGCGAAAGTAAAACGGTGCGCCCTTGAAATTCGCCGCGTTCCAATTTTTCAAGCAATAAAAGATCGGCGGAATGGACGTACCACGTTCCTTTCCACGCGCCATCCGGCGGAGGGAGCGTATGCCCGTTACGTCGCGCGATGGAATCTCGAATCTCTATACGTTCAATTTCGCCCGCGCGTTCCAATTCGTCCAAACGCTCGCGCAAGCGCGGATAGCGGCCCTCGATATAGTGTTGAGAAATATGGCGTTCCGTGCCGACGCCCAACGCTTGCAAACTTTTTTGCGCGGCGCGCGTCACGACCTCGCGCTCGGATAATTTTTCGCGCGGCGTCCAAGCGGGCAGGACGCGTTCGGACAAATCCCAAAATTTATTTAGCCCTTCGCGGCGCGCCACCATGATTTTGCCTTGCATCCAAAGAAAATCAATCATGCGTGAAACGTTGCGGTCATTCGTCCAGCCCGACGAAACCCACGATTTCGGCGCTTCGCCCATTTCGCTCAGCACGCGCGCCGAGAGGGGCCCATTGCGCTTGATTTCGCGCAGAATCGTATCGCGCAATGGTTTGTTCGCCGCAATCCATTCCGCGATGTGAACGTGCCACGGGTCATCCGTTTTCGCGTACTCGCGCATTCGCAAATGATGAATCGGATAATCTTGCGTGAGTACGTGCGACGCCGCGTGCGCCCAATATTCAAACAATCGCCTGTCGTGATAGATCAATTTGTCAAGGTCGGCGACATTGTACGGGCCCACGCGCGAAAAAACGACGAGGGTATGGCTGCGCGCGACGGTTTGCAAAGGGTCCAACTGCAAGCAGCCCAGAGATTGAATCGTCTGGAAAATTCCCTCGACGGTGGCGGGACGACGCGCCGCGTCAAGCTGTTGTTTGACGATGGCGAGACGGCGCGCGGTGGCGGCAGAAATGACGCGCACGGCTTTCATTGCGTCAAACCTGCCACATAATCCAGCGCGGCTTGGGTGTACGCGCGCCATTTGGCGCGCTGCGCGTACGGCAGGACGAGCCATTGCTTCATGCCTTTGCCTTTGCCCGTCGGATTGAAAATGTGCGCGCCCTTGAGTTTCATGCCGTCCGCAAAAGTTTCCGCGTCGAGTTTGAACACCATGCCTTCGCCCCACCAGCACGCAAACATTTTGCCGCGCACCTTGAGACAGGGCGCGCCGAACGCGTTGGATTTTTTGATGCCCGCTTCTGGCGCGGCAAATTCTTGCGCGATGGCGTCGAACAATTTGAGCGAAGGGGAAATGGGGCGTGATTCGGTCATGCGCTTATCATATCACCGCTTGCGCGTTCGCGGCAAGAGGTGTTTTCTGACGCTTGGCTAGATGCAAGACCCCAAGCGTTTGCGAAAGCGCTTGGGGTCTCGAGTTTTCGGCGCCGCGATTTTTTCGAGGCGCGGTCCTAAAAAACAAGCGCAGAGGAACGTTTCCTCTGCGCTTTTACATTGGCATGAAATCCAAACGCGCAATTATTTTTTCTTGGACGCGCGCGGGGGCGCGGCTTTTCCGCGCGCGCGTTTGCTTTTTGCCGGTTTCGCGCGCGGCGCGGATTTTTTGCCGTTAAAATGCGGAATGATTTTGCTGCCGTATGTCGCCACTTGCTTTTCTTCATCGCCCACCATCAGATAGATATTGAATTGATGGACGCCGATGGCTTGTAATTCTTCGAGGCGGCGAATTTGTTCTTTGACGCTGCCGACGACGCAATAGCGGTCGGTGATTTCGTCGGATACAAATTGCGCGTTATCGCTGCCGACTTGGGCATGATGCAAATAATCGTACCCCTTGCGGTCTTGGACATACGTATAGAGTTCGGGCGGCAATTCTTCGCGCGGATGTCGTTTCAATAAATCTACGACGTGATTCGACACGAGCGCGGGGAACCAGCGCACATGTTCGCGCGCGGTTTCCAAATCATCCGAAATCCAGACGGGCGCGGCGGCTTGGACGCGGATTTCACGATAATCTCTGCCCGCTTCTTGCGCGCCCTGTTTTACAAATTCCAAACACCACTTGATGAGATGCGGGTCGGCGAATTGCATGATGATGCCGTCCGCATATTTGCCTGCGGCGGTCAACACTTTGGGCCCGTACCCCGCAATCCAAGTCGGCGGCACGCCCGCATCCGCCCACGGCAATTGAATTGCTTGCCCGTCGTACGTGACGGTTTTGCCGCCGGTGAGGTCGCGGAACTCTTGGACAAAGTTCATCAAGTTTTCGTTGGTCGTCGGTTTCTTGCCCAGCACGCGCCGCGAAGAATCGCCGCGTCCGATGCCGAGTTCCATGCGACCATTGGAAATTTTTTGCAGTGTGGCGAAACCGCTCGCCGTCACGGTAATATCGCGCACAATCGGATTGGTGACGAGCGTGCCGATATGCAGTTTCTTTGTGTTCCACGCCCACAATGCCATGCGCGTATAACATTCTTGCCACAACACATGCGAATCAAACGTCCAGATGTAACCGAAACCATTCGCTTCGGCTTGCTGCGCGAGTTTGACTTCGCGCCGAACGTCGAGATCGCTTTTGAGCGTAATGCCAAAATCCAAATGTGACATCGTTGTCTCCATGTCAAGGAAACAAGAAAACAGGTAGACAAGCAAACAAGTCACCTGTCTACCTGTCCACCTGTCTACCTATTTACTTGCTTTACTCTCCACCCTTGGTAATTTCTACAGTCTCGGGTTTATAGTTCGCTCCCGTCACGTCCACGCCGGCGGCTTTGAGCGCGTCCACCGCTTTTTGCGCGAGGTCGGTGCGATATACGCCGTCCTTGGGCGCGGCTTTGATGACGGCAAACTCTTGCGAAATATCGGCGGTCTGTTTGTAGAGCGCGGGGTCCATGATGCCGACGCCGTTCGCCGAGGGCCAGATGAGTTTGTTGATTTCATTCAACTGCCACGTCTGATGCCCTTTGCCGAGCGTGGTGCCGTATTTCAACACAATCGCTACGGCGTCGTCAAAATTGTCGCGGCAATAAATCCAACCCTTGAACGCGCCCTGCAAAAATTTCACGGCTGTTTCTTGATTCGCGGGCTCTTTGATCCAATCGCCGCGCACAAAAATTCCGTCTTGGAGCATGGCGGTGCCGACGTCGTTGAAATTGATGACGTTCAAATCTTCGGGCTGGTACAATTTGCCGGTCTTGGGATTGACCGCTTCCAAAACCTGCGCGTATTCGTTATACGTCATGGCTTCGGCGGCGTCAATTTCGCGGTTCAACAAGAGCGACATGTCGAACGGTTGATTGACGACGGTCACGTCCGATTTGTTGTTTGGGTCAATGCCCGCTTTACGCATCGCGGCGAACAATTCAAATTCGTTGCCAAAACCCCATGTGCCGACTTTTTTGCCGCGCCAATCTTCGGGTTTGGTGATGCCGCTGTCTTTCCACGAAACTTCTAATGTGCCAGAGCGTTGGAACGGCTGCGCGACATTAACCAGATCGGCGCCCTGTTCGATGGACGCCAAAACTTTCGGGAGCCAGGCGACGCCAAATTCCGCGCCGCCGGTGGCGACAACTTGCTGCGGCACAATTTCAACCGCGCCCGGTTTGACGGTGACATCCAAGCCCAATTCTTTCCAGAATCCTTTATCGAGCGCGGCATAATAGCCGCAGAATTGGGATTGCGGCACCCATTGCAATTGCAAAGTTACGGGCGTCATTGCGCCGCTCGGGGCGGCTGTAGGTTGGGCGGGCGCCGTCGTAGCTTGCGCGGGCGCGGCAGTGGGCGGCGCCGCTGTGGGTTGGGCAGGGGGCGGCGTGGCGCACGCGCCGGCAATGACCAACAGCGCCATCAAAGCGGACAACATGACAAACTTTTTCATTTCTCCTCCTCCGGAAAACATTTTTGATTTTTGATTTTCGATTTTTGATTCGGGTTATGGAATACGCCGCATCACCTCCTCGCCGTAAAATTGCGTCTGCAAAATCTCGCGCCGCCCAAATTTTTTATTGATCCGTTTTACGCACCGAGGCGTGCCACGGAATGGCGAGCCGTTCGACGGCGACGATGATGAGATAAAAACCGATGCCGAGAAGGCACGCAATGACAATCGCCGCCCACGAATTTTGAAAACGAAATTGCGCGGCTTCTTGCGTAATATACACGCCCAACGCGTCACGCGTGCCGCCAAAAAATTCGCCGACCACCGCGCCGATGAGCGCGAGGGTGGAACAAACTTTGAAGGCGTTGAACATGTAGGGCAGTGAATTGGGGATACGCACCTCTTTTAACACGGTCCACTCGCTCACCGCGTACGAACGCATCAATTCCAACGCCGACGGTTCCACCAGCGTCAAGCCGCGCGTCATGTTAATCATCATCGGAAAAAATGTAATCACCGCGACGATTGCCATTTTGGAAAATTGATTGGACACGCCGAACCAATTGTTCATCACGGGCGCGAACGCAATAATGGGCACCGAGTTTGCCGCAATCGCGACCGGCAGCAACGTTTCGCGCGCGGTGGTCCAACGCGATGTCGCCAGCGAAACGCCAATGCCTAAACTACAGCCGATAATGAAACCGCCCAACGCTTCGGCGCCGGTGTACAGCCCCAGATTGATCATCTGCGTCAGACTGCCGAAAAACGCTTCGAGGATGGCGGACGGCGCGGGCAAAATAAATTGTTTGACGCCAAACGCGCGCACCAGCGATTCCCACAGAATGAGAACGGCGAAAAAAATCAAAAGGGTGGGCAGGTAATAACGCACGCGGTCGCTCCACGCGACGCGGCTCGCTTTGTTGGACGCCGCGCGGGACGCGGTCAAAGTTTTTTGTGTAGGCGCAGTCATTTCTAGAGGATGGCGTTCGCCGCGCGCTGTGGCGCGCCGCGCAGACGCCGTTATTTTATACCTTCGCTCCCGCGCAGGGCTTCGCGCACTTGGGTGACCAATTCATAAAAGCGCGGCTGTTCGCGCGTTTCCATGCCGCGCGGCTGCGCCAAGTCAATCGGAATAACTTGAGTGATGCGCCCGGGCCGCGCGCTCATTACGACGACGCGCGTCGAGAGAAAGACCGCTTCGGGAATCGAGTGCGTCACAAACACAATCGTCGTTTTGGTGTGACTCCAAATATTGAGCAGTTCGGCGTTCAGCCGTTCGCGCGTGATTTCATCCAGCGCGCCAAAGGGTTCGTCCATCAACAACAGTTGTGGATGGAACGACAGCGCGCGCGCAATCGAAACGCGCTGCTGCATCCCGCCGGAAAGTTGGTAGGGATAATGTTTTTGAAAACCGTTCAACTCGACCAGTTCGAGCATCTGATTCGCGCGCGCGACGCGTTCCTGCGACGACTTGCCCATGATTTCCAAAGGCAATTGCACGTTCTTTTCCACCGAACGCCAATCGAACAAGACCGGCGCTTGAAACACGATGCCGTAATCGCGGTCCAGCCGCGCTTTTTCGGCGGGCTTGCCGTTGACCAAGACGGTACCATTCGTTGGCGTAATCAAATCGCCGATGATTCGCAGCAGCGTAGATTTTCCGCAGCCCGATGGCCCGATGAGCGAAATGAATTCGCCTTGCTCGATTTCGAGCTGAATGTCTTGCAGCGCGACGGTTTGATTGGGCGCCTTGCCAAAAATTTTGTTGACGGCTTGAATCGTGACGACAGACATAGAGACGGGTTTAAAGTAAAAAGCTAAAAGCGCAAAACTAAAAGGGAATTTGTTTCCTTTTGGCTTTGCACTTTTAACCTTCCAATTTTCGCATATTGCGCGTCATGACGCGTTCGACGAGCGTGACGGTAATGAAAAAGAGAATGCCGACGACGGCGGTGAAAATAATGACAGCCCACAATTTATGCGGCGTGATGGCATAGTATTGATTGAAATTCATAATCGCGCCGCCCAAACCTTCGCGGATGCCCGAGGGCAATTCGCCAATGATGGCGCCGACGACCGCAGTGGTCGCCGCAATTTTTAACGCGGTGAAAATATACGGCAGCGCGGAGGGATAACGCACTTTCCACAGCGTCGCCCACGTCGAAGCGGCGTACGAATTCATCAATTCAATCGCGCGCGGGTCGGGCGAACGCAAGCCGCGCAAGGTGTTGATGGTGACGGGAAAGAAACAGAGATACGCCGCCAAGAGCGCCACCGACCACCAACCGGCGCGAAGCCACACCACCACCATCGGCGCGATGGCTAGAATGGGAATGGTTTGCGACGCGACAACATACGGTACGAGCGAACGCTCCAACAAGGCGGAATGGGCGAAAACGGTGCCGAGAAAGAGACCGACTGCGGTGCCAATTAAAAAACCGGCGAGCGCGGCGGTCATGGTGACGACGGCGGCTTGAGCAAGCACGTTGACCAAAGGCGGCCCGTTGCGCTGCGCGGGTTGTATCAGCGCGCCGAAAATATCCCACAGGTGCGGCATGTTCAGGTCGCTGGCGATTTTCCATTCAAACGGCGGAAACCATTCCAGATTAAACAGCGCGCCGTCGGCGGTTGAAAAACGCCACGGCGAGCCGCCGATAAATTTCACCAGTTCCCATAACACCATCGCAATGCCAAAGACCACGAGGAAACGGAGAACGATTTTGACGCCTTCTTTGAAACGTTGGGGCTGCGGTACGGCAACGTCCGCGCCCAAGACGTCCATGACATCGTTTTCGGCGTTTGTTACCAGCGCGCCGGGCAGAGTAGATTCAGACATGATTTAGCGTTTGCGATGCGATGAATTGCCGCCGAACAGGGTGCCGAAAATGCCGCGCGTGATTTCTTTGCCGACCTGGCTGCCGACATTGCCCAGTATTTTGTTGAACGGGTCATTCTTGGCGCGCTGTTCGGCTTCTTTTTGCAAACGCGCTTGTTCTTTGGCTTGTTCTTTGGCGAGACGTTCTTGTTCTTTGGCTACTTGGGCGGCTTGTTTGGCGGCGGCGGCTTCCGCTTTGGCGCGCTCGGCTTCGGCTTTTTTCTGCGCCGACTCGACTTTCTTTTGTTCCGCTTCCGCTTTTTTCTGCGCCGCTTCTTGGTCTTTTTGCAGGCGCGCTTGTTCCGCCTCCGCCGCTGCCGCGTCGGCGTCTTTTTTCAATAATTCAAACGCCGATTCGCGGTCGCGCACTTGTTCGTACGTGCCTGCTAGAATCGAAGCGTGTAACAACGCTTGGCGCTGCTCGGGCGTAATCGCGCCAATCTGCGAACGCGGCGGCAGCACAAAGGCGCGTTCGGTGACGCTCGGCGCGCCCTTTTCATCCAAAAACGAAACGAGCGCTTCGCCGACGCCGAGCTCTGTAATCGCCGCGCGCAAATCCAGATTTGGATTGGAGCGGAACGTGTCGGCTGCGACTTGGACGGCTTTTTGGTCGCGCGGCGTAAAGGCGCGCAGCGCGTGTTGAATCCGATTGCCCAGCTGTCCCAAAATTTTGTCCGGCACGTCCATCGGATTTTGCGTGACAAAATAAACGCCCACGCCTTTGGAACGAATCAAACGCACCACTTGCTCGATTTTGTCTTGGAGCGCGTCCGGCGCGTCCTCAAACAACAAATGCGCTTCGTCGAAAAAGAAAACCAGTTTGGGTTTTTCGACATCGCCGACTTCGGGCAAATTTTCAAACAACTCGGCGAGCTGCCACAATAGCATCGTGGCATAGACCTTTGGCGCCTGGATCAATTTGTCGGCGACGAGAATGTTGACGACGCCTTTGCCATTCCCATCGGTCTGAATCAAATCGTCGAGATTCAACGCCGGTTCGCCAAAAAATTTGTCCGCGCCCTGTTCTTCCAATTGCAGCAAGCCGCGTTGAATCGCGCCAACGCTCGCCGGCGAGATATTGCCGTATTCGGTTTTGTATTCTGCCGCATGGTCGCCTACATGCTTGACCATCGCGCGCAAATCTTTGAGGTCGAGCAGCAGCAAATTCTTGTCGTCGGCGATTTTGAAAATGATGCTCAGGACGCCGCTTTGCGTATCGTTCAAATTGAGCAGACGCGCCAATAATAACGGGCCCATGTCCGAAATCGTTGTCCGAACGGGATGCCCTTTTTCGCCATACACATCCCAAAATACGACCGGGTTGCCTTGCGCCGCCCAATCGGTCAAACCGAGCTGCTCGACGCGCGCTTGCACTTTGGGGTTTTCGCCAGCCGGTTGGCTGATGCCGGATAAATCGCCTTTGACATCCGCGCAAAAGACCGGGACGCCGATGCGCGAAAAGTTTTCCGCCATCGTTTGCAGCGTCACGGTTTTGCCTGTGCCGGTCGCGCCGGCGACCAAGCCGTGACGGTTCGCCATGCGCGGCAATAAAAATAATTCGTGGTCGGATTTTGCGATATACAGTGGGTCGCTCATAACGTCGTCAATTCTCCAAATAAAACCTGGTTCTTGGTGGGGTGGCGGCGAGGCGGCGCGTGGAATAGAAACGCCTTGTATACGATGCCAGCGATTATAAGCATACTCAAAAGGCATGTCAAAGCACGCGATATTCCAAGCGCTCGGCGAACGCGCGTGGCGAACCCGCGTAGGAAGCGTTCTTTTGGCGAACCCGCGTAGCGTTCTCGGCGAACCCGCGTAGAAAGCGTTCTCTAACGCTGATTTGCGAGCTGCTCCAAGCTGCCAAGCGGCAGCGTTAAAGCTCGCGCGATGATTATGAACGGGCGTGTGTGCGCGGCAATCCGAGCAGCAATGTCAGCGGACCCAACAACAGCAGCCACATTGCCGTTTGCAGTCCAAATGCGTCCGCGAGCGCGCCCAAAACGGTCGGCACGAATAACACAGAAAGATTAGCCAACGCGGTAAGGGCGACGACCATGCCCGATTGCCCCGGCAGCGCCGCGAACGTGCGTCCGCGCAAAATGGCGAACCATCCTGCGGTGGCGAAACTGACGGACGCAATCAAAACATATTTCGCCCACGCAAACGGCGCGAGCAGAAACGCCACATACAAAATGCTGACGACGATGGTTGAAATCCGCAAGACGCGCACGCCGTGTACGCGCTCCAACAGCGGAATCAAAACGATTGTCCCGACCAAACCGGCGCCTGCCGAAACGGTGGACGCGAACGCCGCTTGCGTAAAATCCACGCCGACCACATCGTGAAAATACAACCCGGTGACTTCGTACAATTTATCGAGCATCAAGTCCGCGAGTTCGGTGAGAATCACCCACCGCAATAATTCACTGCGGCGCAGCGCCGCGAACAAATCGCGCAACTTGGCGCGCGGCGCGATATTTTCGTCATGCGCGCCGTCATGCGCGTCGAACGCGATGCGCCATATCAACGCCGCATAAATGCCCGCCGCGCCCGCGCCCGCGAGATACAAGCCGCGCCACCCGTAACCCAAACCGAATGTCAGGGTCACAAAGATTGGCGCAATGATTACGCCCAGCTCGCCGAGCAGCGTCCAGCGCGCCATCGTTTGGTCCGTGCGCGTGGGATTCAGGTCCATCAATGTCGCCTGCGCGAGATTCACATACGCGCCCGACGCGACGTACAAGATGCAAAACGCAATCAAAATGATGGCGTAGGTTTGTCCGAACGCGACGAGGGTGAGCGCAAAGGTTGTCGCCAGAATTCCGCCGCGCACGAGCGCGCGCCGAAAACGCGTATCGCCCAAAACGCCAATCAAAGGTTCGAGGAAAATGCCGACGAGTCCGGGCCCGGTGGTGAGCAGCCCGACTTGGAGATAATTTAGCGCGAGGTCAGCTTTGATAAACGGCAGCGTCGCGCCGTACAGACCGTAAATCATTTCGTCGAGCAGCTCGATGGCATACAACGCCATCACCGCAAGCCCGATGGATTTCAGATTCAATTTTGCGAGCATGGGAAAACTCCTGTCCAAATTTGACGAATGACAAATGACAAATGACAAACGTCAAGACAGGAGGCGCGCGCGCGTTGCGACAAGACGCGAGAGGGCTAGCTCAACGGGGGGGCTGAAAAATGTTCCAAGACATCTTGGATATTATACGCGCGAAAAAAGCTAGGCAAAAAAAGCCGTATGGCAGATTGTCTATGCTATAATGGCATTTGTCACGCGCAGCGCGTACAGTCAAGAGGTTCGTATGACAATTGCAAATCCACCCACACCCGTTCAAACAATCGAATATCCTGAAAGCGATGGGCAGCCCATGGCAGAAAACACCAAGCAATTTGAATGGATTGTCACGCTTGAAGGCGGACTTGCCGCGCAATTTGCGTCCGACCCCAATGTCTTTGTGGCGGGCGATTTGTTTTGGTATCCGGTCGAAGGGCGCAACGATATTCGCGTCGCGCCCGATGTGCTGGTCGTGTTTGGTCGTCCGATGGGCCATCGCGGCAGATATTTGCAGTGGGCGGAAGAAAACATCGCGCCGCAAGTGGTGTTTGAAATCTGGTCGCCCGGCAATACGACCAAAGACTATACCAACAAATATCGGTTCTATAACAAATACGGCGTTCAAGAGTATTATCTGTTCGACCCCGACCGCAAAGAACTTTTGGGTTGGCTGCGGCGCGGCGACGACCTCGTCGAAATTGAATTTATGAACGATTGGGTCAGTCCGCGCTTGGGGATGCGTTTTGAATGGGACGGCGACGAACTGAAACTCTATCATCCCAACGGCGAGCGTTTCAAAACATACGTCGAACTCGCGCAATCCGTCGAAGCGGAACGTGTCCGCGCCGAAGCGGAACGCGCGCGCGCTGAAACAGAACGCGCGCGCGCTGAACGACTTGCCGCACAGTTACGCGCGCGCGGCATCGAACCCGAAGCGTAAATCCCGCGTTCTTGCGTTAATTTTCAAAATCTATTCACCCTATTCTCATCTCACGGAGTAAAAATGCAAACCGGTTCCTATATCAACGGCAAATGGTTTCATCCCAATTCAGAGCGTTTGGTCCGCAATGTCAATCCGGCTGACCCAAAGGACGTAATTGCGGAATTTCCTGCCGCCACCGCGCAAGACGTGCGCGCGGCGATTGATGCGGCGACGGCTGCGTTTCCATTGTGGAAAAATACGCCGGGCCCCGAACGTGGGCGGGTGTTGTGGCGCGCCGTCAATCTCGCGCGCGCGCGGTTAGAGGACATTGCGCGCACCATGACGCGTGAAGAGGGCAAAATTTTAAAAGAAGCTCGCGGCGAAACCTTGAAAGGAATTTCGCTGTTGGAATTTTTTGCCGGCGAAGGATATCGCATGCACGGCAAGACGATGCCGAGCGAAGTGCGCGACACGTTCACGTACACCATTCGCCGCCCGTTGGGCGTCGTCGGGTTGATTACGCCGTGGAATTTTCCCTGGGCGCTGCCCGTTTGGAAAATCGCGCCGGCGCTCGTCGCGGGCAATACGATTGTGTTCAAACCCGCCGAGCTCACTCCCGCAACCGCATCGCTGCTCGTCGAAATTTTTGAAGAAGCGGGTTTGCCGCCGGGCGTTTTGAATATGGTCGTCGGTTCCGGTTCGGTCGTCGGCAATGCGATTGTGGACGCGCCCGAAACGCGCGCCATTTCTTTTACCGGCTCGAATCAAGTCGGCAACGCGTTGTATCAGCAAGCCGCCAAGCTGAATAAAAAAGTGACGTGCGAAATGGGCGGCAAAAACGCGATTGTCATTCTGCCCGACGCGGATTTGGACAAAGCCGTGAACGCCATCATCGGCGGCGCGTTCGGCTCGACGGGCCAACGCTGCACCGCCACGTCGCGCGTGCTTGCCGCGCCGCAAGTGAAACAAACGCTGCTGGAACGGCTCACCGAACGCGCGTCGAAACTCAAGGTGGGCCCCGGTTTGGACGAATCTTCCGAAATGGGCCCCGCGGTGGACGAAAAACAATGGAAGACCGACCTTTCGTACATCGAGATTGCGCGCGGCGAAGGCGCGCAGCTGGTCGTCGGCGGAAACGTACCGGAAAATTCTAACGGCGGTTATTTTGTCCAACCGACGATTTTTGACGGCGTAAAACCGCACATGCGGATTTTCCAAGAAGAAGTTTTTGGGCCCGTCCTTGCCGTCGGCGTGGCGCAAGATTTACAAGAGGCGATTCATTTTTCCAATGCCGTCGAATTCGGTTTGACCACTTCGATTTTTACGCAGGACATTAACAACGTCTTGCGCTATGTCGAAGATGTGGAAACCGGCATGGTGCATGTGAACGAGCCGACCATCGGCGGCGAAGCGCAATTGCCGTTCGGCGGCTCTAAAAATACCGGCGTCGGCGAACGCGAAATGGCGGAAGAGGGCTTGAACTTTTTCACAGAGCTCAAAACCGTCTTTATCAATTACGGCGGCACGGGCGAACGTTCCATGATTCGCTGACGGCCCAAGTTTTGGAGAGAATCAGCGGACGACGCGGGGGAACAATGTTCCGCGTTAAAACGTCAAATAAACACGAGTCCGCACCCTTCGGACTCTTGTGCGCTGTACGGCTTTTTTGTCCGACAGCGAAAATTTTAGGAGGAACTACTGGTGCAAACCAAACAACAACTTAATTTGAATCCACTCATTGTGGGTTTGGTTGCATGCGCATTGACTCTGGCGCTGCTCGCGTTGGCAATGCCCGTGCTTGTAACCTCGGCGCAAACGATAACGGCTGCGTCGCCTGACGCCGCCCCGGCGGTCATTACTTCAACCGTCGCGGCGCCCAAAGTCTTGCGTATCGGCGAAGATATTTTCCCTGACATGTTGGACCCGCAAAAAGCTTCCTTTGTCAATGAATTGGCGCTACTTGCGCTCACGTACGAGGGCTTGACGACGATTGATGCGAACGGCCAATGGCATCCCGCCGCCGCCGACCGCGCCACCGTGTCCACGGATGGTATGACCGTTACCGTACATCTGCGCGAAGGTTTGAAACGCGCCGACGGCTCTGCCATCACCGCCAAAGATTTTGAATACGCGCTCAAACGCGCGGTGGACCCGCGCATCCCCGGCAAACAATATGTCTCGCTATTGTTTGATTTGCAGGGCGCGCGCACGCTGGCTGAAATGGATCCTGAAAAGGCAACCGACGCGGACATTGAAAAGGCGTTTGCCGAGTACGGCGTCAAGGCGGTGGATGATTCGAACCTCGTTTTGACGTTCACGCGGCCGGTCGCTTCGTATTGGGCGTACATCGCGTCCATGCCGGTTTTTTATCCGACCGACGCCAAGGCCGTGTCCCAAGACCCGGAAAATTGGTGGAAGAATCCCGCGAATCACAATGGCAACGGCCCGTTCATGTTCAAAGAAATTGACGCGACCAATTCCAAAGTGACGCTCGTGCCAAACCCGAACTATCGGCAGGGCCAAGCCAAGCTCGACCGCATCGAATTTTCGTACAATCCCGATAACATGGCGGTCTTGCAAGCGTTTGAAGACGGCAAACTGGATATTGATGCCAGCGTCGCGCCCGAACTCGTGCCGACCGTGATTTCCAATACAAAGGTCGTCAGTGATTTCTTGCATTATCCCGCCGCGCAAACTGTGGCGATGGCGTTCAACAATACGCGCAAACCGTTTGACGACCGCAACGTGCGTATCGCGTTCTCGCAAGCGCTCGACCGCTTTGGTTTCATTCGCGACCAACTTGACGGCGTTGGCGCGCCCTACACGCGTTGGATTCCGCCGGATGTGCCGGGCAATCAAGCCAGCGAACCCGGCGTGCCGGACAGCGACGCGGCGGCGGCAGTCAATACATTAGTCAATAACGGCTATGCCGCCAAGGACAGTACTGCCGACAAACCAAAAGTGGATTGCGCGAAACTGGGCGAAATCAAATTCACCTATCCCGATTCGCCCATCAACCAAAAACGCGCCGAATATCTTACCAACAATTTGAGCCAAGTTATCGGCTGCCCAATTACGCCTGAACCGATTTCCGGCACTGAATTTACTTCGCTCACCAAAGACGTACGCACCAATCCGCAGCTGTCGCTTCAACGGTGGGTGCAGGATTATCCGCATCCGCAAAATTGGTTGTCTGTGTATTGGACCTGTGGCGCGTTCTCGCGGCGCTATGGTTATTGCAATCTGTTCCTCGACGAAATCTTGAAACAGGCAGACGCGACCGCCGATTTGGAAAAAGCCATTCCTTTGTACCAACAAGCCGAAGACATGTTGATTCAAGATGTCCCCGGCGCGTTCATGTACAATCCCGAGAATTTGCAATTGGTGAAACCATATGTTCTCGGTCCTACAGACAATCTCTCGTCGCAAGATGCCGGTTGGGCGGGTCAATTTGGCCCCGTGTGGCAGTATGATATTGATTTATCCCAAGTCCCCGCATCCTATCCGACCCAATAATCGAATCTGACCTGCGCGTCTCGTTTGCTCGCAGGTCAGATTTTGGAGGAAACCGTTAATGAAATTCTTTACCCGCGCAATGCTTCTGCTCGCGCTTGTTGTGCTGGCAGGCGTTGCGGCGAGCCAGACTACTCTAGCCGCGCCGCGGAATGACCAGGCGCCGCTTGCGGTGGCTCTTGGCAGTCCCTTGAATGCGCCCGCGCCCGCGCCGAACGCGCAAGGATGCAGCGGTTCGCCGTCGCTTCAATTTGTGACCGCCAATCCTTCCGTGACTGTGCCGGGTCAGGTCTCGACGATTTCGTGGGGCTTGGTCGGCAATGCCAGCGCCGCGTTCTTTCAATGGCCCAATGGCAATCGGCAAGGCATCGGCACGCCCGGCTCGCAGCAAGTGAATCCGACGCAAACGACCACGTACTTTATCGTCGGCGTTTGCGGTAACAATCAAGTGCAGTGGCCCATTACCGTGACGGTGCAAAACTCGCCCGTGTGCAGCGGCACGCCGCAAATTACATCGTTCACCGCCAATCCGACAACCATCAACAATGGTCAATCTACCACGCTGTCGTGGGGCAGCGTCAACAATGCCGACAATGTGCAGCTCAGCTCTTCGACGCAGGGCGGCAGCGGCGTCCCGACGCCCGGTTCGGTGGTCGTTGCGCCGAATCAAACTACAACCTACTTTTTGACCGCATGGTGTCAGGGCGTTTCCGCCCAAGCCCAAGTCCAAGTGACGGTGAATAATCCGCCGCCGCCGCCGCCGCCGCCATCCGGCAATCAAGTGACGAGCGTTACCAAAAATGGCGGACTGTCCAATGCCAATTCGCTCGTGGTCAGCGTCGGCTACTTTTGGAATGGCGAAGATGCGCCCGCCACCTTGCAAGCCCGCGCGTTCAACAACGCCGGTAATGTGGTCGGTACGTCGAACGGTACGCGCATCAATCCAAATCAAAACCTGAACGCGAATCTGAACTTTACGCCGTATCCGCCGGGCATGGCGCGCGTCAGCGCGTGTATCATCGGCAGCAGCGGCACCGAACTGGCGTGCAATACTGTGAACATGCAATAAGAAAAAATCCCAAGTCAAACGACTTGGGATTTTTTTTTGTATTGCGAGTATAATCGGGTTATCTTGATTCGACGGGGACAATATGGATTATAAACTTTATATCAACGGGAAATGGCTTGACGGCAGCGATCGCATGGCTGTCTATAACAAGTACAACGACCAACTCATCGGCACGCTGCCGCGGGTGGACCAAAAGCAATTGGATCAGGCGCTGGCGGCGGCGGAACAAGGCGCGCAAGCGATGGCGGAATTGCCGGCGCACCGACGCGCGACGATTCTGTTTGCCACCGCGCAGGCGCTCCAAGCGCGTCGCGAAGAAATTGCCAAACTGATTGCGGCGGAAGCGGGCAAAGCGTTAAAATTCGCGCGCGTCGAAGTGGACCGCGCCATCAGCACGTTCACGCTCGCAGGCGAAGAAGCAAAGCGTTTGCATGGCGAAACGGTGCCGCTCGACGCCGTGCCGTCGGGCGAAGGATATTTTGGCTTCTATGTGCGGCGGCCCGTCGGCGTCGTCGCCGCGATTACGCCGTTCAATTTTCCGCTCAATCTCGTCGCCCACAAAGTCGCGCCCGCGCTCGCGGCTGGCAATGCGCTCGTCTTGAAACCTGCGGCGACGACGCCGCTCACGGCGGTTATTTTGTGCGAATGTTTAGAAGCCGCAGGTCTGCCGCCCGGCGTGATAAATCTCGTCAACGGCGCGGGGCGCACGGTGGGCGAGTGGCTGGTGACCGACCCGCGCGTTTCAAAAATTACATTCACCGGCAGCGTTCCGGTCGGCGAAAGAATTTTGTCCATCGCGGGCATCAAAAAGGTGACGCTCGAACTCGGCAACACCGCGCCCATCATCATCGCGCCGGATGCGGATTTGGATTTGGTCGCGAAAAAAGCCGCCGTCGGCGCGTTTTACAATAGCGGACAGGTGTGCATCAGCACGCAGCGCATTTATGGGCAGACGCAAGTGTACGAACCCTTTACCGAAAAATTTGTCGCGGCGACCAACGCGCTGGTTGTGGGCGACCCCTTGGACGAACGCGTGGACGTGGGGCCCTTGATTGCCGCAAGCGAAGTCGAACGCGTCGCGGAATGGGTTCACGAAGCGACGACGGGCGGCGCGCGCGTTTTGACCGGCGGCAAACGCCAAGGCAATGTCTATTATCCGACCGTGATTGCCAACACAACGCCCGAAATGAAGGTTGTGGCGGAAGAAGTCTTTGGGCCCGTCGCGTCGGTCATCCAGGTGGACTCGTTTGAAGAAGCGTTGGCGCAGGCGGACAAAACGTCATTCGGTTTGCAAGCGTCCATTTTTACGCGCGACATCAATCGTGTCTTTCAAGCCATCAAGCGTTTGAATTTCGGCGGCGTCATCATCAACGATGTGCCGAGTTTCCGCGCTGACCACATGCCTTACGGCGGCAATCGCAACAGCGGTCTTGGCCGCGAAGGCGTGAAATTTGCAATGGAAGAAATGACCAATATCCAGATGGTCGTCATCAAGACAATCTAAAAGGAAAAAGCGGAAAGCGGAAAGCGGAAAGCGGAAACGAAATTCTAATGGCTAACGACTAACGACTAATGACTATAACGAAACGCAGTGAATTAAAAATCGGCATGCGCGTCCTGGTCGTCCAAAAACAAGACCAGCGCACCGGCGCCTTGACCGAAGGCGTGATTGCGCGCATCCTCACGCCAAGTTCCAATCATCCGCGCGGCATCAAGGTAATGTTGACCGATGGCTGCGTGGGCCGCGTCTCTAAAATTATCGCGAACGCCGAACCGCAATAAAGAACCCGCCGTCAATCGGCGGGTTTTTGTTTTTCGACGTTGGCGCGTTGCGGCGACATTCTAATTTTTCAACATTATGAAATTGCGGGATGCGGCTGCGTAGAAAG
>JAJVIA010000112.1:23585-36464 GCA_022072245.1 Anaerolineae bacterium
TCAGGCAATTTCATGTTGGATGAGAACTAGTTCAACGCGATTTCGCGCGCGTACTCGTTGCTGATACGCACGACCCAATTTTCAATATCGCTGTCGGGCAAAATCGCGTCGGGCGTATAGCGCACGCGCGCGTCGAAATTTTCCACCCCTTCGATGCCGCGACGAATGATATTGCCCTGAAACATTTCATCGTACGCGACCAGAACCGGCACGACTAGCGCGACCTCTTTATTCTCTAGCGCGCTCTGGATGGCTTTGGTCGTCTCGGCGGGATTATAGTGCGCGATATGACCGCACCAGCCGTGATTGTGTTCGCTGATGCCGATGTTTTGTTTGACATGCTCCGCCACCACGTTAAAAAGTTCGCCCCATTCTTTATCATACGTTTCGTCGCCATATCCAATCAACACCAGACCTTCTTTTTCCGGCTGTTGGGAGAGCGCTTGACTGCGGCGCAGTACGTTCTTTGGCAGCGTATTGGAAAAATCGAGCAGCGGCGCGATATGCGTTTTCGCTTGCGCTGGATAGCGCTCGATTTTTTCTTGTTGCAGACTTGCTATAATTTGCGGGTCGTCCTTTTGGCCGAGAATGGTTGGAATGTCGTCGAACGAATGAGGGCTGATGGTCAGAAAAATTGGCACGATAATTACGTCGGTGAAACCTGCTTGGTCAAACTCTTTCATCCGCGTCGCAATGGACGGTTCGGTGTATTCCATAAAGGCGGTTTTGATTTCTTGAACGATGCCCTCCGCCAGAATCGCGTCGCGCACGCGCGTTTCGAGGTCCAAGAGGGCTTGGCGCCAGGTGACAGAGTGGGAACCGTGATTGACCAACAATAAACCGATTTTTTGTTTGCTCATAAATATTACGCTCCAAGTTTGGATTTGGCGTGTGAGTATAAAGCAAACCCGATTCTGGTCAACATTTTTGGCTTGGCGCAAACCTTGCCGCGCGGCTTGACGGCGCGCTGTAAAATGCGCGCTACTCAAATTTGATATATACTCTTGACCCGTTCCAAACTCATTGTATTGTACGACCATTTGAAATGCGCCTTAAACAAGTCCAAGTTCACGGTTTCAAAACCTTTGCCAATCCGACCGCCTTTTATTTTCAAGAAGGCATTACGGCGATTGTGGGTCCCAACGGCTGCGGCAAGTCCAATATCGCCGACGCGATTCGTTGGGCGCTCGGCGAACAGTCGCCGTCAAATCTGCGGACCAAAAAGACCGAAGATTTGATTTTTACCGGCAGCGCGACGCGCTCCAAAATGGGCATGGCGGAAGTCGCGCTCACGCTCGAAAATCCGTTCGCGCTGGACGAAGCGTCGCCCCCCGCGCCGAGCGCGGAACCCTCGGCGAATGGCAGCGAAACGCCGCGCCCGCGCGCGTCCATCGTCGAAGAAATTCTCCACACGCGTCCCGCCGAAGTCACCGTCACGCGCCGCGCTTATCGCAGCGGCGAAAACGAATATCTGATCAATCGTCAGCGCGTCCGTCTGCGCGACGTGCATGAATTGTTGCAGCGCTGGGGTTTGGCGCGTTTGACGTATGCCGTCATCGGACAAGGTTTGATTGACCAGGCGCTTTCGCTGCGCGCCGAAGAGCGCCGCGCGTTGTTTGAAGAAGCGGCGGGCATTGGTTTGTATCAAAACAAAAAAGCCAACGCGCTCGAAAAGTTAGAAGAGACGCAGCAAAATTTGGTGCGCGTCAACGACATTATCAATGAAATCGCGCCGCGTCTGCCCGCGCTCGCGCGCCAAGCCGACCGCGCGGGCAAATACGAAGCCGTTTCGACGGCGTTGAATGAAAAACTGCGCGCGTGGTATGCGTTCAATTGGGCGCACGCGCAAGAAAGTTTTCTCGCCGCCCAAACGGCAGAGGCGCACGCGCGCGAAACCTTGACCGCGCGGCGCGCCGCTATGCACGAACTCGGCGCGCAATTGACCGACGCGCGCCGCGCCGCGCAAACGCTGCGCGCGAAATTGTCCGAACAGCGCCGCGCGCAGCAGCAGCGCGAAAATGAATTTGCGATATTGGAACGCGAGGACGCGGTCTTGCAAGAACGCGCGCGCTTTGCCGAAACGCAAACGCTGGACGCGCAGCGCGAATTGGATGTCGCGTTGAGCGCCGAGCAAAACGCCGAAACCGCGTTCCAAACGTTTGAGGCGCGCCCGTTCACGTTGACGCTGGAAACGACGACGGCGGAAACGTCCGCCGAAAGCGCGCCGGCGATAACGCCCGAAGCCATCGCGCAGCAATTGGTCGAACACGAAGCGTTTCAACGCCGCGAAATCGAAAAACTCGCGCTCGCCGCCCAGCGCGCCGACGCGGAACACGCCGCGCAGTTGGCGGATCTAGAGTCCGCCGCGCAGCGCGACGAAAACGCATGGCTCGCGCAAACCGAACAGCTTGCCGTGGCGGACGAACAAGACGCGCGCGCCGCGCGCACGCGCGCGGACGAACACGTCGCGCAGTTGGAGCAGGAACGCATCCAAGTCGAGTTGCAGCGCGCCCGCGCGCTCGCGCAGCGACGGCTCGCGCAATTGCGCGCGGTGGAATTTGAAACGCCGCAGCTCGGCACGCTCGGCGACGCGTCCGCCGAAAACGACGCGCCCGACCTCGCCGCGCATTTGATTGCGCTGCAAAATAATTTGCCGTTGTACGAATCGGCGCTGGCGGAAATCGCGGGTCTCGCCGCGCAAGCCGACGAAATGGCGCGCGCGCAGCGCGCGCAGCGCGAACGCGAACGCGCCCAAGAACGCGTCCGTTTGGAATTGAACGAGGCGCAAACGGCGTTGACGCTGGCAGAGCGCGATGTCGAACAGACGCAGCGCGCCGCCGCCAGCGCGCTGCGCGAGCGCGAACGCGCCGAACGCGAACGCGTCCAGACCCAAGACCGCAATCGCCGCGAGCGCGAACGCGAACGCGCCCACGCGCGCGACCAATTGGCGCGCGCGCGCGAAAACATTGCGCGGGAACGCGAGCGCGCACAGCGTGAATACGCGCAGCGCGTCCGCGAGCGCGAGCGCCAAATTCAGGAACGCGCGCGCGAGTTGGAGCGCGACCGCGAATTGCAGCAGCGCGAACAGGAACGATTGGCGCGCGAACAGGAACGCGAACGCGAACGACTCGAGCGCGAACGCCGGCAGGCGGAGGAACGCATCGCGCAGGAACGCGAACGCGCCGCGCAAGAACGCGTCGCCAAAGCGGCGCGTCTCGCCCAGTTTTCCGCGCAGCAGGTCGCGCTGCGCGAACAGCGCGCGGAATCGCAAGCGCGCGTGGATGCAATGCGCGCCGAGCTGGAAGCGCTGCGCGCGCAGGCATTGCCCGACGAAGACGCATTGACGGCAAGCGAGACGCTGCAAAATGAATTGGAAGAGCGCGAGGCGCAATATCGCAGCGCTTTGACCGGCGCCGAAGAATTGTACAATCGCGCCGTGTTGGAAGCCGAACGCCGCCGCGCCGAAATCGCGCGCCTCGAACAGGAAATCGAAGACGACTTGGGACCCGTCGAATTGGATTCCGCGACGCCGCGCCAATTGCGTTTGCGTTTGCCGACGCGAAATCGCGCGGGCGAAAATGGCGGAACCATTTCCAATTTGGCTGACGGCGACGCGATGGATGGCGCGCTGGAAAATTTGTCCGGCGATGTCGCGCAAGAGCTCGTCGTTCTCCCGCCCGTCCAAGCGCTGCCCGACGGATTCGACAAAGAAATTCGCCGCTTGAAAAATCAGATGCGTTACATCGGCAACGTGAATCCGAACGCGCCGCAGGAATACGCGGAACTCAAGGAGCGTCACGCGTTTCTCGCCGAACAGGCGGCGGATTTGGTCCAAGCCATCGAGCGCATCCATCTCGCGATTCAAGAACTCGACGCGATGATGAAGCAAAAATTTCAGGAAACCTTTGACGCCATCAATGTCGAATTCAAAAAATATTTTTCGATTTTGTTTGGCGGCGGCACGGCGCGTTTGGAATTGACCGACCCGAACGATTTGATTCGCAGCGGCATCGAAATCACGGCGCGCCCGCCCGGCAAACGCGCGGCGCAATTGGTGTTGCTGTCCGGCGGCGAACGCGCCTTGACGGCTGCCGCATTGATTTTTTCGATTTTGCGCGTCAGCCCCACGCCGTTTTGCGTGATGGACGAAGTGGACGCCGCGCTGGACGAGGCGAACGTTGGACGTTTCCGCGACAGCTTGAAAGAATTGGCGGACGCGACGCAATTCATTGTCATTACGCACAATCGCGTGACGATGGAGGGCGCGCGCGCCATGTACGGCGTTTCGATGGGCGAAGACGGCGTTTCCCAAGTTTTATCGTTAAAGTTGGAACAGGTTGCGGCAAAGATGTGATGGGATGATAACGTCAATGACCAATTTACTCTCGGCGGAAAAAATTTCTTTTGCGTACAACAACGCGCCGACCTTGACCGAAATTGATTTTGCGTTGGCAAGCGGCGCGCTGCGCGCATTGTTGGGTCCAAACGGTTCGGGCAAGACGACGTTGTTAAAAGTTTTGACGGGCATTTTGCCGCCCGCGCGCGGCGCGGTGAAATATGCGGGCGCGGATTTGAAAAGCATGTCGCGGCGTGAAATCGCGCGGCGCATCGCGCTCGTGCCGCAAGAATTGAATTTGCAATTTGGTTTTACGGTGCGCCAAATGGTGATGCTCGGGCGAACGCCGCACACCGGCGCGTTGAGCGGACCCTCCAAACAGGACCGCGCCATTGTCCAAGACGTGATGGAAATGACCGAAATTGGCGCGATGCAAGACCGCGTGATTACGGAACTTTCGGGCGGCGAACAACAGCGCGTCGTGATTGCGATGGCGTTGGCGCAAGAGCCGCACGTGTTACTGCTCGACGAGCCGACGGTGCATTTGGACATTAATCATCAAATCGAAATTCTCGACCTCGTGCGAAAACTGAATCGCGAACGCGGCTTGACGGTGCTGGCGACGATGCACGATTTGAATCTCGCCGCGTTGTATTTTGACGATTTGGTTTTGCTGGAACGCGGGCGCATTGTGGCGCAAGGCGCGCCGTCGGAGGTGTTGAGCGCGGAACGCATTCACGCCGTCTTTAACGCGAACGTTTTGATTCAACCGCATCCCGCGCGAACGGATGCGCCGCAAGTGATTTTGCTGCCGGCGGAACGGCATGGATAGACAATCGAACGCGTCTCAAAAAGGCGTCGCCATAGCTTGGACGAGACGCGTTCTGTGCTACAATCTCTCGTCGTGAAGATGCGAAAGCGGGGGCAGCAGCGCGCAATGCTGCGCAGCCCCTTTTTGTTGACCGTCGCCGCCGTCGTTTTGGGCCTAGTCGGTTTGACCCAACTCAACACGCCGGTCATGCAGGTTTTATCATTCGCGACGCCGACGCCGACCGCCACCGCAACCCCTTTGCCGACCAACACATTGACCGCGACGCCGACGCGCACGCAAACGCCGACACGTACGCCGACCTTGACGCTGAGCGCCACCGCAACGGCAACTTTTTCTCCCACCGCGAATCGTAAAGCCACGCGCCAAGCGCGCGCCACGCAAACCGCCGCCGCGCCCACCGCCACGCTCACGCCGACCGCCACGCATACGCCGCTGCCGGTCGCGCGTTCCGCGCGCGTGCCGATTTTGATGTATCACCACGTCGGCGATTTGCCGCCCGACGCGGACGCGCTGCGAAAATCGCTCACCGTATCGTCCGAACGCTTTAACGAGCAAATGAAATTTTTGGCGGAACAGGGCTATACGACGATTCATTTGGCGGAATTGGTGAATCATTTGCAAACCGGCGCGCCGCTGCCCGAAAAACCGGTGATTCTGACGTTTGACGACGGTTATGACGACGCGTATTTCAATGTGTTTCCGACGTTAAAAGATTTTGGTTTCAAGGGGACTTTTTTCATTATCGGCGCGCCGACGGATTACGGTTCGCCGGGGTACATGCGTTGGGAACAGATTTTGGAATTGTACGAAAACGGCATGGAGATTGGCGCGCACGCGCTGACGCACCGCTACAATTTGGGCCAATTTCGCGCGTCCATTCAGGACAGCGAGATTATCAAAGGCAATCAATTGATGGTGGATCATTTGCCAAATTGGACGCCGTTATTTTCGTACCCGTCGGGCAGTTATAATCAATACACGTTGGGGCTGTTGAAACAATTGGGTTATATCGCCGCCGTGACGACGAAACAAGGCGCGCTGCAAACGAGTCAGGCGCCGTTGGAATTGCGCCGCATTCGCATTCGCGGCGAATGGAACACAAGCCAATTTTTGTATTGGTTCAACTATTGGTCGTCCCGTCCGTGAGCGTGATGCGTTCCGAAAATTTTCGGACGCCGCCATCTTTTGGCAGCGCCGCCGCGAGTTCGCTCACTGCGCGCTGCAAACGCGGATGAACCAAGTTGGGCGCAATGTCTTGTAACGGAATCAAAACAAACGCGCGTTCCGCCATCCGCGCGTGCGGAATTTCCAGACGTTCGGTTTGCAAAATTAAATCGTCGTACAACAAAATATCGAGGTCAATCACGCGCGGCCCGTAACGAATGGTTTCTTGGCGCCCCATCGCGCGCTCGATCTGTTTGAGCGCGTCCAGCAATTCAAACGGCGCTAGCTTGGTGTGACCCTCGACCGCCATATTCAAAAAATCGGGTTGGTCGGTAACGCCCCACGGCGCGGTTTCATAGACGGCAGAGCGGCGCGTGACGTGGACGGCGGATTCCAACAGCTGTACAGCGCGCCGCAAATTTTGCAGACGGTCGCCTTGATTCGTTCCTAACGCGAGATAGACGATTGACATGGTTTGATTGTAACAGGAAATTGATTCGTTTGACGTTTATGTTATACTCTGGATTCGCTTTGCTTATGGGAAGTGTATGTTGGTCATTCCTCGTGAAATTTGTCGTGAAATCAAGCACGCGTTTGGTTTCGAATGGGTTGTCCGCAATGGGGGTGGAAGTTATGCCGCCGCCAGTTTGGGCGGCGCGCTGACGCGGCGCCAGCACGGTTTATTGGTTGCGCGGCCCGCGAATTCGGAAACTCCTTTTGTCATGCTTGCCAAGTTGGATGAAGAAGTCGAAGTTGAAGGTCATTTGTACAAACTGGGCGCAAATGAATATCAGACGAATGTTTTGAGTCCGGATGGTTTTTTGTATTTACAGCAAGCGACTCAAAGCGGCGCGCTCATGCAGTTTGTGTATGAAGCGGGACGTTTTCAATTGACCAAAAGCGTTTGGCTAGAACCCGCGCGCGCGACGACGTACGTTCATTATGCCTTGTCTGAGCAATCTGTCCCCGTGCAATTGACGCTGGTGCCCCTGTGCGATTATCGCGCGGTACATACTTTGACCGTCGGCAGCGCGCAATGGCGCTTCCAAGTCCAACCCATCGAAAACGGCGCGCGCATTATCGCGCGCGAGGGCGCGACGCCGTACACTTTGCAAACCGCGCCGCGCGCGAATTTCACGCCGTTGGATTTGTGGTATTGGCGGTTTCAACTGCGCGCCGACGCGAATAGTTCGACCGATTTGTATGTCCCGGGTTTGTTACGTTTGACGCTGGAACCCGGCGCGACGTGGACGCTGACGGCTTCGACCGAAGCGGACGCGACGCCGGAAATTGACGCGCCCGCCGCCATGCACGCGGCGCGTCAACGGGAATGGTCTGACAATCTGCCCTTTGTCCCCGCGCTTTATCCTGCGCCCTGAATATGCCTTCGCTCAATGACCTTGCAAGCGCCTTTGCGCTGTTGGGTACGCACGAATTAGAATTTGGACTGGTGATTGCCGTCGGCGTGGTCGTGCTGGTGGCGGATTGGCGGATTGCATTGGTCGCTCTCGCCGCCCAATACCTTTTGGTCGCCGTTCTGCTTTCGACGCTGATTCCGCTTCAAATTGCCGCCGTGCGTATGATTGCGGGCGGTCTGGTCGCGATGATGTTTTACATTACGGCGCGGCGAGTGCAGCCGAATCGGCGCCGCCGCGCTCAAACGCCGCCGCAGGAGAGCCGCGGCTTGACGCCGCGCGCCATTTTTTGGGTCAATCTCCCTTTTCGTTTTGTCGGCTTGACGTTGGTTGCCGTCGGCGTCATTGCCGCCAGCGACCAAATCGTCTTGTTGAATGCGCCGCTATTATTTTGGGTCACCGGCTTGTGGTTGACGATGGGCGGTTTGTTGACGATTGCCTTGACGCGCGACGCGCTCCGTTTGGGCATGGGCCTTTTATTTTTCACCTCCGGCTTTGGCATCATTTATCTCTCGATTGATAACAGTCTAGTCATTTACGCGCTGCTTGTGATTGCGGACTTGGTGATTGCGTTGGCGATAGCGCATATCGCCAGCGCGCCCGCGCATTTTCAAGGCAAGCGGCGCGGCGAAATGTAAGCGGTTGCCGTGTCGCTTTCTGTATTCATCTTGATTTTGGTCGCCGCCGCGTTGACGCTGCACGTCGCGCGGTATTGGCGTCCTTTGGCTTTTGTGGCGAGCGCCGCGACCACCGTGATTTTGGTTTGGGCGGCGCAAAACATTGGCGCGGGTACGAGCGAAATTTTTGGGATGCACTTTGGCTTGCAGCCGTTGGCGCGCGACTACCTGATTGTGGCGCTGGCGTTGTCGGGCATCTTGGCGATTGCGACTTCGTTCGGCGATGTGCGGCGCGGCCTCGGCTTTTTGCTCTGGAGTTGGGTGGTCTGGCTCGTCGCGCTGGCGATTGACGATTTTGTGATTGGCGTGTTTGCGTGGGTTTCGGGCTTGGCAATCATTGTTATTGCGATGGAGCCGCGTCACGCGCAGCGCACCGGCGGCGCGGCATACTTTTTGGTCTTGATTGTGATTGCCGCTGGCTTGCTGCTCATCGGGCATCGCTTTGTGCAACTCTTTCCGCTCACGCCCGACCGTATCACGCTGCTCGATTCCGCCGTCCTATTTCTCGCTTGGGGTTTGGGCTTGCTCCTCGCGATTGCGCCGTTTATTTTGTGGCTCGGTCCGATGGCGGATGAAACGCCGCCGCCGATTATTGCCGTGCTGTTGGGTTTGGGGCAGCCGCTCGGTTTGTGGCTACTCTATTTACTCATCGGACAATCGCCGCGCCTGTTGGAACAGACCGATTTGAATGTAACGCTGATGATTGGCGGCTTGGGTTCGATTTTTATCGGCGGCTTGTTATGCGTGTTTGAGCGACGCGTCGGGCGCTTGATGAGTTACGCGGGTTTGTTGGCGCTCGGCTTTATCTTGATTGATTTGGCGCGCGGCACGCTGGAAGGCGCCGCGTTTGCGGTGATTGAAATTTTCGCGCGCGCGTTGAGTTTGTGCGTGATGGCGGCGAGCGTTACGATTGCGCGCGCGATTCCAAATCGTTGGGTCAAGTATCTCGCGCTCGGCGTTTTCCTCTTGGGCGGATTGAATCTCGTCGGCCTTGGACTCGGCGTTGCGCTGGCGACGCGCTGGAATGTGCTTTTGGATTTCGAGGCGACGGATCGCCGCATCTTTATTCTGATTCTCTTGGCTATGCTCGGCGTCTTGATTGGTTTGGCGCGTTATGTTTTGACGTGGCTCGAAACGCTGCCCGCCCAAGCGCCCGCGCAAGACGCGCTCGCGCCGACGCCGCCCCCTGAATCTATTAGCGGACGTATCCGTTTTCGTTTGCGCGGCGCGTGGTTAGCGTGGCGCGCGCGCGCAGGACAGCGCGTCCCCGCAGCGGTGCGTTACACGGCGGGCGGCATCGCCGAACATTGGCGCGCGTTGTTTGCCGGAATTTTGTTGAGCGCGCTCGGCGCGTTTCTGTTGTGGTACAGCGTATCGCCCAATCTGTGGTTGCAGCGCGCGTTGGAAACGGCGGCGCAATTGGCATTCATTCGCTAAAAAAATCGGCGTCACGAACGCCGATTTTTTTAGGTCAGTAATTCCGCTTCGCGCAAAATATCGCGCAACTTGGCTCGTTCGTTTGCGCCAAGCGGCGAGAGCGGCGCGCGCGGGGGTCCGCCGTAATAACCCAATTCTTCCAACGCCGCTTTCAAACCCGGCACGCCCCATTTTGCCGTCACCGCATTGTTGGGGCGAATCATTCGCAGCTGCGTATTGCGCGCCGTGTGAAAATCGCCCGCGTGAAACGCGTCGTAAATGGCTATGCACTCGCGCGGCGCGATGTTGCCCAACGCGGGAATCACTCCTTTGGCGCCGATGCTTATTGCCGCGAGAATGGCTGAACCCGTTCCGACCATGACCGCAAAATCCGGCGGCGCATAACGGACAATTTCACCCATCTTGGTCACGTTTGCCGAACTATCTTTGAGTCCTTTGATATTTGGATGCTGCGCCAATTCGATGACGGTGGCGGCGTCAATTTCCAGCGTCGTCAGCGCCGGCACGTTATAAATCATGATGGGAATGGGCGACGCGTCGGCGACGGCGCGATAATGTTGCGTCCACGCGGCGGCGTTCATTTGATTGCGAAAATAGTGCGGCGTCACAATCAATGCCGCGTCCGCGCCCAGCTGCGCCGCGCGTTGCGTCAACTCGATTGTTTCGCGGGTCGAATCCGCGCCGGTTCCGGCAATCATCAAGCGGTCGGCGGGAATCGTTTCGCGCGCCAATTCCAACACGCGAATTTTTTCCGCGCGGTTCAACAAGGTGTATTCGCCGTTGGAACCCAGAATGACGAAACCGTGCAAACCCGTTTCGAGCCAGCGCTTGAAATTGGCGCGCTGCGCGGCGGCGTCGAAATTGCCGTCGGCGTCAAACGCGGTGGGGACCGGCGGCAGAACGCCTTGAATCTTTTTTGCCATGAATGTTCCTCAATCAAAATTGGATTCGAGAGACGAAACACGGTTTAGCGGTCGCTGCTCTCATCTCTCTTCACGGCGATTCTATCACATTTGCTTTTCAGAATTCGACGCCCGCCTGCGCGAGAATGCCCTTTTGATACGGATGTTTGATTTCGCGCATTTCCGTCACGAGGTCGGCAAACTCGATTAATTCGGGCGGCGCGTCGCGTCCGGTGAAAATAAGATGCAAAGCCGGCGGTTTGTTGGCGCGCAGCCACGCAATCACCGCGTCCACCTCCAACCAGCCGTAATGAAACGCGTACGTGATTTCATCCAACGCCACAATATCGTACTGACCGCTTGCGATTTTTTCTTGCGCCAACGCCCATGCCGCGCGCGCTTTGGCACCGGACGCTTGCAAATCTTTTGAATCCCACGTAAAGCCGTCGCCGAACGAGCGCCATTCAATCTCTAATTTTTTCGCCGCGCGGATTTCGCCCCAATTGCCCGTCTCGGCTTTGATGAATTGCACCACGCAGACGCGCATTTGGCGGCCCCACGCGCGCAGCAGCGTGCCGAGCATCGCCGTTGTTTTGCCCTTGCCATTGCCGGTATTGACAATCACCAAGCCGTGTCGCATTTCGATTCCTTTCGCGCGTCGAGCGCAGTTGTTTTGATTTCAAGCGGCAGTCCCGCGACCATCAAATAAACGTGGGTCGCGCGCTGCGCGACATAGGCGTTCACGCGTCCCAAGACGTCGCGAAAACGCCGCGCCAGCGCGTTTTCCGGCACAATGCCCCAGCCCACTTCGTTCGATACCAGAATCAAATCAATGTCGTGCAGATAGGTCCATTCGATGAGCAAATCCAATTGCCCCCGCAACCGTTTTTCCAAATCCGTTTCATCGGCGAGCATTTCATTCGTCGCCCACAAAGTGAGACAATCCAAAAGAATGAGTTGCGGCGCGCGTTCGAGCGTCGCAATCGCGCGCGGAATCTCGCGCGGCGCTTCGAGCGTTTCCCATTCCGACGGCCGCGCGGCGCGGTGCGCCGCAATGCGTTCGCGCATTTCGTCGTCCAGCGCTTGCGCCGTGGCGATAAAGAGCGTGCGCTTGTTCGACCGGGCGTGCGCCAAGGTTTCGGCATACGCCGACTTGCCGCTGCGCGCGCCGCCCAAAATCAAAATCAAATCCGCCGCGCGGCGGTGAAAGGTGGATTGTCGTTTCACGCAAGTCTTGAGGCGCGCAGCGCCGCCGCGCGCGAAGTGAAAAAATCCGATTCGCCAAACACTTCTAACGTCGCCACGCCGTCAAAATTTTTTTCCTGCAAATAATCCATCACGCGCTGTAACTGTTCAAAGGGCGTATGCGTCAGCGAAACATGGTCGCGCGCCGCGACGCCGTGCAAATGAATCACGCGCGTACGCGGTAAATGCGTTTGCAGTTCGCGTAACGGGTCGCGTTGATTCAGCCACAAATGTCCGATGTCAATACAGCGCGCGGCGTTACTTTGTTCAACCAAGTCCGCGAAATAGTCGGGGTTCCATGCCTCTACATTTTCCACGCACACGCGCGCGGCGTCGCCCACTTGCGCGATGATTTCGGATAGCGCGCGCGCCGCGTCCGTTTGCCAGCGCGCGCTATTTTCAGCCGACGCGTTTTGCATCAACGCGCGTCCGTCGAGATGCACGATATAGGCGAACGGCTTGAGCGCGCGGGTCGCCGCGATGGCGCGTTCATTGCGCGCGCGCCACAGCGCATGATTCAAATTGACATCGTGCGGCAGATGCGCCGTGTAGGTGAGCTGATATTTTGCCGCCAGCTCATTCAAACGCGCAACCGTATCCGCGTCCGGGAAATTGGTACCGTGCGTTTCCGATTCAAACAAGACCAATTCCATGTCGTCCACGATGCCCGCCAATCGCTGCGCGTTGCCCACCAAATCTGTTTCAAACACATACGACGTCGCGCCGAG
Organism: Anaerolineae bacterium; assembly: GCA_022072245.1. Taxonomy (GTDB): domain Bacteria; phylum Chloroflexota; class Anaerolineae; order UBA4142; family SHND01; genus SHND01. The sequence continues at coordinate 36,322 of JAJVIA010000112.1, forward strand.
CCGAAATTTTTTTTGCATGACCGAAAAATTTAGAGAGCGCGGCGGAAGCGTTACGCTTTGGCTAGCGCAAGCCCCACAAACAAAACGCTCACTTCGACGCTTTCACATATCAAGCCGTAAATATCGCCGGTCAAGCCGCCGAG
>JAJVIA010000112.1:36564-39577 GCA_022072245.1 Anaerolineae bacterium
ATGACCGAAAAATTTAGAGAGCGCGGCGGAAGCGTTACGCTTTGGCTAGCGCAAGCCCCACAAACAAAACGCTCACTTCGACGCTTTCACATATCAAGCCGTAAATATCGCCGGTCAAGCCGCCGAGTCGCGCCATCGCCAAACGCGCGAGCAGCGTAGCGATGATTACGGCGCCAAGCCACGCGCCCGCGCCCAACCATCCGAACGGCGCGACCAAGAGAAAGGTCAAAAGCGTTGCGCCGGCGATTTCGCGGCGCGTCAAGGTTTTGGCAAACAGCGCCGCCATGCCTTGCGACCGCGCCAACGGAAACGCGGCGACATACACCATCGCCCACCGCGCGAGAATGGGCGCAAGAAACAGCGCCGTCAGCGTCGTATCGGCAAGCGCGGCAAATTTCAAAAGCAAAAGCAAAATCAATATCGTCGCGCCAAAAGCGCCCAGATGCACGTCGCGCAAAATTTCCAGACGCCGTTCGCGCGTCGTTTCCGCCAACAGCGCGTCGCCCGCATCGCTCGCGCCGTCAAGATGCAGCGCGCCGGTAGCCAAAACCCACAGCGCGGTTACGAGCGCGGCGGCGGCGAACGGCGGAAGGAGCAGACGCGCTCCGCTTTGCGCGAGGACGAGGACGCCAGCCAGAACGGCGCCGACCAAAGGAAAATACAGCAGCGCGCGCGCCGAAAAATTTAGTTCGCGGCGTATCGGCGCAATTGTCAACAACGCGACGGCGGCGAGCAGATCATTCATTTTTTAACGTCACGACGCTTTGGGGTCAAAACGTATATTCCTTTTTCGTGCGGCGCAGCAAGATAATAAAGAACGGCGCGCCGAGCAGCGCGGTAATGACGCCAAGCGGAATTTCTTGCGGCGCAATCACCGTGCGCGCAATCAAATCTGCAATGACCAAAAAAATCGCGCCGCACAATAGAGACGCGGGCAATAACAGGCGATGGCCTGGCCCCAATAAAATGCGCGTCACGTGCGGCACAATCAAACCGACGAAACCGACGAGTCCGCTCAACGCGACGGCGGCGCCCGTCATGAGCGCGCCGACGGCGAGCAGAAAAAATTTTTTGCGTTCGACATTGACGCCCAACGACGCGGCTTGCTCTTCGCCCAACAAGAACGCGTCGAGATCGTTTGACAACCAAAATGCCAGCGCGCTGCCCAGCGCAATCAACGGCGTCACCGCGAGTAACATGTTCCAGCCGCTCGCGCTCACGCCGCCGAGCGTCCACAAGACTACGCGTTCCAACGTGCCGCGGCTGAGCAGCATTAACGCGGACATGATGGCGGCGAGCATCGAACTTACGGCAAACCCCGCGAGCAGCAGCGTCGTAATCGGCGTGTGCATGCCGACGCGCGCGATGCGATAGACCAACAAGACCGCGAGCAGCGCGCCGATAAACGCGGCGAACGGCACGAAACCGAATGTGGCAAAGCCGAGCGAAAAGGGAACCAAAAAAGCGATTGTCGCCGCGAGCGCCGCGCCGCCTGAAGTGCCGAGCAAGTACGGGTCCGCCATTGAATTACGCAGCAATCCCTGAAACACCACGCCCGCGCCCGCGAGCCCCGCGCCCACAATCGCCGCGCCCAATACGCGCGGCAGTCGAATTTGCCAGATGATAGCTTCTTCCGCCGCCGTCCACGTCACGCCGAATTCGAGGCCGAACGCGCGTTTGAGCGTGATGGCAATGATTTGCGCGGGTTCGATATTGACCGTGCCGAGCCGCGTGGCAAAAATGATTGTGGCGAGCAAGAGCGCGCTGAACGCGCCCAACACAAACAGCGGATGGCGCGCCAACGCGCGCACATTTGGCGCCGCGGCGCGCGCTATTTTGGCGGACGATTCGGTCGAGACGATGTTTTGACGAGCCATGATTTTTGCGAACAGGATTAACGCGCGCGTTGCAATTGTTTGCGCGCGTGCGCGCGTTAATCCCGCCCCATCGAAAAACTATTGCGCGAACAATTCGGGATGAATCAATTTCGCGGCGACTTCTAAACCTTCGGCGACACGGGGTCCCGGCCGGCTCACTAAATTGTCGTCAATGGGAAACACCTTGCCGTTTTTGACCGCTTCGATAACCTCCCAGCCCGGACGTTTGCCCACCGATTCGGGCGCGATGCCATACGCGGCATCGCTGAGGATAATGATTTGCGGATTCTGTTTAATGATTTCTTCGGCGTTGAGTTGCGGATACGGCGAAGCGGCGTTGGCGGCGATATTGACGCCGCCGGCGCGCGCGATAATTTCATCTACGAAACTGCCGGGTCCAATCGTAAAGGGTTTGGCGGGGTCCGTCGCGTCCACTTCCCAAAACACGCGCGGTTTGGCGGCGGCGGTCGCGATTTTGGTTTCAACCTCGTCAATTTTCTTGGTCATTGCGGCGACGACGGCATCGGCTTGATCGGGATTTCCAACCACCGCGCCGACCATTTGGATTTCGCTCTTGATGGTATCAAAGGTGGTTTTTTCGGCGCCGACGATCAACACGGGTAATTTTAATTCGTCCAATTTTTTGATGGCGTCGGGCGATGTAATTCCAGCCGCTAAAACGAGGTCGGGTTTTGCCGCGACGATTTGTTCGTAATTTGGATTAAAGCCGTCGCTGAGAACGGGGACGCTCTTGACCTGTTCAGGATAATCGGAAAATTGGTCTTTGCCGACCAACTTGTCGCACGCGCCGACCGCGCAAACAATTTCCGTTGTGCTGGGCGCAAGCGAGATGATTCGTTCGGGCGCTGCCGCCAACGTGAGCGTGCGCCCCGCGCTGTCTGTGACGGTGATGCCGACTGCGGCTTGGGTTGGCGCGGCGGTTGGCGCGGCGGTTGGCGCAACAGTTGGCGCGACAGTTGGCGCGACGGTTGGCGCGGCAGTCGGCGCAGCGGTGGGTAAGGGCGCGGGGGTCGCGGGCGCGCTGCACGCGGCGCTCAAGATGGCGACGAACAGCGCGGTGAATAAAAGGGCGATTTGATTTTTACGGGAATGCATTTCGACTCCAATGGTGAAAT
>JAJVIA010000112.1:39677-46129 GCA_022072245.1 Anaerolineae bacterium
GCGGTGGGTAAGGGCGCGGGGGTCGCGGGCGCGCTGCACGCGGCGCTCAAGATGGCGACGAACAGCGCGGTGAATAAAAGGGCGATTTGATTTTTACGGGAATGCATTTCGACTCCAATGGTGAAATTATGATTTGGTCGTACAACGAAAAACCTCTTGTCCTTTGCCGACAAGAGGTTGATTGAATGTTACAGGTTTGGATTACACAGCCAAACGCTTGATATGCCTGCCCCCTTTCTCGCGAAGGAATTTTTGGGAAACTCGGTTTCCCACAGGAACTTGTGAATGATGAGCCCGTAGAATCATTCACCACAGTACACAGGCGGCCTGGCTGGTAGGGCGACGGCGCGAGGGCGAAAAAGCGAAAAAGTAAAAAACGGTTACTATCGCGCTAAAACGCTAACGCACGCGAGCGCTCTATTCACAGTTGCGGGACAGCGCGGGATTTGCACCCGACTTCGCTGCATACAGCAAGTCAATTGTTAAGCGGCGCCATGCGCGCCGCAGCTGCAAACATTATAACCGATTTAGCCGCGCGCGCAAACTCGATTTTTTTAACCGCGCTCGCGCCGCGCATATAATTTACGCGATGCAAAACGCCAACGAAATTTTATGGACCGGCGCGTTTCTCAACGAGCGCTTTATCGAACCCGTATCGCCGCTGGGGTGGTCGCATGTCGGCGCGCTATTTCAAGAACTTGCGCTGCGCGACCCGCTGCGTTACATGGGCTATCCTGAAGCGGACACGATTCCCGCGACGCGCTTGTGGCGCGCTCAACCGTTCGTAAATGTAGAACTGTTCGAGATTATTTACAAACCCTTTCCCGCGGCGCTCGTGCCGGCTGACGCGACGCGCTATTTTCCCGACGGCGACGTGCGCTATCGGCTACGCGCGCCGTATCCGACCTCGCGCTATCAGCCGCGTTTTGTGCTGGCGCTGTTGCGCCATGCGCTGCGCGACGCCATGAACGTTTCGCCGCTGAATTATCGCAAATGGCAAAAATTTGCGCTCGACCACGACGCGCAAAGACGCCGTCTGGCAAGCCAACTCGCCGCCGCCGACGACGCGCGCGCCGTGTGGCATGTGATTGAAAAATTGTACGCGCTCGATACGCAATTGTTATCCATTCATCGCTGGTCGCTGACGTATGCGGATGTGCTGTACAAAATTCTGGCGGATTGGACCGGCGCGCGCGCGCCGCAGCTCATCAGCCAGTTGCCGAGCAAAACGCGCGCGGTCAACGCGCAGCTCGCCGCGCTCGCGCAAATGCCCGCGCCGTTGAACGCGGCGCTATTGACGCTCATTCAAACGAACGCGCCGTTGAACGACGCCGAACAAGAAACCGCGCGCGCGCTGCAAAATTTTTTGGACGCGCACGGGCATCGCGCTTTTTCGCTCGACCTCGCGCAGCCGACATTTCGCGAGGACCCGACTCAATTGCTGCCGCTTTTGTCCGCGCAGCCCTTTGCGGCGCAACCCAATGTCGAGCAATGGCAAGAGACGTATCGCAAGGCGCGTCGCGCTTTGCCATGGCAGCAGCGTTTATGGTTTCGTCCGCTAGTCGGTTTGGCGCGGCGGTACGCGCAGCTGCGCGAAGACCAGCGTTACTATTGGCAGCAAACGCTCGCGCTTTCGCGCCGCGCGTATTTGCAAATCGGCGCGGCGCGCAATCTCCTTGCCGCGCCGCAAGATATTTTTTATGCGACGCGGACAGAAATTCGGGCGTATGTGGTTGGCGATTTGGACGCCGCATTTCTGCGCGCGCGGATTGTCGCGCGTCAAAACGAATGGCGCGGATATTGGCGCGAATTCGAGATGCGCGGCAGCCAAGCGGCGCCGTATTTTTTGCGCGGCGATACGCCGGTGCAAGATAAAATAGTGGATGCCCAAGTTCAAAGCTGGCGCGGCCGCGGCGTCAGTCCGGGCCGCGCGCGGGGCAGGGCGCGCATCGTTCACTCGCCGCGCGAATTGCATCGCGTCGGCGCGGGCGAAATTTTGGTCGCGCCTTCGACGGACCCGGCTTGGACGCCGGTGTTTGCGCGCTTGAGCGGTTTGATTCTAGAGCGCGGCGGCGCGCTTTCGCACGGCGCGGTCGTCGCGCGCGAATATCAATTGCCGACGGTGACGGCGCTTGCCGAAATTACGCGCGCGCTGCGCGATGGCGAATGGATTGAATTGGACGGCGCGACCGGCGTGGTGCGGCGCATTCCAAATCAAGACAGCGTTTAGAATTTGGACGCGCGAAAAAAATGCGCCAACGCCGCGCGAGAAAAATTTTTTTGCGCGCGCAAAAAATTTTTGCGTCAAAAAAAATAGCCGGTTATTGCGCCCGGCCGCGCAATAACCGGCGATGGGCTGCTTGTGGGGGGGAACAAGCAGACCCATTTTCCTGCCAAAAAAAATCCCGCTTCTGCGCCAAAGAAGCGGGTTTAATTTTGCAAGCCCGTCGGTCGAATGAAAACAATTCGACATACTCTTTGGTAGCCGGGCTGCCATGACGTTTCCGTTTTAGGTCCCTTGGCTTTGCGTCCACAGCTTTGGCTGTGTTTGCCTTTGTCAGAGCGAAAAAATTGATGTTTAATTTGCGTTGAAATTCTATCTGAATCTCGCGCGGCGTTCAATGGGAGAAAGGTACTCGTTTTAGAGCGTCTTGTCGGATAGGACGCCGCACAGCAGTTCGATTGTATTTTCAATATCGCTTTCGTGCGCCATTTCCGAAGGCGTATGGAGATACCGCACCGGCAAACCCAGCGCGCCGGTGACAATGCCTTCGCGCGCTGCTTGAATCGGCGCGCCGTCGCCGCCATGCGTCGCGTGAGCTTGAATTTGATATGGCAACGCCGCGCGGCGCGCAGCGCGCAGCAATATTTGACGCGCCGCCGCGCTGGCGACCATATCCTCATCCTGTATCACAATCGCGGGTCCTTGGCCCAAAGCCAGATTGGAATTGCCGCCGGGGAAATCCTGCGCGGGCGCGGGCGCGACGACGAACGCCAAATCGGGTTGCAGCGCAAAAGCCGCCGCGCCCGCGCCGCGCGCGCCGACGGCGGATTGAACGGTAAAGACGCAATACACATCGTGCGCGACGCGTTTCAAACGGCGCCAAGTTTCGACCAAGACCGCGCAGCTTGCGCGTCCGCCCAACGCTTTGCCGTACAAAAAATTATCCGCCGCGCGAAACTCGCCCGTCAAACAGGCGGCGGCGCCGACTTGGACCGGCGAAGCGTCCGCCGAGGGCGCGCCGAAATCCAAAAACAACGCGTCCGTTTCAATTTCGGTTCGTTGCGCGCCGCGCGTTTCGCGGCCCAAGATGCCGATGACGCCGTTTTCAAATTGCGCGCGCGCGCCGAGCAGCGTCAAGGGATTGACCGCGCCCAACATATCGAAACGCGCGAAACCGCGCGCGTCAATGAATGTGACCATTACGCCGATTTCGTCGAGCGGCGCGGCGAGCATGATTTTTTTGCGTCCGCTGCCCGCGCCTTTGCGGAGGGCAATCAAATTGCCGAACGCGTCGGTACGGATTTGGTCGGCGAGACCTTTGAGTTCGGCGCGCACGAGTTCGCGCACCGGGTCTTCGCTGCCAGAGGGGCCGTACGCGGCGGACAGGCGTTTGAGCAGCGCTTGAAACGGCGTCAACGCGGCGGGCGGCGCGGCGTCGGACAGAGACGCCGACGCCAAATCAAAGGTGGGAAAATGCGCGGCGGGCGCGCGTTGAGTTTCTTTGCGAGTCATAATTTAATAGCCGTTCATAAGCTCGTTCGCGCGGACAAAATTTACGCGTCGAGCGCGTCCGCGAATTTGGGCAGCGCCGCGCGCGCGAGTTTTAACGCGTTTTGAAAATCGTCGAGCGAAATCACGGCGGCGGGCGAATGAATGTACCGCGCCGGTACGGACAGAACCGCGCTCGGTACGCCGCCGCGCACGCGATGCAAAATTCCCGCGTCCGTACTGCCGACGAGCGGCTGTTTGTACTGGAACGGAATTTTTTCCGCGCGCGCGGTTTCGGCGATGGCGCGCGTCAATCCTTTGTGCGCGAGCAGACGGCGGTCCGCCAGCGTCAACGCGGGACCCGCGCCGAGCTGCGTGATGGGCGCTTGGGCGCGCGGCGGAAAGGATTGGGCTGCGCGCGCGCGACTGCGAATTGACGCGTCGTCGCAAATGGTCGCTTCCAACACCAGCGCGGCGTCGGGCGCGACGGCATGGCCCGCGACGCGCGCGCCGCGCAAACCGATTTCTTCTTGAGTCGTAAAGACGGCGTACAAATCGAACGGAAAATTTTCGCGCACGAGTTCGCACAAGAGCGCGCAGCCCGCGCGGTCGTCCAACGCTTTGCCGCGCGCGCAATTGTCGCCGAACGTCGAAAATTGCGTGGCAAAGGTCGCATACGCGCCGGGCGTAATGACGCGCTGCGCGTCAGCGCGCGAAGACGCGCCCAGATCAATCCGCAGCGCGTCAGCGGCAACGACCTGTTTGCGTTCGCTTTCCGTCGAAAGGTGACGCGGCTTGAGTCCAATTACGCCCGGCACGGCTTGGGCGCCGATGAGAACCGTTTGCGCGGGCAAGATGCGGTCGTCAATGCCGCCGATTTTTTCAAACCGCAGCAAACCGTCGCGGTCAATGTGCGTGATGAGGAAACCCACTTCGTCCATGTGCGCGGCGACTAGAATTCTAAAGGGCGCGCGCGCGCCGCGTTTCGACGCGCGTTTCACGGCGAGGATATTGCCCAGCGCGTCCACGCGATATTCGTCCACATATTTTTGCAAATGGGCGGCGATGAGGGCGCGCACCGCGCTTTCATCGCCGGATACGCCGCGCGCGTTGGATAATTTTTCCAGTAACATAATTTCAGCGTTGGCGTTGCGCGCGCCGCGCCGCGTTTTTGCGCGCGTCGCGTTTCTGCCGCGCGGTTTCGCGCGTAAAGGTTTCGCCTTGCAGCGCGCGCGCGTCCGCCGCGTTCAGATTCATCGCAAACGCGCTCAATAGTTGTGCCGCGCCTTGGATATCTGACAACGCGAGCGTTTCGACCGCCGAGTGCATATAGCGCAATGGGATTTCGACGAGACCGGTGGGGATGCCGTTGCCGGTCGTTTGCATCATCCACGCGTTCGTTTCGGTGTTGCCGCCGTACACGGTGATTTGATGCGAAAGCGCATGACGCTGCGCGGTTTGGCGCAATTTTTCAAAAACAACCGGATGGATATTGGCGCCGCGCGCAATACAAGGGCCCTGTCCCGTTTGCGGCAGCGCCTCGTCGTTCAAGCCCGCTTGCTGCGCGTGCGTCACGTCGAGACAGAACGCCAACTGCGGCTGAATGGCGTACGCGGCGGTTTGCGCGCCGACGTACAAAGCGCTGTCCTCTTCGTTCACGTTCGCCACCGCGTAAATGTCCCACGCGAGCGCGCTGTTTTGCAACTGTTTCAAAAATTCGAGCAGCGCGACGACGCTCGCGCGATTGTCGAACGCTTTGCCCGCGCGCATTTCGTTTTGCAGCGGAATGACCGCGCGGTCGAGCGTAATCATGTCGCCGGGGCTGACGAGTTCGCGCGCGCGCGCGTCCGTCATGCCGACGTCAATAAATAAATCGTCGAGCGTGAGCGCGTGTTTGCGTTCTTTGGCGGTGAGAACGTGCGGCGGACGCGAACCAATGACGCCGGGCAGCGTTTTGCGTCCATGCACCCAAACGTTTTGCGAGGGCAGGACGCGCGGGTCCCAATAGCCGATTTCTTCAAAGCGAATAAAACCGTCGCGGATTTCCGTTACGACGAGACCGATTTCGTCCATGTGCGCTTCGACGAGGAGACGCGGCGCGTTGGACGCGGAGGCGCGGCGAGAAGGGCGACGCGTTCGCGTTCCGCCCGCGCGTTTGATGCCAATGACAGAGCCGAGCGGCGTGATTTCCACCGTGTCGGTGAGTTTTTGAAATTCGCGGACGACCAGCGCGCGGACCGCATCTTCATAGCCCGACGCGCCGTGCGCGCCCGAGAATTTATCAAGGGAATCGGTTAGCGTTGTCATGCGCTTGTGTTGCAGATTGTATGCGAAACGCGCGCGGCGTCAATCGGGGAACCTATTTTTTTCCCAATAATCCTCGCAACAACAGCGCCGCGCCCTTTTTATCCAACGGTTCGTTGTTGTTGCCGCATTTGGGCGATTGCACGCACGAGGGGCAGCCGAATTCGCACGGACATTGTTCAATCGTTTCCAGCGTCGCCTTCCATAACGATTCCAGCAGCGCGAACGCTTTTTCCGTGATGCCGATGCCGCCGGGAAAACCATCGTAAATAAAAATTTGCGGTTTGCCCGTGTCGGGATGCATCAAAATCGAAAGCCCGCCAATGTCCCAACGGTCGCACATTGCAAACAACGGCAAGAGACCAATGCACGCGTGTTCCGCCGCGTGCAGCGAACCCGCGAGGTCGCATCCTTCGCGCGAAATTTTGCGAATCAA
>JAJVIA010000042.1:0-19034 GCA_022072245.1 Anaerolineae bacterium
TGAACATTGCGATTGTTGACCAAGAATTCAATCCGCCTCCGATTGTCAGTACAGCATTCTACGTTATGCATCCGCGAAAAGGCGTTGATGGAAGATTCTTGTTGTTATATCTACGTAGCCGATTTTTCATTGATTTCGTATCTTTGCACTCAACAGGAATCGCTTATCCCGCGATTAGTGATTCAAAATTTTCGTTGGGAGTAGTGCCTCTTCCGCCCACGAACGAACAACACCGCATCGTCGCGCGCGTCGAACAACTTTTTGCCCAGACCCGCGCGCTCCGCGAAAAACTCGCGCGCTCGCAAACCGAACTCGCCCGCGTGAACGAGTCCGCGCTCGCGCAGCTCCTCAAGGCAGAAACGCCAAAAGAATTTCACGCGCATTGGTCATTCATCGCCCAACATTTCGACACGCTCTATGCCGAACCCGAACACATTGCGCCCCTGCGTCAAACGATTTTGGAATTGGCAGTGCGCGGCAAACTCACACGCCGCGAACCCGCCGACGAACCCGCAAGTGAATTGTTGAAACGGATTCGTGAACAACAAGACCCGAAGGGTTTTCAAAAACCCTTCGGGTCTATCCGCGACGATGAAAAACCGTTCCAGTTGCCGGAGGGGTGGGAGTGGGCGAGACTTGATGACATCTGTTCTGTTGTCATTGACCCCACGCATCATATGCCCAAGACAGTTGAACGTGGAGTGAAATTCATTTCTGCCAAAGACCTGCTCAATGATGGAACGATTAACTTTGAGCGAGATATAAAACTCATCTCCGAAGAAGATTTCGCCTCCATGTCGAGAAGGCTCTTACCACAACGCGGAGACATTATTTATTCTCGAATTGGAGCGAGGCTCGGTAAAGCGAGGATTGTCAACACCAACGAGCGATTTATGATTTCATATTCTTGTTGCTTGATTCGACCGCTTATCGAGGCGGAGTACCTAAATCTTTATTTAGATAGTGGTATTGTATTGGAACAAGCACAAGGTCATACGAAATCCATTGGTGTTCCGGATTTAGGGCTAAAGAAAATCAAAGGTTTCTTGATTGCATTGCCTTCTTTGCAGGAACAACAGCGCATTATTGCAAAAGCGCGTCAGGTGAAAAAATTGTGTGATGACTTGGAAACGAAACTCGCGGCGGCGCGGGACGAACGCGAACGGCTGACGGCGGCGCTGCTGGCGGAGATTGCGTGAGGGGATGAACTGGAGCGATTCTGGAATAACTTGCAGCCATTACATGACGGGCGCACGTTCCGCTGCGTCCGTCGTTTTTTATTGGACTGTCAAAATGACGCTATTTGCCCAACATCCACGCCAGCGAAATTCGCATTTTCAATTTGAACCATTGCAGGTCAAACGGTTCGCCGGGCGAATCGGTCCACAGCGCGCGCAAAAATTCCGCGCGCGTTAACGGGCGACCCTCAAATGTGTAGGCGGTCAGCGCGGTGGGTTTGGTGGAAAAGGCGACGCGTTGCGCGGGGGCGGCGTCCAACTTGTACGCGCCGCCTTGAATGACATTGTCCTGAATGATGTTGCCCGCGGTATTGCCTTCCATCAGAAAATTGACCGTGTTATTGGTCAAGCGATTTTGCGTGATTTGATTCTTGATCGAATTGTTCAGATGAATCGCCACGGCGGCATTATTGGTGAGCGTATTATCGCACAAACAATTTTCGGTCGAAACGTGGTCGCTCGGTTCGCCCGGCACAAAGAAAAATTGTTCGCGGTCATACTCGGAAGAATAAAAATACAAACCTTCGCGACTGTTGACAATCGTATTGGTCGAGACATTGTTCTGACTGCTGTTCCACGAAATGATGCCGTGATTGCCCAAGTCGCGCAATTCGTTGCCGCCGTTGATTTCATTCTTTTGGGCAAAGCCGAGCCAGATGCCGTCGAGCGAATTGGTGATGTGATTGCCCGCGATTTTATTGTCGCGGCAAAACGACAATTCAATCGCGTTATAGAGCGCGCCGTTGATGGTATTGTCTTGAATCACATTGCCGTCGCCGCACGGCGTGCCGTGCGCTTTGATAAAAATGCCGTTGCCATTGCCGCCGGTAATGGTATTGCCGCGCACTATGTTTTTGCTTGAACCCGATTGCAGCATGATGCCGCCCGCGTCGCAGCCGGGACCCACCGTGCCATTGCCCCACGTGCAATAGCGGATATTGTCGGCGGTGGTGTTGCCGTCAATTTCGCCAAACTGCACATTGTAAAAATGAACGCCCCACGCGCTATTTTGACTCGCGGTATTGCCGCGCACGGTAATGCCGCTGCCATTGCGAACGTCCACGCCGATAGCGTTGTTATTGGTCGTATTGTTTTCAATCAACGCGTTCGTCGTCGCGCCGACGCGAATGCCGCCGCCTTCGGTCAAACCGAGAAATTGTCCAAAGTTGCGTTCGTCCGTATCGCGGAAATTGTCCGACAAATTATTGTCGTGGACATATAAATTATTGGCGGCGTCAATGAAAATGCCGTACTTGTGTTTGGCGCTCTTGCAGTTGCGAATCTCGATATTTTGCGGCGCGCGCTGACTCAAGACATTGCCGATTTGATGCACGACCACGCCATAGCCATTGTAATCGCGGCCGTTGAGCGCATAGCCCTGACAATCAAAAATCACATTGTCGCTGTAAATCGAAATGCAATCCCATTGACTCGTCAACGAAGTCGCCAAGCGATACAAGCCGGGCGCCGTAATCGAACCGCAGCCCGCAATATCGTACACGGCGGCGACAGAGAACGGTTTGAATTTGCTCGCGCCAGTTCCGCTGCGGCTCGCGCGCGGCGTGCCGGTTTCGGCTGGCACGGGCGTAATTTTACTGCGGCTCGCCGCCGTCGGCGTCGCGTCGGGCGCGGGCGTGCCGCCGTGCATCAAGATATTTTGCGTAACCGTTTTATCGCACTGGACGATGATTTCGAATGAACCGCTGTCGGCGGAGGTATAGCCCACCGGCGGCGCGGCGGTCAAAGTATATTTGCCTGCGGCGAGACCGGGAAAATAAAATTGTCCGTTGCCGGTGGTGTATAAACCAATGACGCCCGTCGCGTTGTACAAAAATAATTTTGCGCCCTGCACGCCCGGCTCGCCGGCTTCGGCTTGACTGTTGTTGTTTAAATCGGCGACGACGCTGCCGTTAATCGAACCGAAACACGCTTCGGCGGGCGGCGTTTCGGCGGCGACGTTTGTCGCCGTCACTGTGCCGCGCGCCGACGGCGTCGCGGTGTCCGGCAAAGTTGTTTGATTTGCCGTAAGGGGCTGCGTGGCGCTGACCGGGGGCGATGGCGTAAATGACGGCGCCAGCGTACTCGTCGGCGTCGCCAACGCGGTGGCGGCGAGCGTTGCCGTCAAGGTCGGCGTGATGGTGATTTGCGTCTCTGCCGCCGAAACTTGGAGCTTGGCAAAGTCGGTTGGGGTCTCGTTGCCAGCCGGTAAAATTGTAGTTTCAATCGGTGGGCGTTGTCCACAAGCGGATAAAAACGTGAACAGAATGACCAGCGCGCCAACGAGGCGCGTCGAGAAGGAAAAACGGGCGCAAGACATAGAAAAATTCGGCTGACTAATTTCGACGCAAGAGTATAGCACACTGTCCGATTGCGTCAAAAGCGCAATGCGAACCGCCTCTCTGGGACGCTAAACCTGACGCCCAAGTTCCATTTGCTGCGTTTTCTAATTGGCTGAACCGCGCGCCCAAAAATCGGACGCGATTCCTTTGACAAAGCGCCGCAAGGATGGTACAAAAGAACCGGTCCCCGGCACAATGTCGTGTGCGCGTTCTTTTGAATTTTTACCATGAACACGTTTTCTACGCGGCGCACCGCCTCCTTTGCGTTTGCCCTTGCCCTGTTTGCCCTCGTTCTATTGCTGGTTCCGTTCGCCGCGCTGGCGGCTGACCCGCTGCCGTGCGCCGTCGCGCCCGTCGCCGCCGACCCTTCCGCCACCGTTTGCCTGTCGAATATGGTCGTCGTTTTTGACGGCGTGAGTCCCGACAATCAATTTGTCGTCACGTGGCGCACGCAGCAGGCGGAAAAAGGGCAGGTCAAGTTGAGCGATGGCACAACCTACGATGACGCGCGCGGCGCGGCGTTTAAAGGCAAAACGCATTACGTCGTCGTTTCCAATGTGGACGCGAAAACAAATTATACGTTCGACATTGTGTCGGGCGGCAAAACTTTTTCGCAAAACAACGCGCATTGGACCATTCGCACGGGTCCGCCGCTTGCGCCCGGCGCGCCGTTTTCAATTGTCGGGCGCGTCTCGAATCCCGACGGAAGCGAAGCGGATGGCGCGCTGGTGTACGCCCAACTGCGCGACGGCGATAAAAAAGGTACCGCAGGTCGTTCGACCTGGCTCTCGGCGCTTGTGGTCGTGCCGGACGGCGGCAATTTTTTCAATCTCGATGCCGCGTTGGCGCGCGCATCCAACGCGACTCAAAAATACACGTTCGACCCGGACGGCGACCGCGTTTTAATTTTGGCGAGCGGCGAACAAGGCACGGCGAAACAAACATTCAAATTGAATGAATTGCATCCGCCCGCCGCGCCGCCGTCATTGATTTTAGCAAGCGATAACAAGGGCAGCGCGGCGACTGCGACGCCAACCCAAATTCCGCCGACGCTGACGCCGACGGCTTCCCCAACCGCGACCGCAACGGTAACGCCGCTTTCGCCGACGCCTTCGCAAACGCATACGCCGCTTCCCGCGAGCGCGACGCCCGAGCCGGTTACGGAAACCGCGCAAGCGCAAGCGACCAAAGCGCAAGCCGACGCGACGCAAACGGCGGCGGTCACCGAAACGGTCGTCACAGAAAATACGGACGTTGCAATGGCTGCGGGCGAAGAGGTGGAACCGCAGCGTACGCGCGTCTTTGGCGGCGTGCCGAATGTCGTTCCGCCGCGCCAGACGAATAATAATAATTTAATCTTGATTGTGTTGGCGGTTGTACTGATTGTCGGCGCCGCCCTGCTGGGTCTCGCCGCGTTCTTTATTCGTCAAAGCAAAAGCTAAGGGTCCGCAAATTTACAACTGTCTGAATTCGCGCGTAGGAGATTGCTTTGTGCGACAAAAACCGCCGCGCTTGCAATGACAATTCGAAAAGTTAAACTTTTACAAACCCCAAGCGTTCAACCGCCGCATTTTTCAATCAGGTTTGATGCGTATTATGAAAACATTTGACCTTGCCGCGCTCTTGGCGCGGTTCGCGCTAGACCCGCGCGCGCGCGCCATCCAAATCATTCCGGCGCGCGAATTGGCGGACGATTATTTTCCGCGTTTGGATACCGACCGGCCCGCGCTCATCTTGGATTGCGACACTGCGGAACGTTTGGCGCGCGTTCTCGAAATTTTGCGCGTCAATTATCCGGCGACGCACGCGGTGACGTTGGCGCGCGGCAAAACGCATAAAGTTTTTGCGCTCGCCGCGCCCGCGCATCCGCGCGCCGCGCGCGGCGCGGCATTGTACGTGCCGCCGCTGCCGTATCCGAGTTCGGCGCTCACGCTCGCCAATCTCATGGCGCATTTGCGCGCGCCCGTCGGCGGCTGTCCGTGGGATTTGGAACAGACGCACGCGAGCATCACGCGTTCTTTGGTCGAAGAGGCGTACGAAGTCATCGAAGCCATTTCCGACGACGACATGCCGCATTTGAAAGAAGAGTTGGGCGACTTGCAATTGCACGTTTTGTTTCAGGCGCAAATCGCGCGCGATGAAAACCAATTTACTCTGGCGGAAGTGTGGGCTGAACTGGCGGCAAAATTGATTCGCCGTCATCCGCACGTCTTTGGCGCCACGTCGGCGGACGACGCCGAAACGGTCATTGCGAATTGGGAAAAAATCAAACGTGAAGAAAAAGCGCGCAAGGGGCAAACCGAAACCGTTCCCGCGCTCGACGCCAACATTCCGCGCGACTTGCCCGCGCTCACTCGCGCGCAAAAAGTATCGGAACGCGCGCGCCGCGCCAAGCAGCATAACGGCTTTACGCGTTCGCCGTACAAGTCAGGCGGCGAACTCGCCGCGCAGATGCGCGGCGCCGTCACGCGCGCCCGCGCGCGCGAACGCGTCGTCGGCGAGCTCTTGTTTGAACTCGCCGCCGCGGCAGAGGAACACGGCATTGACGCCGAACGCGCGCTGCGCGCGGCGACAAAAAAGTTCGCGCAGACGTCGCGCCCCAAAAAATAATGAGGACTGAACGCTTGGCTCAGTCCTCATTATTCCTAACTATTTTGGTCGGGGTGAGAGGATTTGGACCTCCGGCCTCTTCGTCCCGAACGAAGCGCGCTACCGGGCTGCGCTACACCCCGATTACAACGAAACAATTATATGCGGGAATGAAAATTCGGCAAAATCACAAACCACAGATTGTCTCGCGCGCATCGTCGCGTTTCGTCACGACAAGACGTCGCGCGAAATTGATACGGTGCAAATGTTGCGCGCAATGCTGGCGCGCAAGTCGGCGAACTTTAAGCGGTCGTTTACGCGTCGCCGCCGCGCAGACGCTGATTTTCCGCGTACGGCAAAATATCAATGACTTCGCCCGCGCGCAAACGCGTTTGCACGTCGTTCCAAAATGGCGGATGAAATAAATCCGCGTGGTGTTCCAAGAAAATTTGTTTCCACTGCGGCGCGAGCCCCAACCATTTCCCAAATTCTTCGGGAAAGAAATCATTTTCGCCCACATAAAACCACGCCTCGCCCGCCAATTCCTCCTCCTCATCGCGCGCTTGCGGCAGTTGGCGAAAATTCAATTCCGTAATCAAACACAATTCGTCGTAATCGTACGAAATCACGCGCCCGTGCCGCGTCACGCCAAAATTTTTCAGCAAAATATCGCCGGGGAAAATGTTGGCTTTGGCTAGGTCTTTGATGGCGTATCCGTAATCGGTCACGGCGCGCCGCACCGCGTATTCGTCCGCGTATTTCACAAACAGATTCAACGGTTCGAGACGGCGTTCGACGTACAGATGCGAAATGACGACGCGTCCATTTTCGACGCGCACCGTCTCGCTCGCTTTCGCCAGCATCTCGTTCACCAGCGCGTCGTCAAAGCGCGCGCGGTCAAAGGCGAGATGTTCAAATTCCTGCGCGTCCACCAGCCGCCCCGCGCGGTCGTGGCGAAAGACCAAATTGTATTTCGCTTTCACTTGGGCGCGCGTCGTCTTTTTGGGTTCGTCGAAATTGTCTTTGATGATTTTGAAAACCGCTTCGTACGATGGCAAATGAAAAACGAGCATCACCATGCCGCGCTCGCCCGGCGCAATTTCAAATTTGTCGTCCGACTGTTCGAGATGCCGCAAAAAATCGCGGTACAATTCCGTCTTGCCGTGCTTGTGATAGCCGATGGAAATATACAATTCCGCGATGCGTTTGCGCGGCATCAACGATTGCAAAAAACGCACGAGGTCGTACGGGCGTTCGGCTTGGACAAAAAAGTAGGAACGCGTGAACGAAAACAAAATGCTCACGTCGTCTTCGTCCAACAGCGTCGCGTCCACATAAATGCCTGCGCCTTCGTTTTGCAGCGCGAGAATAAAGGGCAGGGTATGCGCGCCCGCATAAATTTTGCCGACGATATAGGCGCGGCGGCCGCGATAAAAAATTTGCGTTACGATTTGCGCGCGCGTCAGCACCAACGGCGCGCGCAAGGCGCGTAATGCGCGTTCGATTTGCGCCGCCGCGCGCTGCGCGTCGCGCGCGACATTTTCATACGGCGCGCTGAACGTAAAATCGCGCAAAATATATTCGACCAGCGCGGCGGTGGAACTCGCCTGCGCGTAACTGCGAAAGATGGGCGTGCGCGCGTGCGTCGGCGGCGCGTCGAAATCCGTATCCACGAATTCGATTTGCGCGTCCACGCCCACCGTCGCAAAGATGCGGCGCGTCACGCTGTTGTAAAACGTTTCCTCGATTTCCCAATCGTCGCGGTCGGCAATCAGACCCGAGTACACGGCTTTGATGCCGACCCAAATCGAATGGTCATGCACGCGCGCAGCCAATAAATCGTGAATCGCTTGCACCGTGCGCGTCAAAACTTTGTTGCGGATTTCGAGCCGTTCTTGCGCGTCCGCCATGATGCCTTGCCAATCGCACTGTTCGAAACGCGTTTTCGCGCGGCGCGTAATGGCTTTGAATTCGCCATGATACGCGTCAAAGCCGTTACGCAGAACGCCGGCGCCGAGATTGGCGAGCCGAGAATCAGAGAGAGCTTGGGACATGGGTAAAATTCAAAATTCCGAAAGCGGCGCTCTCGGAATTTTGAATTTGATTTAATTGATTACATGCTCTGGCATTTTCGCGTGGAATTGCGCCTCTTCGGTCGAACCGGCGAGCGCTTTGGTCGAAACGGCTTCGCCCGTCAACGCGGTTTGCACCTGGTCAAAATAACCCGCGCCGACGAAACTTTGATGCTTGACCGCTTTGTAGCCGTGTTCGTATTCCATCTCGAATTCTTTTTCTTGCAGACGCGAGTACGCCAACATGCCTTCGAGATTGTAATTGTGCGCGAGGTCGAACATGCTCGCATTGAGCGTGTGGAAACCCGCGAGCGTGACGAATTGGAATTTGTAACCCAGCGCGCCGAGTTTTTCTTGGAACGTCAGCATGGTTTTTTCGTCGAGATGTTTTTTCCAATTGAACGACGGCGAGCAATTGTACGCCAGCCATTTGCCGGGGAATTTTTCATGGATGCCTTGCGCGAATTCGCGCGCTTCGCCCAAATCCGGTTTGTTGGTTTCGCACCACACCAAATCCGCATAGGGCGCGTACGCGCGTCCTTTGGCAATCGCAAGCTCGATGCCGCCGCGCACGCCGTAATATCCTTCAATCGTGCGTTCGCCCGTTATGAACGCTTCGTCCAGCGGGTCGTTGATCGTGTGCATCAAATTCGCGCCGTCGGCGTCCGTGCGCGCGATAACGAGCGTCGGCACGCCCATCACATCGGCGGCGAGACGCGCGGCGTTCAATTTTGGAATAAATTCATGGACCCCGACCAACACTTTGCCGCCCATGTGTCCGCATTTTTTCAGCGCGGATACTTGGTCTTCTAAATGCACGGCGGCGGTTCCCGCTTCAATCATCGCCTTGACCAATTCAAACACATTGAGCGTGCCGCCAAATCCGGCTTCGGCATCCGCAACCAACGGCGCAAACCAGTAGGGAACGCTCGCCGCCGCGTTCCCGCTTGCCGCCGCGTTCCCGTTCGCCTGAACGCTACGGCGAGCGTTCAATACGTCCATTTGCGCGTTCATGGCGTCCATGTGATGAATCTGGTCCGCGCGCTGCAAAGCGTTGTTGATGCGTTTGAGCAGGGTCGGCACGCTGCTCACCGAATACAACGATTGGTCGGGATACATTTGCAGGGAATCGTTCGCGTCGCCCGCGACCTGCCAGCCGCTGACGTAAATCGCTTGCAAACCGGCTGCGACCATTTCGACGGCTTGATTGCCCGTCATGGCGCCGAGCGAACGTACGAATGGCTCTGTTTCCAACAAATGCCACAAACGCCGCGCGCCCATGTCCGCGAGCGTATATTGAATCGGCGCCGAGCCGCGCAGCCGCACAACATCGGCGGCGGTGAAATTGCGCGTGATATGTTTCCAACGCGGCGCCGTTTGCCATTCCTGTTCGAGCGCGAGAATTTGTTGTTGGTACGACATGTGTGTAAAACCGTCCGCGTCACATTGGAATCAGCCCAAGTGAAGCGCACGGATGCAACTGAAAAAAATGGTTGTGCGTCGCGCGCGCGTGGATTGGCGACAAACCGTGTCGCCGCGCCCGTGACGTTCACGCCAGACCAAACGAGTCAAGCTCCAAGACCGTTAATCCAAATACTGGTACGCGGGCAGCGTCAAAAAGTCGCCCAATTGTTCCGCCGTGACCAGTTTGTCAAACAAGAGCGCGGCTTCGGCGAGACGCGATTTTGCCACATTCGCTTCGCCCCATGCGCGTTGGATTTTTTCCACTTCGTCGTCAAACAGCGCGCGATACAATTCGGGCGTCACCGCGCGCCCGTCGTCCAACACGCCGTCGTGATGCAGCCACTGCCACACTTGCGAGCGCGCGATTTCTGCCGTCGCCGCGTCTTCCATCAAATTATTCAGCGCCACCGCGCCATTGCCGCGCAGCCACGCTTCGGTGTACTGAATCGCTACGCTGATATTGTTTCGCACGCCCGCTTCTGTAATTTTGCCGTTCGGCACACGAAAATCAATCAATTGCGCCGGTTCGACATTGACCTCTTCGCGCAGCCGTTCTTTTTGATGCGGTTTGGCGCCCAAAGCGTCGTCAAAAACTTGGCGCACGGTCGGCACGAGGTCGGGGTGGGCAATCCAGGTGCCGTCGAAACCGTCTTGCGATTCGCGGATTTTGTCCTCGCGCACTTTAGCCAGCGCGTTCGCGTTCACTTCCGGGTCTTTGCGCGAAGGAATGAATGCCGCCATGCCGCCCATCGCGTGCGCGCCGCGTTTGTGGCAGGTGCGAACCAGCAATTCGGTGTAGGCGCGCATGAACGGCACGGTCATGGTCACTTGACTGCGGTCGGGAAACAATACATTTTGGCGCGCGCGGAATTTTTTGATGCACGAGAAAATGTAATCCCACCGTCCCGCGTTCAAGCCCGCGATGTGTTCGCGCAGTTCGTACAAAATTTCTTCCATCTCGAACGCGGCGAGAATGGTTTCCACCAATACGGTGACTTTGATAGTCCCTTGCGGCAAGCCGATGTAATTTTGCGAAAACACAAATACATCGTTCCACAAACGCGCTTCGAGATGCGATTCCAATTTTGGCAAATAGAAATAGGGCCCTTTGCCTTTGGCGAGCAAACGGCGCGCGTTGTGGAAAAAATACAAACCGAAATCAAACAGCGAGCCGGACATGGCGCGCCCGTCCACCGTCAAATGTTTTTCTTCCAGATGCCAGCCGCGCGGCCGCACCAACAGCGTCGCCACGTTTTCATTCAAACGATATTCTTTTTCGGGCGTTTGCAAAAAAATCACGCGTTCAATCGCGTCGGTCAGATTGCGCTGCCCGTGCAGCATATTGTTCCAAGTCGGCGCGTTGGCGTCTTCAAAATCCGCCATGAACATATCCGAGCCGCTGTTCAGCGCGTTGATGAGCATTTTCTTGTCCGTCGGGCCGGTGATTTCCAAATGGCGGCGCTGTAACGCGTCGGGAATCGGCGCGACGCGCCAGGCGGGGTCTTGGCGCACCGCTGCGGTTTCGGGCAAAAAGGTCGGGTCCTCGCCCGCGTCAATTCGCGCCTGCCGTTCGCTGCGTTTTTGCACGAGTTCGAGGCGGCGTTGATTGAATTCGCGCTGCAACGCGACAATGAATTGGAGCGCGTCGGTCGTCAAGACCTGTGCGCCGATTTCGTCAAGCGGGCCGTGAATTTCGACATTTTCGGGAATGTGCGGTTGTGTCATGGGGGCTCCTTATGCGGGTTGGCGTTCGATTATTTCCAGCGTTGTATTCAAGTCGGTCAGCGCGCGCCGCAGGGGCCGCGTGGCGGCGCGGCGGCGTTTGAGGCGCGGCTGCGCGGGCGGATTTTCCAAAATGCGTTTCAGTGTGCGCGGGTCTTGCGCGTCCATTTGTAGCGCGCGTAATTCTTGTAACAGAACGCGCCGCGTAATGGCAATGCCGTGCCGTTCCAACAAAATTTTATAGCGCGCGTAATCTTCGGCAATCCGCTGCGTCACGCTTTCAAAGCCGTGCCGCGCCAAAATCAAACGCGCGGAATAACGCATCGCGTTATAAAAAAACATTTTGTAATCGTGGCGCGACGGCTCGATTAAAATAATGTCCACTTCGGGATGCGTCTTGCGTAATTGTTTGATGTGATAATGCAGCGCGCCGTGCGCCGAAATGCGCGTGATTTGCTGCGCGATGGCGGACAAACCCTTGTCGCTCAAAAATTCCGTGTCCGGTCCGAGGATGGGAATGTTGCGATGTTCGCTGTTATCAATCGGCACGAGCGGATTGATGCACACGACCAAATTCGCGCCGTGTTCGATGGCAATGTCGAGCGAAGCGTTCGCCCGCGCCGCGCCGTCCACGTAATCGTGTCCGTCAATGCGAACCGGTTTGTACAGCACCGGCACCGCCGCCGAAGCCGCAACCGCTTTGGTAATCGGCACGTGCGCGTGCGATTCTTTGGAAAAGACCGCGCGCTGACCGTTATCCAAATCGGTGGCAATAATATACAGCTCACGGTCGAGGTCTTCAAAATGAGAGCTCTTGCCCTGACTGTCCAGGACGCGTTGCAGGTACCGCTCCAGCGCCTTGTTATCGTAAAAGCCCGAAGGCAGCGCGTCCAAAAAAAGCCACACGACATCAAACATTGTCATGTCGCTCATGTGGCGGAGATAATGCGACCACGCGCCGATGAGGGTGCGCGGAATTTTAAGGCCCCACCGCGCAAAATCTTTGCGGCTGAGCGAAAAGACGTCGCTCGGCTGAATCGGCGGCACTTGATTGTGTTCGCCCGCCAAGCCGTCCATGATTTCATGCGGGCTGATGCCTTGCGCCAAAAAGGTCGAGACCAAAGCGCCCGCGCTCGTGCCGACAAAAATATCAAAATCGTTCACGGTGCGGTCGAGCAGCAAATCGTCAATCGCGCGCAGCGCGCCGATTTCGTACACCGCGCCGGTCAAACCGCCGCCGGCGAGGACCAATGCCGTTTTGGAACGACGCGCATGTTTAGCTAAAGCCATGAGGAATCACCTTCTTTGGTGAATTGACGCCCGCGAGGGGCGCGCACATCTGGGTACGCCTAGTGTATGCGGATTTTGCTTTTTTGACAATTACGCATGACGCAGTGCGTCATATGCCCCGCGCGGCGTCGCCCTTTGGCAGTATCCGCAAGCGAGATGTTTTGGTGTGTCCAAATTCGGTCCGAACTGCGTTACGACGCGCTCTGACGGCGCGCGCCGCGATTTGACCTGAACGCGCTTTTGCATACAATCGTCGGCAATGTTCACTTTCGACTCTTTCCGTTTGCAGCATGATGCGCGCGTCGGTTCGCGCCATCATCATCATGCATCGGGGTGAGTCGAGTGAAACGGCAGCGGCGCGGCTGACCATTCTGGTCGCGCTTTTTCACAGGATTCACCCAAGGGCTGGTCATTTTTGACAAGCCCTTTTTTGTTTTGGTTCGCGTCAAGGATAGCGCCAGAATTCATCACAAACCCTCGCTGCGGCGTTGTGATGTGACAGAGGCGGGGCGTACCGTCGCATGTTGAAAACTTTTTCCGTCGAACGGCAGTTGCCGCACGGCGTCGCCGATTTATATTTTCAAGAAGCCGCGCGCAAAACGCGGCTCGAAACGCGTTTGCGCGAAATTTTCGCGCAGTGGAATTATACCCAAGTTATTCCGCCGACCTTTGAATATTACGAGACGCTCGCCGCCGAAGCGAGTCCGCAAGTGCGCCAAGAAATTTATCGTTTTCCCGACCGCGACGGCAGAATGTTGGCGCTGCGCGCGGACCCGACGATTCCGATTGCGCGCCTCGTCGGCACAAAATTGTACGACCAACCCTTGCCGCTGCGTTTTTTTTACGTCGCCAATGTCTTTCGGCACGAAGAACCCAAAGCGTCGCTGCGCCGCGAATTTACACAAGCGGGCGTGGAACTCATTGGCTGCGGCACGGCGCAAGCGGACGCCGAAATAATTGCGCTCGCGGTCACGGCGCTGCGCGCGCTGGGCTTGAATGATTTTCGTCTGCGCGTCGGCGCGATGGATTTTATCAACGCGCTGCTCGGTCCGTTGGCTTTGACGGAAACCCAACGCGAACAAATCAAATCCGCGCTGGAACGCAAGAATCAAGGCGCGCTCGATGACGCGCTGCGTCAAATGCCGATGCCGCCGCCGCTGCGCCGCGCGCTGGCGGCATTGCCCGCGTTGACCGGCGGCGCGGAAATTTTGGAACGCGCGGCAGCCGAGTGCGCGGTCAATCCCGCCGCGCAAGACGCCATCGCGCGCTTGCGCGCGCTTTGGCAAACGCTCGACGCGCTGGATGTCGCCGCCGCGACGACGCTCGATTTGGGGATGGTGCGCGGCATGGCATATTACACGGGCATCGTGTTTGAAGCGTTTGCGCGCGGCATCGGGTTTGCGCTTTTGAGCGGCGGACGCTATGACCATTTGCTCGCGCATTTTGGCGGCGCGCAGCCCGCGTGCGGTTTCGCCATTGGCGTCGAACGCGCGCTCGCCGCGTTGAAATTGCAAAATTCGTCGGACGTGCAATTGACGCCGGATATCGTGGCGGAATTGGGCGCCGCGCGCGCGTTGGCGGAGCGCGTGGCGGAAGCGCGCGCGCAAGGTCAGCGCGTCGAATGGTATTTGCAAAGCGGTTCGCGCGCGGAAATCAGCGCCTATGCGCGGCAGCGCGGCGCGCGGCGCGTCTGGTTCGCCGACGGCGGCGCGGAGGAATGGCTATGAGCGCGCTGACGATTGCTTTGCCCAAAGGCAGATTGCTGCCGCACGCGCTCGCGGTTTTGGAAGCGATTGGTTTGGACGTGCGCGAACTGCGCGGCGCGACGCGTAAATTGATTGTCGCCGATACAAAACATGACGCGCGGTTTCTTTTGCTCAAGCCGTTCGACGTGGCGACGTTCGTCGAATATGGCGCGGCGGATTGGGGAATCGTGGGCCAAGATGTTTTGTTGGAAAATGAAAGCGATCTTTTTGAACCGCTGACGCTGCCGTTCGGTTTTTGTCGCATCGCGCTCGCCGCGCGCCGCGAGCGCGCGCAAACCGATTGGCGGCTCGAAACGGCGCTGCGCGTCGCGTCCAAATATCCGCGTCTCACGCGCAAATTTTTTGTCGAACGCGGCTGGTCTGTCGAAATTATTCCGCTGCACGGCTCGATTGAAATCGCGCCCGCGTTGGGTTTGAGCGATTTGGTGGTGGACATTGTGGACACGGGTCGCACGTTAAAAGAAAATGGGCTGGTCGAATTGGAAACGCTTGGGCAAGCGCAAGCGGCGTTGATTGTGAATCGCGCGAGTCATGCGCTGCGCTTTCGAGAAATACAAAATGTATTGGACGCGGTCAAGCGGGCGACGCGCGCGCCGTAAATCATTATCAGGTGACGAATGAAGCGAATTCCGATTTTATTGGGGGCGCAAGCCGCGCGCGCAAAAATTGCGCGGCAGCGGACGTTGACGGAAAAAATAATTTCTCCCGCCAATCTGGCGCGTCTGGAAAAAACTTTTGGCGCGCGCTTGACGCCCGAAGAGGCGGTGAAAAAAATTTTGGACGACGTGCGCGAACGCGGCGACGCGGCGGTGGGCGAGTGGAATGAAAAAATTGACGGCGGCGCGCGCGAAAATTTTTTGGTGAGCGCGGCGGAAATCGAGACCGCGTATCAGGAAACGCCGCGCGCCGTGCGCGACGCGCTGCATCTCGCGGCGCAGCGCATTCGCGCGTTTCACGAAAAACAGAAACCGAGATCGTGGCTCGATTGGACGCCCGAAGGCGGCGCGCTGGGGCAAATCATTCGACCGCTCGCGCGCGTGGGAGTTTATGCGCCGGGCGGCGCGGCGCCTTTGCCGTCGTCTTTGTTGATGAGCGCGCTGCCCGCCCAAGTCGCGGGCGTACCCGAAATCATTGTCGTGTCGCCGCCGACGCGCGCGGGCAAAATTGCGCCGGTTATTCTCGCCGCCGCGCGCGTCGCCGCCGTGGCGCGCGTGTACGCGTTGGGCGGCGCGCAAGCGATTGCGGCGTTGGCGTTTGGCACGCGCACGATTCCGCGCGTGGATAAAATTGTCGGCGCGGGCGGAATTTTTACGACGCTCGCCAAACGCCAAGCGTTTGGCATCGTCGGCATTGACGGTTTGTACGGTCCCACCGAAACCGTTTTGATTGCGGACGATTCCGCGCCGCCGCGCTATGTGGCGGCGGATTTGCTCGCGCAAGCGGAGCATGACGTTTTGGCGACGAGCATTTTGCTCACTCCGTCGCGCGCGTTGGCAGAACGCGTGGCGGATGAAATTGACGCGCAATTGCCTCGCTTGACGCGCCGCGCGGTGATTGAATCGGCTTGGCAAAATCAGGGCGCGCTTTGCGTATTGGCTTCGCTCGACGAATGTTTGGAACTGGCGAACGAGTACGCGCCGGAACATTTGTGTTTGCTGACGCGCGACGCGTGGGCGCTCGTGCCGCGCGTGCGGAACGCGGGCGGCATTTTTGTCGGCGAACAGTCGTCCGAAGCGTTGGGCGATTACATGTTGGGTCCGAGTCACGTGATGCCAACGGGCGGGACGGCGCGTTTCATGTCGCCGTTGAATGTGAACGATTTTGTAAAAATCACGAGCGTGTTTTATGCCAGCGCGGCGGAAGCCAAACAGCTGAGCGCGCCCGGTCAAATTTTGGCGCAGGGCGAAGAGCTGACGGCGCACGCACGCGCGCTGGAGCAAAGGATACAGGATGAAGGATGAAACGCTAACCCGACTGTTGCGGAGCGATTTGGGCGCGCTGCGAGATTACGCGCCCGCGCATGGGATGGACCCGCGCCGCGTCATCAAACTCGATGCGAACGAGAATCCGTACGGTCCCTCGCCGCGCGTCCTTACCGCGCTCGCCGCCGCGCGCACATGGCAATTTTATTGCAGTCAGGACGAGGCGCGCGCGCAGGTGGCGCAGTACGCCGGCGTGAATCCTGAAAATATCGTCCTGACCAACGGCGGCGACGAAGCGATTGATTTGGTATTGCGCGCGATTTTGGAGCCGCACGAGGTCGTTCTGGACGCGCCGCCGTCGTTCGAGATGTATCGCATTTTTACGTTGGCGAATCGCGGGCGCGTATGCGAAGTGGCGCGGCGAGAGGATTTTACGCTGGATACGGACGCCGTGATCCGCGCCGCGCAAACGTCGAACATCAAAGCGCTTTGTCTCGCGTCGCCGAATAATCCCGATGGCGGTCTGCTGCCGCGCGCGGATTTATTAAGGTTGTTGGAATTGCCCGCGCTGGTCTTGATGGACGAGGCGTATTTTGAATTTGCGGGTACGAGCGCGGTGGATCTGGCAGCGCGCTATCCCAATCTCGTCATTGTGCGTACCTTCAGCAAATGGGCGGGGCTGGCGGGTTTGCGCGTGGGGTATCTCATCGCCGCGCCCGCGCTGGCGCGCGCGCTGCATACATTGCGCGCGCCGTATAATGTGAATGAGGCGGGTTTGTTGGCGGCGCGTGAATCGCTGCTTGATGTGAAATACTTGATGAATAATGTGCGCGCGATTATTGCGGAACGCGAACGGATGCGAATCGCATTGTCCAAATTCGAGTGGCTCACTCCGCTGCCGAGCTGTACCAATTTCTTGCTGCTGCGCGTGGCGGAACGTCAACCGCAAGCAATCAAACAAGCGCTCGCGCAGCGGGGGATTTTGATTCGCGCGTTCCAGACGCCGCGTTTGCGCGATTACATTCGTATTAGCGTCGGCGCGCCGGCGATGAATGACGCGGCGTTGAACGCGCTGCGTGAATTATAGAACCCGCGCCGTTGCGAGCGCTCCAGACAAGGATTTTTTGATATGCCCAGAAACGCTACCGTTGAACGTAAAACGCGCGAGACCGAAATTCAAATCACGCTGAATTTAGATGGGACGGGTCAAGCAGAGATTCAGACCGGCATTGGCTTTTTTGACCACATGCTGCATCACGTCGCCGTGCATGGCTTGTTGGATTTGAGCGTGCGCGCGCGCGGCGATTTGCACATTGACGCGCATCACACCATCGAGGACGTGGCGATTGTGTTGGGCGACGCGTTGGAACGCGCGCTGGGAGACCGCAAAGGGATTGCGCGCGTGGGGTACTGTTATGTGCCGATGGATGAGGCGTTGGCGCGCGTAGTCGTGGATTTGAGCGGACGCGGCTATGCGGTGTTTGACGGCGCCTTTGCGACGCCGCTTTTGGGCGCGTTCCCCACATCGCTCGTCGCGCATTTTTTCGAGACGCTCGCGCAGCGCGCCAAAATAAATTTGCACGCGCACATTTTGTACGGCCGCGACGACCATCATAAAGCCGAAGCGTTGTTCAAAGCGTTGGGCCGCGCGTTGGGTATGGCGACGACCCTCGATGCGCGCCGCGCCGAAACTTCGACCAAAGGAACGTTGGTCTAACCCATGACGCGTTGCAGATGGCAAACTCATTTGCGATGCGTTCTCCGTCAACGCCCATGATTGCGATTATTGATTACGGCATGTCGAATTTGCGGAGCGTGCGTCACGCGTTCGCCGCGCTCGGCGCGGATGCGCGGATTGTGGATACGCCGTCAACCTTAAAGAACGCGCGCGCGTTGGTATTGCCCGGCGACGGCGCATTTGGGCCCGCAATGCAGAGTTTGACCGCGCGCGGCTGGCTCGAACCGCTGCACGCGGCGCTGGCGCGCGGCGCGCCGTTTCTCGGCATCTGTTTGGGCATGCAATTGTTGTTTGAAAGTTCAGAGGAAAATGGCGCGCATCGCGGTTTGGGTATTTTGCGCGGCGCAGTGAAAAAATTTCCGCGCGCCGCAGGCAAATTGCCGCAAATCGGTTGGAATCAATTGCAGATTCAGCCCCAATCCAAATTTCTCGCGGGCATTGCCGAGAACGCGTTTGCCTATTTTGTTCATTCGTATTATTGCGCGCCGATGGACGAAAACATAATCGCAGCGCGTACGGATTACGGCATCTCGTACGCGTCCGCCATAGAATCGGGAAAGGTGTGGGGCGCGCAATTTCATCCCGAAAAAAGCGGCGCGGATGGATTAAAGATGCTGCAAAATTTTTTAGAGCTGCTGTAGGGAACGAACGCCGTTTCGTTCCCCTGCGCGAGAGGAAAACGCTGCGGTGAGCGTTTGGTACGGAACGAACGCCGCTTCGTTCCCCTGCGCGGGAGGAAAACGCTGCGGTGAGCGTTTGGTACGGAACCCAAGAGAGAAATGTTCACGATTTTTCCGGCGATTGATTTGCGTAAAGGGCGCGTCGTGCGTTTGAAACAGGGACGCGCGGAAAATGAAAGCGTTTATTCCGACGACCCCGCGCGCATCGCGCAGC
>JAJVIA010000042.1:19134-27197 GCA_022072245.1 Anaerolineae bacterium
CCCAAGAGAGAAATGTTCACGATTTTTCCGGCGATTGATTTGCGTAAAGGGCGCGTCGTGCGTTTGAAACAGGGACGCGCGGAAAATGAAAGCGTTTATTCCGACGACCCCGCGCGCATCGCGCAGCGGTGGGCGGCGCAGGGCGCAGAATGGCTGCATGTGGTGAATTTGGATGGCGCGTTCGGCGAAAGCGGCGCGTTGAATGTGGACGCGCTGACAAAAATTCTCGCGGCGGTAAAAATTCCCGTACAATTTGGCGGCGGCTTGCGCGATCTAGAATCCATGCGCCGCGCGTTGGCGTTGGGCGTCGCCCGCGTTATCATTGGGACGGCGGCGGTGGAACAGCCCGCAATGACGGCGCAAGCGCTGCATGAATTTGGCGCCGAACGCGTCGCGGTGGCAATTGACGCGCGCGCGGGCATTGTCGCCACGCGCGGTTGGGCGCAGGGTGCGGGCATTGACGCGATAGAATTTGGCAAGCGGCTGCGCGAAGGGGGCGTTACGCGCGCAATCGTGACGGACATTGCGCGCGATGGAATGATGCAGGGCATTGATGCCGGCGCCATGGCGGCTTTTGCGCGCGCGACCGGTTTGCGCGTCAGCGCGTCGGGCGGCGTCGCGTCGTTGGAGGATATACGAAATTTGTTGCGCGTCAGCGCGATTGGCATCGAGGGCGTTATCGTGGGGCAAGCGTTGTACACGGAAACAATTCGCTTGACGCAGGCATTGGAAATGGCGCGCGGATATTTCGACGCGGCGTATTGCGAGTAAAAACAAATGTTGGCAAAACGAATTATTCCTTGTCTGGACGTAAAAAACGGCCGCGTCGTCAAAGGCATCAACTTTGTCGGATTGCGCGACGCGGGCGACCCGCTTGAGCAGGCGCGTTGGTACGCCGAACAGGGCGCGGACGAAATCGTCTTTCTCGATATTACGGCTTCGGTCGAAGCGCGCGGCACTTTACTGCGGATGGTGGAACGCGTCGCGGATACGCTTTTTATTCCGTTCACGGTCGGCGGCGGCGTGCGCTGCGTTGACGATTTTCGCGCGGTCTTGCGCGCGGGCGCGGATAAAGCGAGCGTCAATACCGCCGCCGTGGCGAATCCGAAAATTATTTCGGAATGTGCCGAAACGTTTGGCGCGCAATGTATCGTCGTGGCGCTCGACGCCAAAGCGGTGCACGGCGCGCCGCCGTCGAACGGCGAAAAAAAATGGCGCGTGTACACGCACGGCGGGCGCAAACCGACGGAATTGGACGCGATTGAATGGGCGCGTCAAGCGGAAGCTTTGGGCGCGGGCGAAATTTTATTGACGAGCATTGACCGCGATGGAACGCAGGTCGGCTATGATTTGGAATTGACGCGCGCGATTACGGATGCGGTCAACATTCCGGTCATTGCGTCGGGCGGCGCGGGAACGCTCGCGCATTTTTACGATGCGTTTGCAAAAACAAATGCGGACGCCGCGCTCGCCGCATCTTTGTTTCACGACCGCACGTTGAGCGTGCCGCAGGTAAAAAATTATTTGGCGGAACGCGGCGTGCGTGTCCGATGGCGTTTTGAGAGAAAAAGATTTGCAAGCGGAGATACAAGCGAATGAATGAAGAACTCAAATTTGACGCGAACGGTTTATTGCCCGCGATAGTTCAGGATGCCAATACAAATCAAGTGTTGATGTTTGCGTTCATGAACGCGGACGCGCTGCGCGCGACGATGGAAAGCGGATACGCGACCTTTTGGAGCCGCCGCCGCGCAAAATTGTGGCGCAAAGGCGAAACGTCGGGCAATGTGCTGCGCGTGCGCGAAATTTTGTACGATTGCGACGGCGACGCGTTATTGCTGTTGTGCGAACCGGCGGGCCCAACGTGTCACACGGGCGAAACGTCGTGCTTTTATCGCGCGTTGGCGCTGCCGAAAAAAGCCGAGACGGGAGACAAAAGAGCGTGAGCGAAATTTTGGACGGATTGTATAAAACGATTGTCGCGCGCCGAGAAAATCCGCCGCCACATTCGTACACCGCAAAACTGTTTGCGGCGGGCGATGTCGAAATCGCAAAAAAAGTGGGCGAGGAAGCAATTGAAGTGATTGTGGCATCGTATCAAGAAAGCGACGAACGTTTGGCGTCCGAAAGCGCGGATTTGATTTATCATTTGTTGGTCTTGCTCGCGGCGCGCAATGTGGAATGGCACGCGGTGGAACAGGAATTGGCAAAAAGAAAAAAGTAAAAAAATTGCCGCCCGAAATTTTCGGGCGGCAATTTTTTTTACAAACCGTTTTTCTTGAGCGCGTCGGGATAAAAGGCGTTGCTCGCTTTCAAGACGCTCAACATGGCGTTGAGCTTGAGCGGATTGCCTTTGAATTTAATCGTGCCATCCATCACCGATTTTTGCGCCGAGATTTCGTGCTTGAGTAATTTGTCCAACACATCGCCCGTTAATTCCAAATCAATGTCCGGGCGACCGCTGAACGCGCCATACGTAAATTTGGGCGGACGCGTTTTGCCGTCGAGCGTCACTTCGCCGCTGGGCTGGCTCACTTTAAAGCGCACCGTCAGACGATTCTTTACCATATCGTCAAACGCTTTGGGATTTTTTTCCGCGACCGCGCTAAACAATTCGCGCATGACCGCATACATGATTTCGGCATCTCGAAAGACGGGCATGATTTAGCTCCTCTTGGTTTGGCGCCTGCGCGTTTGCATTTCAAAATGACCGCGCGGGCTTGGCTTGCGTTATCCCATGAAAATTGATTTGCGTTGGCGCAAGCGGTCGTTCAGCATATTTTGCACCGTGTCGCGCACTTGGTCGGTCAATTGCGAAATGAGCATCAAATTATTTTCCGAGCCGTCGGGATATTGGTCGGTTGGAATCGGTTCGCCAATGTCAATGTACCATTTTGTCGGCAGGGGAATCAGACCGAGCGGTCCCAGCCACGGAAAGGTCGGCGAAATCGGAAAGTACGGAAAGCCAATCAATTTCGCCAGCGTCTGCGATTTGTGCAGCGAAATGTACGTCTCTTCCGCGCCGACGACGGCGACGGGAATCATTGGCGCTTTGGCTTTTAACGCGACGCGCACGAAACCGCCGCGCCCAAAGCGCGCCAGATGATAGCGATCCTTGTACAATTTGCCGACGCCTTTGTATCCTTCGGGAAAGACCGCGACCAAATGGTCTTGGGTCAAGAGCCGTTCCGCGTTTTCATCGTTCGCCATGACTTGGCCCGCTTTGGTGAGAATGTCGGAAACAAAGGGCAGCGTCGGAAACCAATTGGCGTACAGCGCGCGCATCATGCGCGAGGCGGGATGATGCTGCAAAATGCCAATCCCAATCATCGCGCCGTCCAACGGCAGTTGCCCGGAATGATTGGAAACGAGCAGCGCGCGGCCATCGTCCGGCACATTTTCCAAACCCGCCATGCTCACGCGCCAGTAGCGATTGTACATGAAATCAAACAGCGGGCGCACCGCGTCAATAAATTCTTGATCCATGCCCCATTCGTCGGTATCGTAATCGCCTTTGAGCCGACGTTTCAAAACGTCCACCTGATACTCGCCGGTGAATTTCAACATCGTCCACATGCCCTTGAGCGTGTCCGTGTCAATCATTTCGCCGGGCAAAAGTTTTTGAAACCGTTTCAAAAGACTGCCGCCGCCCGCGCTGGCTGTCACGGCGTCGAGATTCGCGTCAATCGCTTCTTGCATTCCCTCTGGCACCGCGAGTTTTGTTTTGTACGCGGGGCTGAGACGCATCACGCGTTTGATTGCCATTTCGAGTTCATGCAGCAACTCTTCGCCCAGCGCCTGATTGCGTTTTTGTAATTCGGGATTGTTTTCGAGTTCCGCTTGCACGTCGGGCAGGTCGTCCAAGACAGATTCCGCTTGCGCTTGCGCGTGCAGCGTTTGGCGCGCGCTGCGCGGCGCGCGGCGCGCGCGTTTGGTTTTTGTTTTGCGGGCAGTCGCTTTTTTCGCCGCCGATTTTTTACGCGCGGGTTTGGCGACCGGCGGCGCGGCGTCGTCGCTCGCGTTCGCCATTTCATCGCCATTGGTCGAAACGGCGGTCGTCGCGGCGGCATTGTAAAGCGCTTCTAATTCGTTCACTGATTCCATGTTCGACTGCTCCTTTTATTCCGCTTGGGCGGCGCGGCGGGCGCGTTTGGGTCCGCCGCCGCGTTCGCGCAAACGCTTGCGCCGTTGAATCGTGTCGCGCAGGCGATCCTGTTCAAACGTTTCGCGGCTCTTTTTGCCCAACAATTTACGCACGCGCTGCTGCGCGGAAAATTCGCGCACCGTTTCTTCGGGCGTGTACTGCGGCGTGAATTGCAAAACGTCGCGCATTCGCTGCATGTCGCCCATGCACGGAAAGCGCAAGTAATCGAGCGGTAGCGGCGCGAGCCGCGGTCCGCCGAGCGAAACGCTCCAATAGGCAAACGGATGCAAAATCGGAATCGGCAGTTTTGTCGCCAAGCCGAGCGCTTTCCAGAGCGGCATCCCTTTTTCGGGCGCGACGTTGAACGCGCCGGGGTAATCGTCCGCCGCCGCGTGAACCAACGCGCTCACGACGTCGTCTTCGTGAATGATTTGAATCATCGGGTCAAAACCGAGCAGCGTAATCGCTTCCTCTTCGCGCAAAAAGCGCGTCATGGGCGTATCCGCTTTTGGGCCGACGATATTGCCGAAACGTAAAACGGTCATTACGGTTTCGGGATGCTGTTCGTGAAAACTGTCGGCGTATTTTTCGATTTCAATCCAATCGCGCACATAGCCGTATTTTTTGTTGCCGTTGAACGGATGGTCTTCGCGCATAAACATCGGATTGTCGGGCCGCGCGCCGTACACCATCTGCGAACTTTTGAGAATCACGCGCGCCACGCCCGCTTCGCCGCACGCGCCCAAAAGTTTAGCCGTCCCCATGACGTTCTGCTCAAAAGAGCTTTCGCTCGGCGTCAGCGTTTCGCGGAATTTTAAATGAATTACGGTTTCGACCTGTTCTTCTTGCAGCAATTCGACGAGCAGCGGATTGCGTAAATCGGCTTGAATAAAATCCAAGCCGTCCACCGTATGTTGCGGCGTCGTATCGTCAATGCCAATGACATGCGCGTCGTCTTGGTCCAAGAGCCGCGTCGCGACGCGGTTGCCCCAATATCCGGCTGCGCCGGTGACTAGAATGATCCGTTCGTTTGCCATGCTTGCCTCACTCTGCGACCGATTTGCCGCGCGGCCCGCCGCGTTTGTTTGCGCGCGGGCGCAGCGCCACTGCGCCAATTATACCCGCGCCTGCCGCGATTGCCAACCATTTTTTCATGTCGCCGCGCGACGATTTTACGCCTTTGGACGCTTTGGGAATTTTTGCCAGCGCCGCGCCCGCCGCTTGAATCGTGCGCGCGTACGCTTGGGCGTCCGCGCGCTGCAAGGCGCGCAATTCTTCCGCGCGCGCGCGTTTCGCGGCGACATCGGCGGCGGTGATATATTTGCCGTGCGAGCGCAAACCCGCCAACTTGAAATCGTGTTTTTTGAACAGGCGATAAATTTCTTTGACGCGTTCGATTTCGATATTGCGGCCGAGCGTGTAATCTTCAAAACGCCCTTCCATCGCCAGCAAACACGTTTCCGCCAAACACGCATACGACGTTTTCGGCGGCAAGCCAATGTCATAGCCGAAATCAATTTCGCCGGGAATCAACACCTCGCCGCTTTCAATGACCAAGACATCGGGCCGCACCGCCGCTTCCGCCGCGCTAATGTCGGGCGGCCGCGCCACGTCGCAAATCACCGCGCCCGGTTTGCATTTTGAAATGTCAATGATGCGCTGCCCGAACGCCGACGTCGCCGTGACAATCAAATCGCAGTCGCTCACCAAATCGTTTGCCGTCGTCGCAATCGTCACTTGCGCGCCCGGCGTTTCTTGCTGAATTTTGCGTTTGAGCTCGATCAATTTTGCCGGTTCGATGGAAATCAGGACGACGTTATAAATCGCTTGCGCGAGCAAACGCGCGCACACCGAACCAATCGAACCCGTCGCGCCAATGACCATCACTTTGCCCTGCGTCAAATCGGTCGCGCCCATTTGAATCACCGCTTGTTTCGCCGCTTCCAACGTCGCCGCGACGGTCAAGGAATTGCCCGACGTGATGGCGATATCCGCTTCGTTCGCTACGGTGATGCCCGCGTCGCCGACGACGCTGGTGAACGCGCCCAAGCCCATGATGCGCGCGCCCATGCGTTCCGCCATCCGCGCGCATTGATTCAATTGTTTGTACGTCATTTTTTCGTCGCGCTGCATCATCTGACGCGGCGTCGCGCCGAGCGAATACAAATATCCTTCGACGCGTTGACCCGTCGTCGGCGATTGCGCGCCGGTGATTTTGGACAAATACATTGGCGGAAAATACGCGGCGGTCGTTTCCACCAATTCATCGGGCAGGGCTTGGGTCCAGCCCAGCATTTTGTGTTTGTGAATAAAACGCACGTCCAACGGATGAATCACGAACGCGAATTTATTGACGCCCGCTTCCTCCGCGCGCAAATAGCGAATGTGCGGCGTCCAATCCAAACCCGCCATCAGGTCGAGATACGTGTCTTCGGTCAAGGGCATGTCGGCGCGCGCGCGGCACGCGACAAAAATCGCTTCCATGACCGCCGCGGGCAAATCGCCCAGTCCGCCGCGTTCGCCCAAGCCCGGCATCAAAGTCACGACGATGGACGCGTCGCGCGCTTGCAAATCGGCAATGTCCGCTTCGGTCGCATATTCGACAATGATGGTTTTGCGTTTCAAGCTGTGCGGCGCATAGCGTCGAATCGCGCCAATGTCGCCGACCAAAAGATCGGCTTGTTGGAACGGCGCGGCGGTGCGTCGGGTATGCGGCTTGCCGGCGCGCGCGTGGATGAGTTTAAACGGCAGGCGCGCGAGTTGTTCCAATGTCGGCGCGGCGACTTGGTCGAGCGATTTTTTCGAGCCGACGCCGGGGAAATTGGGCAGATTAAAAAAAATGAACGGGTCCGCGTAACGCACCGCCGGACTGTGTTTGGCGATTTCATCCGTCAAACCGGAATGATTCAATCCCGGCGTCATCAAAATAAATTTTTCGGCAAAGATGCCCGGCTGGGCGCGATTGGCGAGAATCACCGCCCACCGTTCCAAACCATCGCGCACGCCGCTGCCGTCCACGACCGGCGTTTGCGCGGCGCTTGCGCGCAGCGCGACGCCGTCGTCATGCGCGCGCGTCGCCGCGCCGAGTTTCAATTGCGCCGCCATGCCTTCCAACGCGATGGCATCCACTTGGCCATCGGCTTGGCGCAGCGCTTGGCGCGCCAATTCAAGATTGCCGTCCGTTCCGATGCGATGCAGCTCGACCGCTTGCCCGGCGAACGAAACGCGGCGCGTTTCGCTGCCGACGCCAAGATCGAGCCAGAGAATTTGTTTCATAGCTTGCCCCATAAAGCCGTTGATAGTGGCGCGCCGCGCAGGCGCGTCGGCGCGCGGCAAAACGCGCCGCGTTGATTATGCCGCGACGCGGACCAAAAAAATAAAGACGAATGACCCCAAAGTCCGAGTCATTCGTCCTATCCGTTTTCGACCGCGACAGAGCCGGCGCGCTCGCGTGCGCCGCGCGCTCATTTGCCAATCAAATTGCCGTATCCTTTTTCCTTGAGGAGTTCGGGATATTTTTTATACAGAGGTTCGACGGCGGGCAGCAGCCCCAGCACTTTGAGTTGATTGCCCTTGAGGACAATTTTTTTGCGGGCGAGCGCTTCGACCAAATTGACTTTGCCCTGCCAAAATTGGTGCGCCACATCCGCCGCCATCGTCATTTCAATATCCGGTTTCAAATCGGTCGGGCCGTTAATGACATCCACAAACGCGCCCGGCTGGGTCGGTTTGCCTTTGGCGTTGATGGTGGTCATGGCATCGGGGTCGGTGTATTTGAATTGAATCACCACGCCGGCTTTGGCGATTTTGGGACCAATCACCGGGTCGGTCTTGGCGCGGACCATCAATTCGCCGACGGTATCATAAAACTGCGCGCTGTCTTTAAAGACGCCCATTTCAAATTCCTTTCATCAGATGG
>JAJVIA010000042.1:27297-38577 GCA_022072245.1 Anaerolineae bacterium
GCGGTCAAAAAAGCCCAGAAATCCGTCAAACACGCCGTCAAAAAAGTCGAAGCGATGGCCTGAAATCGGTTTGCAACCGGCGTTTCTGCCAGAGGCGCAGCGCGCGGTTGTTGGTCGCTGGATGGTTGTGTATGCTCCAAGGCGAGTCGCGGGCAGCGACCGCTTTGGGACTCTCTCTCTGGAGGAGGGACGCCCGCCGCGTTCCTCCTCTTTTTTTTTTTGCCAATCCGCGTTATACTATATGACGCGCTGCGTCACAAACCGCCGCGGCGCGGAGGATAGCGCGCATGCCCATTATTAAACGCTACAACAATCGCAAATTGTACGACACGCACGCCAAACGCTATGTCACGCTGTTTGACCTCGCGGACATGATTCGGCGCGGCGACGATGTAATCGTTCTCGACCATGCCGACGGACAGGACATTACTTCGCAGATTCAGGCGCAAATTATTTTCGAGCAAGAGCGCCAGACGCGCAATAGTTTGCCCAACACGGTTTTGACGAATTTGATTCAAGCCAGCAATCAAACGCTCAAACAGTTACGCACGACGCTGCTGCCGCTCGACCGCGCCGCGCAGTTGGATTCCGAAATCGAACGTCGAATGCAAACGCTCATCGCGCGCGGCGAAATCAGCGCGAAACAGGGCAATCAGATTTTGGAAAAACTCTTGGCGGCGCATTCGACGCCGCGCTCGGCGGGCGAATTGAAAATCGAACGCGCGTTGGAAAAACGCGGCACGCCGACGCGCAGCGAAATGCAAATGTTGTCGGAGCAGATCAATCACCTTTCGCAAGAGCTGAAAAATCTTGACTTGGGGGAAACGAAACGCAAACGCAAAACCAACGCAACCAAAAATGCGGCGCCGTGAGCGCCGCATTTTTATTGCGCGACGAAAGTTGTATGGTCTTGAAATTTTTTTGGGGAGTGAAAATTTCAAGGCGTTTGGCGCAACGTTTGAAAATTTGAACTTGTTTTTACGCCGACGCGGGCGTTTCATGCGCTAACGCCAAGCGAATCAAAGGCAGCGCCGCTTCCGCCGCCTCTTCGCCCAACGCAATCATTTCTTGCGCGCGGCTGAAACGCGCATACGTTTTATTGTCCAACGCGGGCGAGAGCGCGACATCCGCGCCAGCCAAGCCGCCGCCCGAATGGCGAATCATGATTTCCACCGCCGTCGTACCGATGCCCAGCGCGCCGAATTTTTTTCGCACATACGGCTTGAACAAATCCACGCCGATTACGACATCCGCGCCCAACGCGCGCGCGGCGTGCGACGGCAGATTGCACGAGATGCCGCCGTCCACCAGCCAATAGCGGCCGTAGGTTAGCGGCACGACGAGTCCGGGAATCGAGCAACTCGCGCGCACGAGCGTCGCCACGCGACCGGTCGTAAAAATAATCGGACGCCCCGTCAATAAATCGGTCGTGCCTACCGCGAACGGTTTTTGCAATTCGCTAAACCAGATATCGCCAATCCACTGCGTCAAAAAACTTTCCAGTTTTTCAAACGAGACGAGCCCATGTTTGGGCCAAGCGAGATTGGCGATTTTCAACCATTGGAAATCGCCGATGGCGTACAACATGTCTTGGAGTTTGACGCCCGCGCAATAGAGCGCGCCGACGACCGAACCCGCGCTCACGCCCGCGACCACATCAATCGGAATCTGTTCGCGTTCTAACACGCGCAGCACGCCGAGATGCGCGGGCCCCCGCGCGCCGCCGCCGCTCAACGCCAAGCCGACTGTTTTGCGTTTTGATGCGTTCACAGCTAGAAATCTATGCTGCGGCCCTCGAACGCATAACGGAAAAGGCGTTCAAGGTCTTGAGCGTCCGGCACGCGCATATTCATCACCAACTGCGTATCCATCTCGGCATTCGCAATGAGCTGCGGCATCCGTTCGGTCAACTGTTCCGCCGTTGCGCCCGCTTGCTGCAAGGTTTGGGGCAAGCCCAAAGCCGTTTGCAAAGCGCGAATGCGCGCCGCGACGGCGCGCGCGGCTTGGGTTTCATCCTGCGCGTCCAAACGCATCGTGTGGGCAATGTCGGCATAGCGCGACATGCCGCTTTGCACTTCGTACTCGACGACGTACGGCAAAAACAAACTGACCGCGCGGCCGTGCGGTACCTTGAACAATGCGCCAAACGAATGACCCAACGCGTGCGCCAAACCCGTTTGCGAATTGCCAAAGGCGAGTCCCGCAATCGTCGCGGCGTTGTGCATGCGTTCGCGCGCTTCCGCGTCGCTGCCGTCCGCAAACGCGCGCGGCAAATACTCTAGAACCAACCGAATGGCGTTCAACGCCAAGCCGTCGCTGAAATCGTTACGCATCCGATTCGAATATCCTTCGACGGCGTGCGTGAGCGCGTCCATGCCGGTATCGGCAGTGACAGAGGGCGGCAATTGCATGACGAGTTGAGGGTCCACAATGGCGACATCCGGCACGAGTTCGTACGAGCCGAGCGTCACTTTGCGGCGCATTTCAACGTCGGTCAAAACGGATGCGAGCGTGGTCTCGGCGCCGGTCCCGGAGGTGGTGGGGATGGCAATCAATTTTGCTTTGGCGCGCAGACCGAATTGTTCCATCGGCGAGACGCCTTCCAAATCCACATCGGGACGTTCGTACAAGAGCCACGCGCCTTTGGCGGCGTCAATGCACGAACCGCCGCCGAGTCCGATAATCCAATCGGGCTGCGCGTGCGTCATGGCTTGCGCCGCCGCGCGCACCGTTTGCAAAGAAGGTTCGGATTCCACGCGGTCAAAAATGGTGTACGTCAGACCCGCGCGCGTCAAATGTTCCGTGATAAAGCGAGTCAGCCCGAAACGCACGAGGTTGGCATCGGTGACAATAAACGCGTGCCGCCCGCGCAGGGAATCGAGATAATCGAGCGCGTCTTGGCCAAAGGTAATGAACGGACTTTTGAATTGCCACATGAACGGACAAGTAAAAAGCGGCAAAGAGCATGGAACGTCCGTCCCGGCTCTTTGCCGCTTGCTACTCAGGATTTGTGCATCTCGGCTTTGAGCTCTTCGATGCGTTTCGAGAGCGTTGCGACCTGCGCCGTCAAATCTTCAATGTCGGCTTTGGAAGGCACATTCAATTTTTCCATCATGCCCTCCATCTCTTTTTCGGCTTTGGTCTGGCCGCTCTTGCGCCGCTTGTTGACTTGTTTTTGCACATCGTTCGCCAACTTGCGCGCGTCCTTTTCGGTAATTTCGCCGCGTTCGACCATGCGCTTGATGAGCGCGTTCAATTCATCTTGCGCGACGCCGACGGCGCCGACGCTCGCCAAAATAACTTTGCGGAACGTGCCGGTGATGCGTCCGCCCTCTTTTTTTGCGGTTTCGGCGATCTGTTCGGTTGTCTCTTTTTTTGCCATACGTGCCTCCTTGGGCAATGGATCTTTTGCGATGGGTTGTGACGCACTGCGTCAAATATCTAAACTATATTATATCCAAGTCCGAATTTTGTCTAAATCTTGTGACGCGCTGCGTCATAAATGGTTCGCGCGCCAACGGATTCAATGATTTGCGCGTTTCGTTTTACAATGCGCTCACTACTTGCAAGGAGGCATGTTGTGAGAATTTTGTTGATTGGCGTCGGCGGCGTCGGCGAAGCGTTGGCGGCGCTGGCGCGTCCGCGCCCTTGGCTGGAGCAGCTGGCGTTGGCGGACTATGACCTGGCGCGCGCGCGTCAAGTTTTCAAAAAACTCGGTTCGCCCAAACATTTCAAGGTCGAACAAATTGACGCGAGCGACCGCCGCGCCGTTGTGCGCTTGATTAAAAAATATCGCGCCGATTTGCTGATGAACGCGGTGGACCCGGTTTTCAACGAGGCGCTGTTTGACGCCGCGTTCGACGCGGGCGCGCATTATATGGATATGGCAATGACGCTGTCCAAACCGCATCCGACCAAGCCGTATGAAAAAACGGGCGTCAAATTGGGGGATTATCAATTTGCACGCGCCAAGGATTGGGAAAAAAAGGGTTTGCTCGCGCTCGTCGGCATGGGCGTCGAGCCGGGCATGGCGGATGTCTTTGCGCGTTATGCCGCCGACCATCTCTTTGACGAGATTGACGAAATCGGCGTGCGCGACGGCGCGAATCTGATTGTGCGCGGTTATGCCTTTGCGCCGACGTTTTCGATTTGGACGACGATTGAAGAGTGTTTGAATCCGCCGGTGATTTGGGAACGCGCGCGCGGCTGGTACACCACGCCGCCCTTTTCCGAACCCGAAGTCTTTGATTTTCCGGGCGGCATCGGTCCGGTCGAATGTGTGAATGTGGAACACGAAGAAGTTTTGCTGGCGCCGCGTTATGTGAAATGCAATCGCGTTACGTTCAAGTACGGTTTGGGCGATGAATTTATCGGCGTGTTGAAAACGTTGCAGCGATTGGGTTTGGACAACAAGGAAAAAATTCGCGTCAAGGGGGTCGCGGTCGCGCCGCGCGATGTGGTCGCCGCGTGTTTGCCGAATCCCGCCACGCTCGGCGCCAAGATGACGGGGCAGACGTGCGCCGGCACATACGTTACGGGCATGAAAAACGGCAAACGTCGCGCGGTGTATCTCTATCAAATCGCGGACAATAAAAAATGTATGCGGACGATTGGCTCGCAAGCGGTGGTCGCGCAAACGGCGTTTAATCCGGTCATTGCGATGGAATTGTTGGCGACGGGCGTTTGGCAGGGCAAGGGCGTTTTGGGACCCGAAGCGTTCGACCCCGTGCCGTTCATGCAGCGGATGCGCGCGTTCGGTTTTCCGTACAAAATTCAAGAACGCGCCGCGTAAAATAAAATGCCGTACGCGCGCGCGTGCGGCATTTTTTTCAAACCATCAATGTCAACGCCAACGCGATTTGACCGAGATGATACGTGATAATGACGGCGAGCTTGGCGGCGGCGAACGGTTTCACAAAACGGTTCCACGCCAACATGGCGTCGGAAATAAAAAAGAGCGTCGCGCCGACAATGACGCACGCGCGCTGCGGGGCGCTCCAATCGGCGCGATACAGCGTCGCCCACGCGGACCAGAGCATGACCGAAATCGCGATGCCGTACACCACGACCGGCGCGCGCAAACTATCCTGTTTGGACGCGCGCAGCGCGCGCCAGAGCTGCCGCATCAACCACGCGCCGACGAGCGCAATCGGAAGCGCCAACCATAACGCTTCCAACGGCGGCGCGGTCGGATTCAATGCGATGATGTAGGCGATATGTCCGGCTAGAAACGCGACCAGCCCGAATAAAAAATAG
Organism: Anaerolineae bacterium; assembly: GCA_022072245.1. Lineage (GTDB taxonomy): Bacteria > Chloroflexota > Anaerolineae > UBA4142 > SHND01 > SHND01. The sequence goes on from JAJVIA010000042.1 coordinate 32,554, forward strand.
CGCGGGTTGGGCAGCATCAAAAAAATGTCGCCGCCGAGTGAAAATATAAAGCCGAGGATAAGAAATTGCGCGAACCATGAATTGGGCGCGTGCGGCAGCGCCAGCCCCGCGGCGAGAATGACGACGAGCATGGTCGCGGGTTTGAAAATATATTCGAGACGTTTGTCGGCGCGCGCGACGGCAAACCAATCCACCGCCGCGCAGCCCAACGCAATGCCAAGCCATAACATAAGCATAGGTAAAGCGGCGCGCAGCATTTTTCTGCGCGCCGCTTTTATTTAATCCATAAAGGATCCCAATCGTCCGCGTTGGAATGGCTGAGATTGTGCGCCGCCGCGTCCGTCGGATTCGTCGCATCCGCATTGAGCGCCCAAATTTGCCAGCGCGGTCCATCCTGCGTTGCAAAAGCCAGCATTGTCCCATCCGGCGCAAAGGTCACATCTTTGGTATCGCGGTGTCCGCCAAAATCGGTCAAGCGTTCAAAGGTTTGATTGAGTTTGTAGGGGTCGCCTTTAAAGATATTTTTCGTCCGTTCGTTATCGCGATTCCAGATAAAGGCAATCCAATCGCCGCGCGGCGACCACGCGGGATTGTCGGCGCGGTACCAGCGCGGACCCGACGGCGTCCATTGTCCTTGACTGCGATTCCGAATTACATCCGGCGCGCCGACATACAAATCGCAGTGCGCGTTCGATGCGCAGGTCGTTTCGCCCAAAACCAATTGACTGCGGTCGGGCGAAAATCCTTCCTGTCCTTTGAGCTCGCGATACAGCGCTTGGGCTTGCGCGGCATTCACTTGGGTTACTTGACTGCCGTCGGCGTTCATCACAAACCATTTATAATTTCCGGGAAACTTGCCGCCGTTGCGCGTACTTTTGAATAAAATTTTTCCGCGCAGGGCTTGGCGCGAAACTTGCGGCGGCGCGTTGGTCGGCGTGTGCGCGGGGGCAAGCGTCGGGCGGCGCGTGGGCAAGTTTGGCAGCGGCGTCACGCTGGGCGAGAGCTGGCTCGACAAGGTTGGTACGGGCAGGGTGGATACGGCGGGCCCCGGCGAAGGCGGCGGCGTCACAGTGGCAAGACGCGGAGACGCGGGCGGCGCGTTCGTTTTGCTCTGCGGCGCGGGATTCAATTGCACTGCCGTAGCCAAGATAATGGCGGTGGGAATTGTGGCGGTGGGCGTGGGCGCGGGACTGCACGCCGCCACGCACACTGCGAAAATTATCAGCGCAGACCAGCGTCCGAGTGAATGAGAAAGCAAAAGTTTTCGCTCCGTAACTTTTATGCGCTTGCTATAATCAAGCGCGATACGCGCGTAGGCGTAGCGACGAATTCATTCGCGCGCGATGCGAAATTTGCGGGTAAAGCGATTGCGGCGCGGCATTGCATCGCATGTTACAACGAGTGCGTAACGCGAGTTTGTAAAACGATTATCGTTTAGAATTTTACGCTGTCAATTCACGCATACCATGCGCGCTGACAGCGCGCGCGCGATTGGCAAAGCAGATTGAAATACGAAAACGAGGTTATCCATGAATCGTTCACGTTTGCGTAATTTGGGAATTACCATCGGCGAATATCCGCCCGGCGCGCACAATGCTATCACGGATGTGCCGGGCATTCGCGTCGGTCAAACGACGCTCATTTGGGACGCGCCGCGCATCGCGCGCACCGGTGTCACAATTATTCTACCGCGCGCGAATGTATGGCAAGACCACTGCGCGGCGGGTTCTCATCGTTATAACGGCAATGGCGAAATGACCGGCACGTTGTGGCTCGAAGAATCCGGTATGCTCACGACGCCCATCGGTCTCACAAACACGCATCAGGTCGGCATAGTGCGCGATACGTTGGCGGAATATCTTTGCGCGCAGCCCGGCGCGCATCGCTGGCAATTGCCCGTCGTCGCGGAAACGTATGACGGTTTTTTGAATGACATTAACGCGTTTCACGTTCAGCGCGCGCATGTGCTTGAAGCGCTCGCCAACGCGCGCGATGGCGCGGTGGACGAAGGGAATGTCGGCGGCGGCACGGGCATGTTGACGCATGGCTTTAAGGGCGGCATCGGCACAAGCTCGCGCGTGGCGCAAATTCAAGGGACGCCGTACACGCTCGGCGTTTTGACGCAATCGAATTACGGCCGCCAAAAACATTTTACCGTCAAGGGCGTGCCGGTGGGCAACTATTTCGCGGAAAGCGCGTTGGACGAGACGGCGCGCGGTTCGATTATTATTATCGTCGCCACCGACGCGCCGTTATTGCCGACGCAGTGTCGGCGGCTCGCGCAGCGCGCCGGGGTGGGTTTGGCAAAAATGGGCGGCCATGGCGAGAACGGCAGCGGCGATTTGTTTCTCGCGTTTGCGACGGGCAATCATTTTCCGAACGACGCCCAACAGCCGTCGGCGCTCACGATGCTGCCGCACGACCAAATGAATATTTTGTTTGACGCGACGATCGAGGCGGTGCAAGAAGCGATTCTCAATGCGTTGTGCGCGGCGGAAACCATGACGGGCTTGCACGGCACGGCGCAAGCGCTGCCGCTGGAGGTGTTGGTCGAGGCGTTGGCGCGGTACAATCGGCTTGCTTGACCCAAAACCGCAGGCATAACGCCTGCGGTTTTTTATTTACAACTCTTCGCCAAAACGCCGACTGGCGCGCATGAAAAAAGTATAGCCGATGACCAAAATCACGAGCGCGGTCAAGAGCGTGCGGCCGAGAAACCAAAGGTCGGGCGACCCCGGCGGCGCGCCGTCGGGCGAACCGTACAAGATGTTGCGATACGCTTCGATGATGCTCGCCATCGGATTCAAATAGTACAAAACTTTGGCGTAACTGACGGTGAGCTGCGGCACGGAATAAAAGACCGGCGTCAGAAAAAACCACGCGGTCATGATTACGCCCGTGATGACGCTCGTGTCGCGATACCGCACGTTCAGCGCCGAGAGGAAAAAAGCAAGCCCCATCACCAACGCGAGCTGCGCGAAAAAAATGACGGGCAGGTACAACAAGAGCAGCGGTTGAATTTCGATATGAAAATATAAAATGAGAATGACCACCATCGGCAGCGCGAGCAAAAAATTTGCCGCGTTCGCCAGCACTGCCGACGCCGGCAGCGTAATGCGCGGGAACCAGATTTTTTTGACGAGCGTGGAATTGAACACGATGCTGCCGATGCCGTCGTTGATGCTGCCGATGGTAAAACTCCAAGCCAGCCAACCAATCATGATAAAGAGCGGATAATTTTGAATCGTGTTGGGCGCGACGACCTGAAAAACGAGAGTGAACACCGCCGTCATTAAAATCGGATTGCCCCACGCCCAGAGGAAACCGAGCAAGGAATTGCGGTAACGCACTTTGAGGTCGCGCAGCGTCAAATTGCGGACCAGTTCACGATATCGAAAAACAATTTGTAAATCGGAAAACATGGATTTTATTATACCAGATGCGCCGCGCGCGCCACGCCTTCCAAGAGCGCGGTTTCGTCGTGCGGCAAAACCGTGCGCGGGTCGCATAAAACCGCGTCGTTTTCGATGCGCGCGATGATTGGCGGTTCGTTGGCGCGCAAGGCGCGCACGAACGCGTCGGGCGACGGCACGTACAGCGCCACGGCGCGCGTGGGCAATGTTTCGCCCGGCAGACTGCCGCCGCCCACCGTAGAGCGCGCATCCACAACGCGCGCATCCAGCCCCGCCGCGCGCCACGCCGCGCGCCATGCCTCTGCGCGTTGATTCAGCGTTTCGAGCGGGGCGGAAATCATTTGCCACACCGGAATTTTTTGCGGCGCTTCGCCTTTGAGATAATGCAGCAAGGTCGCGTGCAGCGCGGCGAGCGTGAGCTTGTCCACGCGCAGCGCGCGCGTGAGCGGATGTTTTTTCAAACGCGTCACGAGCGTTTGTTTGCCGACGAGGATGCCCGCTTGCGGACCGCCGAGCAACTTGTCGCCGCTGAACGTCACCAAATCCGCGCCCGCGCGCAGACTCGCTTGCGGAGTCGGTTCGGGCGCCAAACCGTACGCCGCCGTATCGAGCAGCGCGCCGCTGCCCACATCGTCCACCGCAAGCAATTGATGTTGATGCGCGAGCGCCGCCATTTCTTCCGGCGATACCTCTTGCGTAAAACCGACGACGCGAAAATTTGACGGATGCACGCGCAGCAACAGCGCGGTGTTGGGCGTCAAGGCATTTTCAAAATCGGCGCGGCGCGTGCGATTCGTCGTGCCGACCTCGACCATCGTCGCGCCCGATTCGCGCAGCACATCGGGAACGCGAAAACCGCCGCCGATTTCGACCAATTGGCCGCGCGAGACAATCACTTCGCGCCCCGCCGCGAACGCGCGCAAAATCAAAAGGACCGCCGCCGCGTTGTTGTTGACTATGAGCGCGGCTTCGGCGCCCGTCAATTTTTTGACGAGTTCTTCGGCGTGTTCATACCGCGAACCGCGCTGTCCCGTATCCAAAGCGTATTCGAGATTGGCGTAACTCGCCGCCGCGTCGTCAAGCGCTTGCAAGGCGTCCGCCGAAAGCGGCGCGCGGCCGAGATTGGTGTGCAGGATGACGCCGGTGGCGTTGACGACGCGCGTGAGCGTGGGGCGCAGCGCGCGTTCGATGCGTTCTATCAGCGCGTCAACGAGCTGCGCGGACGTTGGCGCGGGTTGCCCGGCGCGAATGGCGGCGCGCGCCGCGTCGAGCTGCGCGCGGATGGCGTCAAGGACGAGGGCGCGGCCCACATTATTTTCATAGGCGCGCAAAAGTGGATGGCGCGCCAGCTCGTCCACCGCGGGCAGCGCGCGAAAAGCGTCGCTAGACATTTTATATTTTTGCCGAGTCACGCGTCCAATTCGATGGCGTCAAAGGCGTTGTTGTCGGTCATTTCAATTTTTTGAATTTGAAATTTTTCGGCGGCGCGCTCTGTTTCGGTCGAAATATCTTGGACCGCGCCGATAAATTCTTCGACGAGTCGTTCTGCCATGAACGCGTCGGACGCCTGAATTTGCACTTTGTACGTACGCGCGAGAAAAACGTCAAAAGTTGGCATGACGCACTTGTACTATAGCTGCGGCTTGCGGTCAAAATGCAGACCCGCGTATAATGGATGGGACATGGAAAATCGCGGTTCGCTCACGCGTTACGCGTGGCTTTCGATTGCGGCGGCGCTCGTCACCATTGGATTAAAAGTTGGCGCCTATCTGATTACGGGGTCTGTAGGGCTATTGTCCGACGCGGCGGAATCTATTGTGAATCTCGTTGGCGCGGTGGTGGCGTTGGCGATGCTTTCGATTGCGGCGCGGCCGCCGGACGATGAACACGCGTACGGCCACGACAAGGCGGAATATTTTTCGAGCGGCGTGGAAGGCACGCTAATTTTTCTGGCGGCGATACTGATTGCGTGGGCTGCCATTCCGCGTTTGTTCAATCCGCAGCCGTTGGAAGCGGTGGGCGTGGGTTTGGTCGTCGCGGCGATAGCATCCGTCGTCAATTTTGGCGTTTCGCGCGCGTTGATGCGCGCGGGGAAAAAATACGATTCGATTACGCTCGAAGCGGACGCGCAGCATTTGATGACGGACGTGTGGACTTCGGTGGGCGTGATTGCGGGAGTGGGCGCGGTCGCGCTGACGGGGTGGAATATCCTCGACCCGTTGATTGCGTTGGCGGTGGCGGCGAACATTGTGTGGACGGGGTATCAATTGATGCGGCGCTCGGCGCTGGGGTTGATGGATACGGCGCTGCCGCCGCAAGAATTGAAACAGGTCAAGCTCATTTTGGAAAAATACAAAACGCAAGGCGTCGAATTTCACGCGCTGCGTTCGCGGCAGGCGGGCGCGCGGCGATTTGTTTCCATGCACGTGTTGGTGCCGGGCGATTGGACGGTGCAGCAGGGGCATCAATTGCTGGAACAAATCGAAGCAGAGATGCGCGCCGCGCTGCCGACGAGCACGGTCTTTACGCATCTTGAGGCGTTGAACGACCCGGCATCATACGCCGACACCAAATTGGACCGCGCGCCGCAGGAGGGGAAATAAAATGCCGC
>JAJVIA010000042.1:38677-42703 GCA_022072245.1 Anaerolineae bacterium
TCCAAATCCCAATCGCTGAATTCTCCCGCGCGATAATGCCATGTCGCCGCCGCCGCAATCATGGCGGCATTGTCCACGCATAATTTGGGCGGCGGATAGAAAATTGGACGCGAGGCGCGCGCGCGCATGGTCGCGCGCAGCAGTTGATTCGCCGCGACGCCGCCCGCGAGGAGAATCGTTTGCGCGTGATAATCTTCCGCCGCGCGCTGCGTTTTTTCGACGAGCGCGTCCACCAGCGCCGCTTGCGCGCTCGCCGCAAGATCATTCACGGGCAAATTGTCCGTCCCCAAACGTTTCGTCAAATTCAAGACCGCCGTCTTTAAACCGCTGAACGAAAAATCGTACGGCCGTTTCGTCTGCGCGCGCGGGAGGGGAAACGCGTTGGCGTCGCCGTGTTCCGCCGCGCGCTGAATCGCGGGTCCGCCGGGATAGCCGAGACCCAAAAGGCGCGCGATTTTATCGAACGCTTCGCCCGCCGCATCGTCTATGGTGTGACCGAGTTCCTCGTACACGCCGTGCGCGCGCATGAGTACGAGCAAAGAGTGTCCGCCGCTGGCAATCAGCGCGACGAGCGGAAAGACGTTTTCCGTTTGCGCGATGTAGGGCAAACCTGCGTCGAGCCAATTGGCGTAAATGTGACCCTCAAGATGATTCGCGCCGAGCAGCGGTAGATTTTGACCGAGCGCGATGGCTTTGGCGGCGTTCACGCCGACGAGGAGCGAACCCGCGAGTCCGGGACCGTGCGTCACCGCGAGCGCGTTCAAGGCGCGCCATGTCACGTTCGCCGCGCGCAGCGCCTCGTCAATGACGGGAATGATTTTCAAAACGTGTTCGCGCGACGCGAGTTCGGGATACACGCCGCCATAGCGCGCGTGCAGCTCTATTTGCGACGCGACGACGTTCGACAAAATACGGCAGCCATCTTGAATGACTGCCGCGGCGGTTTCATCGCAGGACGTTTCGATACCGAGAATGAGTTCGCTCATTTGGTCAGGTTGGCAAAATACGCGGCGGCGGGATTGACGAAATAGATTTTGCGCTTGAGTTCGTTGACCGTCAAATCTTGCAGCTGCGCCATCACGTCGCTTTTCGCGGCGGCGGCTTGGAATTGGCGCACAAATTTTCCATTCTTGTCGAATTCCACAATGCGCCGATTGCCCGCGTCGGCGAGATAGATGGAATCGGACCCCGCGCGCACATGCAGCGCGGTCGGATTTTTGAGCGGAATGGCGAGCGGCTCTAACGTGAACGGCACGGACACGCCGGAGCGAAAGCGCTGAATGACGCCGTTATCGTTCAACACCCACACGTCGCCGTCAATCGCCATGTCCACCGCTTTGGATAAATTGACTTGGGCGTTGGCTGGAAAATAGGGCGCGGCTTGCGGACTGTAGCCCGCGGCGGTGGCGGCGTATTTGAAAATCTGATTGTTTTGCGCGTCGAGCAAATAGATATTGCCGTTGAAACTTTCGACCGCGCGCAAGTCGCCCCATTTATCTCCATCCTCGATGTCGTACGCGCTCCATTGCCGCGCCTCTAAATCATAGGCGAGGAAATTTTTGGCGGCGACGGCGATGAGGAGCGCCTTGTCCTGGCTGCGCGTGGCGAGCGTCAGCGCTTGAACGCGCGTGACGGGTTGCGCGCCAATTTCGGCGCCGGGTTTGAGCATGACGGCGCCGCCGTCGGCGGGTTTGCTCTCGCCGGAAACGTCGTTAATGACGTAATGCCAAATTGTATTTTGACGGTCGAGCAAGAAAACATCTTGGTCGGTGGCGGCAAGGCGGGCAAATTGACTGCCCGCGCTCGCCTGCGCGATGGTCGGCAGAAAACGAAACAGGATGACGCCTTCGAGTTCGTTTTGTTGATCCTGAATGCGATACAACAACGCTTGCGCTTTGGGGGTGTTTTGCAGTTCGGCGGCTTGGCGCAAAACAGTTTTGGCGTCTTGCAATTGGGCGAGCGCTAGCGCGCGGTCGGGATTGACTTCGGCTTGTTTTACAATGGCGTCCGCTTGCGCGAGCAACGTTTCGTACTGCGCCTGTTTGGCGTTGATGGTTTGATAATAACGCGCGCCGGTGAGAACGAGCATGAGAACGGGCAGCGCGAGCGCCAACGCTTTGAGCCAAACGGGGTCGCTGGTGGCGCGGCGCGGCATCACTTTGGACGACGCGGGCGCGCCGGGCAAAACGAGACGCACGAGTAGCATGACGAAACTAATGAGCGCGCCGACCGCGAGATTCAGCGTGCGGTTGGTCTGCTTGCCTTTTTTATCCCAATCTACGTCGCCCGTGAGACGATGCCAAATGCCGACGACGGCGCCGCCGGCAATGGCGAGATACGCGACAATGCCGCTCACGATGCGCGGCGGCGCGGAGGGCTGTTCGGCGCGCGCGGCGGCGCGTTCCGCGCGACGGCGTTCCAATTCCTCATCGTAATTGGGCGGCTCGTCCGACGATGTGTAGGCGAGCGGCGCACGCGCGGCGGGCATGGGCGGCGCGAGCTGCTGCGGCGGCGCGGGGACGGGCGGCGCGGGGAACGCTTCGGCGAGCGTTCCGTACGAATCGGTAGGCGTTTCGGACGGGGTGGCGGGCGTTTCGGACGGGTCGGCGTCCCAATCCAATTCGTATTCGTCGGCGGGGGACGTGAGCGCGGCGGGCGCGGCGGGCGCTTGAAATGCGAACGCGGGTTCCGTTTCCGTTTCGGACGGAGGGCTGGAATGAAAAGCGTTTTGTTCCGCCGTCGTTTCGTCAAAGGACGCTTCGAGGTCCGGTTCGGTTTCATCGGGGACGACGAGCGCGCCGAGCGGAACGGGAAACGATTCAATGTGCGCGGTGTCGTCGTCGAACGCGAACGCTTCGTCGGGCGGCGCGTGCGGGTCCACCAATTCGGCGATGAGCGCGGTCAAATCGGCGTCCTGGCCGAGCTCTTCGAGATACGCGCTGATTTCGGACGCGCTGCGTTCGGTAAACGCGATGGCGAGTTCGTCCGTCGTCGCGAGCTGCGTGAGCGCGCGCGTGGCGAGCGTAAAGATGTCGCCGACGCTGACGGAAACGTGCGCGAGGTCGGAGGCGAATTCGCGGCGGATGCCGAGCGGCGCCGAGGCGGCGCCTTGCGGCGAAAAGAGCGGCGCGTCTTCGGTGAACCAATCGGATTCGGCGGGAAAGCGCGCGAGTTTTTCGTCGGCTTCGACATAGACGACGGCGGGCCCCGCCTGACAAATATACAAATCGCTGCCGCGCAAGACGACGGCGCTCACGCCCGCCATGCGGCGCAATTCGCGCTGCATCTGCCGATTGTTGTCATAGAGATAAATGTTGGCGGCGCGCAGCGCTTCGGACAAACCGAAACTGACGCTGCCGCGACTTTCGGCATAGGTATCGCGAATGACTTGGACGAGCGCGCGTTCAAGTTCGTCGCGCCCTTCGAGGTCGCCGCTCAGGTCGAGTAGAATGTACAGATTGCCGCGCCCGCGCGTAGAGTCGCCGAGCCGCGCCTGAACGAATGTGGCGACGTTATCGGGCTGGTCTTGCCAAATGCCGTCCACCATGCAGACGGTGGCGAGTTCGACCTCTAACGTTGGCGCGTCGGCGGCGGGCGCAACATTGTCGGCGGCGATCGGTTCGTAAGCGTTTTCGGAAGCGGCGGGCGTATCCATTACGCGGATTATACAACGAGCGCGCGGGGATGTAAATTGAATTAAGTCCACAAGACCCCAAGTGTTTGGGACGCGGATTTTCAACTTGCGCGCGCTCGATAAAACACTTGAGGTCTTGCAAGTCTCAAGACCGCAAGCGTTTTCACCGCGCGCGCGACGCGATGCGAAATATTATCATCAAGTCCGCAAGGCGCGCTCAAATGTGAACTATGCGCCGCGTTCCAAGCGTTCTTTGCCCTCTACAATTTTTATCTCGTCCTCCGTCAACCCATACAACTGATACACCAATTCATCTATCTCGCGTTCCCACGCGCGCGTGTCCGCGTCGGCGTCCGCGCGCTTGGCGGCGAGAATGCGGTCAACGAGGTTGA
>JAJVIA010000113.1:0-23225 GCA_022072245.1 Anaerolineae bacterium
ATGTGGTCGAGCGTGAACGCTTGAATCAATTCGGCGCGCGAAAATAATTCGCGTTCGCCGTCATACGCCCAGCCGAGCAGCGCCATAAAATTGACCAACGCTTCCACCAAATATCCTTCGTCGCGGAATTGCGTGATGCTCGTCGCGCCGTGCCGTTTCGACAATTTTTTCTTGTCGGAACCGAGAACGACGGGCATGTGACCGAATTGCGGCGGCGTCCAACCAAACGCGTTGTACAAGAGAATGTGTTTGGGGAACGACGAAATCCATTCGTCGCCGCGCATGACGTGCGTAATTTCCATCAAATGGTCGTCAACCACAACCGCCATGTGGTACGTCGGAAAGCCGTCGCTTTTCAACAGCACTTGGTCGTCAACATCCGCGTTCGGAATCGTAATGTCGCCGTGAATAAAATCGGGCAGCGTCGTCGAACCTTCCAACGGTACGGCGAGACGCACCACGCGCGACAATCCTTTTGCTTCGCGTTCCGCGCGTTGTTCAGGCGTGAGCCGGCGACAGCGACGATCATAACGCGTTGGTTCGCCGCGCGCTTCTTGTTCTGCGCGCATTTGCTTGAGTTCGTCGGGCGTGCAGTAACAATAGTACGCCGCGCCTTGGGCAATCAACTCGTCCGCGTATTTTTTGTAAAGCGCCAAACGTTCCGATTGATGATATGGTCCGTACGCGCCGCCAATGTCGGGACCCTCATCCCAATCCATGCCAAGAAAACGCAAGGACTCCATGATGAGTTCAAGACCATTATCCACTTCGCGCGCTTGATCGGTATCCTCGACGCGCAAAATAAATTTGCCGTCGTTGTGTTTTGCCCACAACCAATTGAATAGCGCGGTGCGTAAATTGCCAATGTGCGGCGCGCCCGTGGGCGATGGCGCGAAACGTACGCGAACGTTGGTCATTTATGATTGATGATTTGGGATTTATGATTTTGTCTGAAAGTTCAAATCATAAAACCAAAATCAAAAATTCCCTCACCCTCCAAACGTAACAAAAGTCAACTTGCCATTTTCAATCGTCACGCGGCGCTCGTAAATCAAACTGCCGACATAAGCGCGCACGATATAAGCGCCCGCGGGCAAATCGGGGAACGCCCAATTTTCGCCCAGCGTATCATCCGCATTCACCAACGGATATTGGTCGCGCGAATAAGTTTCCGTATCGCCAATGTACGTGCCGTTCTCATCCGCCGCGTAAATCAAGATATTGGCGCTGCGAATCAAATTGCCGTTGCGGTCTTGCAGCCGTCCCGCCAATACGCCCGTGCCGGGCAAGGGACGCATCCACAAAAGCGGATTGCGCGTGGCGGCATAGCTATTGGCGCCGAGACGCGTCTCGATATGCACGTGGGGCCCAAGCGCAATCCCCGCCTGACCCACTTCGCCCAGCGGTTCGCCTTCTTGAACGCGCTGCCCCGGCTTGACGAACCATTTTTGGACATGCCCGTACGCGACATAGACCGCTTGATTTTTGTACGACGCGTCCAGTTTCAAAATAATGACGTTGCCGTAATAATCCGGCTGCCGTCCGCAAACCTCATTGCCGCCCGCGCCGCACTGCGGCAAAATATCGGGCCCCGCGACCACAATCGTGCCATCCGCCACCGCGACGATGGGCGTGCCAAGCGGATTTACAAATTCCTCGCCGTGATGCACTTCGTACTCGCCGCGTCCCGTTGTGCCGTACAAATAAAAACGGTCGGGGCTATTACTCGCCGCGTCGGGCTGCACCGGCCGACCAAACAGAAAATGCGGGTCAAATTTCGGGCGCGGCGTCGCGGTCGGCGCGACCGTCGCCATCGGCGTTTTTGTCGGGACCAGCGTGCGCGTATTCGTCGGGCGACGCGTGAGCGTAGGCGGCCGCGTTGCGACGTGGGCTTCCAACAACGTCGGCGTGCGCGTAATCAAATCGGGCAATTCAAATGCCGCGACAAAACGCTGCGGCTCTTGCGCCAACGCGTAACCAAAAATAATCAACACTGTGACGAGCGCGGCAAGAATGCCGACAATCAACGCCACCGGTCGTTTGTTGCGATTTTTCCCTTTGATGTACAAATGAAATTCACCCGACGCGAGCGCGTCAATAGATTGTACGCGCGGCGCGCCAAAAAACAAAAAACCCGTTTGCAGCTCGTCGTCGCAAACGGGTTTGCCCTTTGTCTTGATCTCAATGCCACAATAGACGCGCGCGCACTGCCCACGCAATCGCGCTCCCCGCCGCCACCGTCAACCCGAACGCCGCCGCGCCCACGACCCAATAATTCACCTGTCGGGGTCGGCGTAAACGCATCGCGCGGCGCGCAGCGTGTTGCTGCCCCGCCAATTGCAAATTCGTTTTCAGATGCTTTCGAAACGAATCGGACGGCTGCACCGGCGTCAACACGCGCCGCATGTCAGAGGTTAACTTTGTCTCCCAATTAGATTCTTGCATCAGCGTCTCGCATCGAGCGTAATCGTTCTAGCGCGCCACCGCGTCTTGCGCTGAAAACATTGCCGCGATTATTCCCATTCAAAGATGCCGCGTTTTTCCAATTCCTCGCGGAGCGATAGCAGCGTGCGATGATACAGCGATTTAATCGCGCCTTCGCTGCGTCCGAGAATCGCGCCGATTTCAAGATTCGACAAGCCGTCCACGAATTTCAAAATCAACAACTGTTGGCGTTCCCACGGCAAACTGCGAATCGCTTCCAATAAATTGGTTTGCGTTTCGGAACGGACGGCTTGCGCGTGCGGCGCGCCTTCTTGCATCGGCGGGGGCTGCCACGCCTCCAACGGCACTTCGGGATGACGCGTTTTGTCGCGATGCCAATTGGCAACCAGATTGTGCGCGATCCGATACAACCACGCCACAAACGGCGCGCCGGTTTGATTGAATTCGGACATGTGCGCCAACGCGCGGTAAAAGACGCGCGCGGTCAAATCTTCCGCATCGCGCGGGTCGCCCGTTCGATAATACACATACGTATAAATGCGATCCACATAGCGCTCGTACAATTCCGAAAACGCGATAGGGTCGCTTTTGGCGCGCTCGACCAGTTGTGCTTCCACGGCTTGTTCATCCGCCGACGACGACAACGCGCCGTCCGGCTCTATAGATTTCGCGTCAAACCTGCGCATACAAAAACGCCGCGTCCCGGCACAGGTTGCGCGCGACACGATAAATTATATCACTGTTGGTAAGCGGCGTGCGGCAAATTTTCAATTGGGTTAATCCCGATAAAACGCCAAGCCCAGCGCGTCGGGTCCGGTATGCACCGCAATCGTCGGCCCAATTTCGGCGCGCACAATTTCGGCGATATTGAAACGCGCGCGCAGTTCATCTTCCAACTGCTGCGCCGCTTCCGGCGCGCGCGCGTGCAAAACGGCGATATGCAGCGCGCCTTCGCCTTTGCGCGGCCCGTTGGTCAGCGGCGGCGTCTGCACCAATTCCAACAAACGCGCCAAGCCCGCTTTGCGGCTGCGTACGCGCTCTAACGGTTCCACGCGCGCGTGCGCGATTTCCAAAATCGGTTTGACGTTAAACATTGTGCCGAGCCAAGCTTGCGCTTTGCCAATGCGTCCGCCGCGTTTCAGATATTCCAACGTATCGAGCAAAAACACGAGCGAGATGCGTTCGTCCAACGCCGTAATCGCTTTGACCACATCTTGACTTGAACCGCCCGCCATGGCGACGCGCGCGCCTTCCAGACATTGAAACCCTTGCGCCATCGAAAGCCATTTGCCATCCACCACCGTAATCGGCAGCGGTTCGCCGTGTTCCTGCTCCATCTGCGCTTTGGCGTTCACCGCCGACGAATAGGTGGCGCTCAAACCGGACGGCAAACACACCGACACCACTTCTTCGCCCGCTTCGAGAAGCGGTTTCCACACCTGAATAAAATCGGCGGGCGCGGGCGCCGAGGTAGTGGGATGCACTTTTTCGTGCTTGAGCATGTGAAAAAATTGCTCGTTCGACATATCCACTTCATCCCGAAACGCGCGCGTGCCAAATAAAAATTGCAGCGGCACAAAACCGATTTTGTATTTTTCGCGCAGCGGGACGCTCAAGTGCGCGTTGGAATCTGTCACGACTCGGACCATGATGACCTCATTTTATATAGAGATGGAATTCGGATGGCGGCGCGCCCATTGCAATAAAGCGCGCAGCCAAAATATACTCCCCACAAACAATAAACCCAGCAAACTTGCCGCCACGCCCGTCAACAGCGTCGAGACGCTTGCAAACGGCGTATCGGTCGTACGCGCCGCCATCGCGCCGGCGAGCAACAGCGCAAAGCTATTCCACAGCGCGTGTCCCAGCGCCGCCGCCCCCAACAACAGCGGCAAACGCATGGTGCGCCGCGCTGCCAATGCCTCGTACCAACCCGCCGCCACCGTCGCCGTCGTAAGCATGTGCATCAACGAAGTTCCAGCGCGCAGCAACATCGCACCCGCCCAAAATCCGCCGAAACTATTCGGGTCATTCAACGCGCTTTGCCCGTTCAACATGTTTTCACTGAACGCATAACCCGCGCCGGCGGCGAGCCCCCACAAGAGCGCGTTGCCGCGCGTCGGCAAAAAATGCGCGCGCACGCGCCGCGCCACAAGAATCGCGACGCCCGCCGCTTTGAGCAGCTCTTCCATCAAGGGGACAAGAACCACAATCAAGCCAAACGCCGCGCCGCCTGCAATGATTGCGGCTACCGGATGTTGAAACAGCAACTCGATTGCGCGTCCCGCATCCGTCGGCGTTTGCGTGAGCGCGCGGGCGATTTCGCCCAATGTATCTTGGCCCAAAACGACCGCGAGACCCAACAATGCCAATAACGCCACGATGCCGCCGAGCGCCAATTCGAGAACAAACGCGCTGCCGATGGTGACCAAACCGCCCCACGTGAATTGCGCCAGCGCGGAACGCGTCGAACAAGCATCCAGCCGCCGCGCGGCGAACGATAAAATCGCGAGCGGTAACAACAGCGAAGCCAAAATATGCCAGACCGGAAACAAAAAGGCGGGGACGAGATTGACAATCAAAACGACTTGGCCCACAGCCAGCGCCAAAAAATACGCGCCCAGCAAAAGGTACGGCGACGGCAAACGCAGCGGCTCGCGCCAACGCCCCGTATGCAGCGCGCGCCCAAGCAGCAGCAGCAGCGCGCCATACAGCGCCAAAATTGTCGCAAAGGAAAGAACCGCTGTATTGGTCGCGAGTACATTCGCTTGCGCGAAAAAGGGAACGATTAGAAAAAAAACGCCCAGACACGCGCTTGCGGCAATCAAGACGCCGCCGCACACGCCAAGTATTTTTGCCCAAGGGACGCCGGTGGAGGATGTAGATGCGGTAGCCACGATGCTTTAACCGCGCCGCGGCGCCGACGCCGCGCGCGAAAATTTCGCCAATTGTTTTTCCAAGTCGTCGCGTTCGGGATACTGCGCCGCGAGCGCGCGTTCAATTTCTATGGCGCGCGCAATCTCGCCGCGCCGATACAATACTTCCGCCAATGTATCGCGGATGTCGGGATTTGACGGTTCCAGCGCCGCCGCGCGCCGCGCGTACTTGTACGCCGCATCCAAACCCAAACCGCTTTGCGCGAGCTGCCACGCCAATCCATTCAACAGCTGCGCGTCGCGCGGATATTTACGCGCGAGCCGTTCCGCGTTGGCGGAAAAATCGCGGTGCAATTTTTGCGCGCGCGCATATTTCTTTTCGCGGCGCAGCGCGACGACGCGATTGCCCTCGACAAAGGGATACAATTCGCGTTCCCAGATTTCATACAAACGCCGCAATTCCGTCAACGGCGCGGCATGGTCGTCCACGCGCAAATCTATATACACGTCGCCGATGCCGTCCAAATCGCTTTTTTCGCGCACGACGCGCAGCGCGGCGCTCTGTTGCCCGCGCGTATCGCCGCCCGCGCGCTGCGCCGCGTCCAATGCCGCCAGCAAACGCGCAGCCAGCTTGCCTTGCGTTTTGCGAAACGCGGCGAGCATCTGCTTGACGACGCGCTCGCCCGCAAGGATATTGCCTTGCGCACAAACGTATGGTTCCGCAATGCCGCCTGCCCACGCCAGACACTGGTTGCCGGTGTAATTGGCGGCGCGGCCCTGCCTATCCATTACGGCGAGCTGCCGCGCGGCGCCAAGCTTGTCCTTGCCGATGAGCTGTTCAATGACTTGGCGCGGGTCATAACCGCGTTTCAACAAGCTCATTCCGCGCGGGCCAAAAGATTTATTGGTCCAAGCTTGCGTCGCAATCGCGCCGACGCCGGCTTGCGCCCACGGCACGATGGCGCCGACGGCAAATGCTTTGGACTGGACCGCAACGCCCCATTCTTGCAGATGCGGGTCATAGCCAAGAATGGAATAGGTTGAGCAAAGAATAGAATCGGGTGACATGCTTGGATTATATATGATGAAACAGGGAAACGAAATTCGCGGCAAAAAATTCACCGTCGCGCGCGACGGCGCGTAAAAACATACGGCGCATAGAGGCGCGCGCTTTGAGTACCGATGCCCTATTGTTGCCAAACAGGTGGGACGTTTATACTAACGGACGAGTCATTTGGGGTTCTCTCTCACTTGTGATTAAATAAAGCGCCCTCCGCGCGCCACCCCATTAACGCTTCGCAGGACTGCGATCGAACTTGCGAGTAAGGAGCAAATGAGCATATCACCTGTCGCGACAGCGCAGCAGACCGCGCGCATTTTGTTTGTGGATGACGACCCGAATATCTTGGCGGCTGCCAAGAGTCTTTTGACGGCGCTGGGAAATCAAGTGACAACGGCACAAACACGCGCCAAAGCGCTGGCACAGCTCGACGCGGGAAGCTATGACTTGCTCATGACCGATTTGACGATGCCGGATGGCTCGGGCTGGGATTTGGTAAAGCAATCCAGAGCGCGCTTTCCCGCCAAGCCGGTAGTGTTGGTCACGGGCTGGGGTTTGACGTTGGACACGGAACAGATGGGAATGGTGAACGGGGTGTTGGCCAAACCGTTCACGTTGGACGAATTGCAGCGCGCGCTGGGCAATTTGAAATAAACTTTACCCAAAACGCGAAAATGATTTGCGTGATTGGGAGAGTGATGCTAGAATTTCCGCTGTCGGTGGGGTATGGTGCAATCGGCAGCACGACTGACTCTGGATCAGTTGATTGAGGTTCAAATCCTTGTACCCCAGTAAAACAAACCTGCGCTCCGACTTAGCGCAGGTTATTTTTTTCTCCACACCACAAAATGCGACAAGCCAAAATTTCGCAGCGGCGTATTTTCCAGCGCGTAGGTTACGTTGCGCAAGACGCCCGCGAATTCTTGGCGGCGCGCGGCGATTTTGTCGTAACCCGGATAGACCTGCGTGTGCGCGATGATTGCGCCGTCGAGACCCTCGAATAATTTACGCATGTCGGCGTTGCGATACGCGCGCACATGCGGCGCGAATTTATGCCGCAGCCCGTCAGGCAGGTACCCGATAAAAGGAATGTTGCCAAACACATAACGCTTGCCGAAATACGCGCCGTGCGTTTCAAACGGATACAAACGGTTTGGCGCAAACACAATCACCACGCCGCCGCGCTTTGTCACGCGATGCGCTTCGGCAATCGTTGCGCGGTCGTCCGTCACATGCTCAATCACTTCGTGCAGCAACACGCCGTCGAACGCGTCGCGCGCGAACGGCAGCCCTTCGGACGCGCTCAACGCGAGCGTATCCAAATTTTTTTCGCGCCGCCCCCGCGTCACGCGTTCCAAATCCACGTCCACGCCAAACGCCCGCGCGCCCAACGCGCGAAATTTTTCGACATACGTCCCGATGCCGCAGCCAATATCCAACACGCGCGCGTGCTCTAGCGGCAGATACGCGCGAATCATATTCAGCCGCCGGTCTTGGCCAAAGCGCCAGACATACGAAGGGTGTCCGAGTTGGATGGCTTTATCCATCAATCCCCAATGGCGAATGTAAAACGCGCAATGCGTCAAGCTCTGGGCGCATTACACATTCTATATGATTCATTTAATCTCGGGCCCCTTGGTCCAATCGTACCCAATCGTCGGGTCGTCGTGGGGAATGCGTCCCTCGTCGGCGGGATTGTAAATGCCAGAGGTGATATAAAAAAGGTGCATGGGCCCTTGCAAGACGCGATAGCCATGCGCGACGCCGGGGGGAATTTTCAAAAGCTGCGCGGGGTAATTTTCGCCGAGTAAAATTTCTTGCAATTGGCCGTGCGTCGGCGAATCCGCGCGCGTATCGTACAACGCCGCCTTGATTGCGCCGATGGCGACGTACCACCAATCAATTTGCTTTTGATGAATGTGCCACGCTTTTGCCGCGCCCTGATGCGTCAGCGTATGACTCCACTGTCCGAACCCTTCCGCAAAAATCGGGTCGTTCACGCGCAGCAATTCTCGAAAAAAACCGCGTTCGTCAGTGTGCGTGACGAGCGCTTTTAATTCAACGCCTTGAATCATTTTTCCCTTCCGCCTTTGGGTTTATCTACTTGTACGATTGTACCATATTGAATGTAAAACGAAAAAATAATTTCGATATGATATAATTCTTGTATCAAAATAGTTCGCAACAATCTCACAACGACGTGAGCGGAGGCAACCATGTTACGTGAATTAGACCCCTTGACTCGTTTCGGCAATCAAATCCTTTCCGAAACCGACCCCGAAATCGCCAAGATTATTGATTTGGAAAAGCGACGCCAGAGCGAAGGATTGGAACTCATTGCGTCCGAAAATTACGTGAGTCGCGCGGTTTTGCAAGCCGTCGGCAGCGTCTTGACGAATAAATACGCGGAAGGGTATCCGGGCAAACGTTATTACAACGGCTGTGAATTTGTGGACGATGTAGAAGCGCTGGCGATTGCGCGCGCCAAACAATTATTCGGCGCCGCCCACGCGAACGTCCAACCCCATTCCGGTTCGCAAGCCAATTTCGCCGCATACGTGGCGCTGATTCAACCGGGCGACACCGTGTTAGCCATGTCGCTCGCGCAAGGCGGACATCTCACGCACGGCGCGCCCGTCAATATCACCGGACAATTGTATAAATTTGTCGGTTATGGCGTGAATCAAAAAACGGAACAAATTGATTATGCCGAATTGGAACGACTCGCGCGCGAACACAAACCGAAATTGATTGTCTCGGGCGCGACGGCGTATCCGCGCCAATTTGATTTTGAACGCATCCGCGCGATTTGCGACGCGGTCGGCGCGAAAATGATGGTGGACATGGCGCACATTGCCGGACTGATTGCGGGCAAAGTGCATCCCGACCCCGTGCCCTTTGCCGATGTAGTGACGACCACGACGCATAAAACGCTGCGCGGGCCGCGCGGCGGCATGATTTTATGCCAAGAAGCCGAAGCCAAAGCCATTGACAAGGCGATTTTCCCCGGCACGCAAGGCGGGCCGCTCGAACATGTGATTGCGGGCAAAGCCGTCGCGTTTCACGAAGCGCTGCAACCCGAATTTGCCGTCTATGCGCGGCGCATCGTCGCCAACGCGCAAGCGTTGGGCAATCGTTTGCAAGAGCGCGGTTTGCGCGTCATCAGCGGCGGCACCGACAATCATCTTTTGCTCGTGGACGTGAGCGTGCGCGGCGTGAGCGGCAAAGACGCGGCGAACCGTTTGCACGACGCGGGCATCACCGCCAACAAGAATTTGATTCCATTCGACACCGCCAAAGCGACCATCACCAGCGGCATCCGTCTCGGCACGCCCGCGCTGACTTCGCGCGGCATGGGCGTCGAAGAAATGATTCAGGTCGGCGATTGGATTGCGGACGTGATTGAACAAATTGGCGACGACGCGGCGATTCAACGCGTGCGCGCGCAAGTGCGCGAATTTTCGACTCAATTTCCGGTGCCGGGCATTCAAGACTAGGACTGCCGCGCCAGCATAGCGACAAATTCATTCGTGCGCGATGCAAATTTTGCGATTAAAACGACCGCGACGCTGAACCGTATCGCACGTTACGACGAGCGCACAAGCCAAGCCAAGCCAAATGATTCTGACGTGTTCGCAACTTGACGAACTGTACGCGCAGATGCGCCGCGCGGCGTCGCATGAAATATGCGGTATGCTTGGCGGCAAGGACGGCCGCGCGTTAAAAATTTATCCCATCAAAAATATCGCGCCGCAGCGCGCCAAAAATTATTTGATGGACGGCGCGGAACAAATCCGCGCGATGCAGGACATGGACGCGAACGGTTACGACATTCTCGCCATTTACCATTCGCATCCCGACACGCGCGCGTATCCCTCGCCCACCGATTTACGCGACGCGTGGGATACTGCGCTGCAAGCGCCGCGTTATCCGGGAACGATTTATCTCATTCTGTCGCTAATGAATCCCGACATGCCAGAAGCGCGCGGCTATTTTTTGAACGGCGAAACGATTACCGCAGCGCCCCTCGAAATCGTCGCCGATAACCAATAACCAATAACAATCATGAACAAACGTGAACGCCTTTACGCCGCCATTCGCAAACAAAAAGTGGACCGCCCGCCCATCGCCCTGTGGCGGCATTTTCCGGGCGATGATCTCGATTCCGAAAAACTCGCGCGCCGCGTCGTCGAATTTCAACGCCAGTACGATTTCGATTTTGTCAAAGTGACGCCCGCCGCGAGTTACGTCGCGGAAATGTACGGCGGCGGCTTGCAAGACGCGGGCAATCGCGAAGGCACGCGCGCGCACACGCGCCGCGTCATTAACGATTGGCGCGATTGGCAAGACATCCAACCGATTCCCGACGACCATCCCGTTTTCAAACGCGAATACGACGCCATTCAACGCATCCGCCAAGAACTCGGCAAAGACGTGCCGATTATGCAAACCATCTTTTCGCCGCTATCGTGCGCGCGCACGCTCGCGGGCGACCGCTTGATCCAAGATTTGCGCGAACATCCCGGCGAATTGCAGCGCGCGCTCCACGCGCTCGGCACGACGATGGAACGCTTTGCCTTTAACGCCACGTATGCGGGCGCGGATAGTCTATTCTTGGCGACGCAGGTGGCGAGCCGCGACGTATTGACGCCCGAAGAATCGCGCGCCTTTGGTCAGGCATACAATCTCACGCTCATTAACGAACTGCGCGGGCATGTGGATTTTGTCCTGCTGCACGTTCACGGCGAAAATATTTATTACGAACACCTCTTCAAGTATCCCGTCCAAATCGTGAATTGGCACGACCGCAAAACGCCGCCCACGCTGCAAGAGGGCAAGCGTCTGTTCGACGGCGCGGTCGCGGGCGGCATTGACGAATGGGGCGTTTTGCAAACGACGCCCGAAGCAGTGCGCGCTCAGGTTCAAGACGCGCTGACGCAAACCGACGGCATCGGTTTGATTGTCGCCGCGGGCTGCGTAATTCCGATGGATACGCCAGAGGAAAATATCCGCGCCGCGCGCGCGGCGGTAGAATTGTAACAATGCCTCAAGAAGAACTCGGTTACGTCGAACTCGAATGGACGTGCCAAAATTGCGGCACGCGCAATCCCGGCTCGCGCAAAAATTGCGCGTCGTGCGGCGCGGCAATGCACGCGCAAACGCAATTTGAATTGCCCGCGCAACCCGAACTCGTCAAGGATCATCCCGCCGCCGACGCGGCGGGTCCTGATGTCGCCTGTCCGTACTGCGGCACGCGCAACGCGGGCAACGCGACGGTTTGCAAACAGTGCGGCGGCGACCTGAAAGGCGCGCAAGCGCGCATGGCGGGCGGCATTCTCGGCGCGTTCGACGCGGCGCCGCAAGCCGCAATTCAATGCGCGGCGTGCGGAACGCAAAATCCCGCCACCGCGCTGAAATGTTCCAGCTGCGGCGCGCGTTTGCCGCGTCCCAAAACCCAAACCGCCGCAGTCACGCCCGCAGCCGCGCCCGCGCCGTCCATTCCGCGCGCGTGGCTCATCGGCGGCATCGCCGTCGCGTTGGTATTGTGCATAGGCGTCATGCTCTTGGTCTTTCGCACATCGGACACGCGCGCGACGGTGAACGATGTAAATTGGCAGCGCACGATTGCGATTATGGCATTAATGCCCGTGCGCGATGCGACCTGGCAAGACCAACTGCCGACAGACGCGAACGTTTTGGGCTGCGAACTCAAAGACCGCCGCTATTCCGACGTCGCGGAACCCAATTCCAAAAAAATTTGCGGCACGCCGTACGTGATTGACCAAGGCGACGGATTTGGCAAAACGGTCCAAGATTGCCAATATCTCGTCCAAGCTCCGTACTGTACTTTTACGCGTTTGCAATGGACCGTAACGGATACGGTTGCGGCGCGCGGCGCAGATTTGAATCCGTACTGGCCCGCGTTGACCTTGCAAGACCAACAACGCGAAGGCAACCGCGCCGAAGATTTTCGCGTCGAATTTGTTTCGGGCAACCAACGCTATACGTACAATCCTGCCACCGCGCAAGAATTTGCCAAATACCAAATCGGTTCGCAGTGGATTCTTAAGGTGAACGCGTTGGGTTCTGTCGTCGAAGCGACGCGCGCCGAATAACGCGCGTCGTCCGCGCCAAGCATCCGCCCCAAACGGCGAGCGCTCCTGCTCAACCGTTTTTTTTTGCAGCGCGCAGATTCGGATGCGCGCCCGCAAACGAGTTATAATAGCGCGCGCATGTCCGAAACTCTTTCGCCCATTCCGCCGGACTATGTGCGCGTCGAATCCAAACTCGAGGGCATCACCGTCTATGCGCCCGCGCCGCCCGCCGAGCAAATCCCCGACGCGCGCGATTTCAAATGTCCCAACTGCGGCGCGACCACCGCGTACAGTCCGCGCGCGGCAAGCGTCACCTGCGCGAATTGCGGTTCTATCTATACCCTCCAATCCGAAAACGTGGGCCGCCAAGCCGCCGAATTTGAATTTACGCTGGATGCGGTCAAACACGCGCAAACGGCGACGCCGCAGCAATTGCGCGGCTGGGGCGTCACGCGCCGCGATTTGCGCTGCGAAAATTGCGGCGCCACCGTTTCCGTCGCGCCGACCGAGCTAGCCACCACCTGCCCGTTCTGCGGTTCCAATCGCGTCGCCGCGCGCACTGCCGCGCCGGACGCTTTTCGGCCGCGCGTCCTCATTCCGTTTCAAATCGAACGCGAGGCGTGCGTCCAGCTCGCGCGCGCGTGGCTCGCGCGCGGCTGGTTCTATCCGTCGGATTTGGTTCACGCGGCGCGCGGCGCGCAATTCACCGGCATCTATTTGCCGTTTTGGACTTTTAGCGCGCGCGTACACAGCGCATGGCGCGCCCAAGTGGGCCGCGAAAAACGCGAACAGTATTTCGACATGGGCGAAATGAAATTCAAGACGCGCACGCGCCTCGAATGGAATTGGGAGCAAGGCAAAATCAGTTTGCCCTTTAACGATGAATTGCAGAGCGGCACGCGCCGCATTGACGCCTCGTTGTTGAAACGCCTCGCGCCGTATCATCTGCACGCGCTCGTGACCTACGACCCCGGTTTTCTCGCGGGCTGGCGCGCGCAGAGTTACGAAATTGGTTTGAACGAAGCATGGGACGCGGCGCGCGGCAACATGCGCGAAATCGCGCGCGCGGCGTGCCTCGAACAAATTGACTCGCGGCACATTCGCAATTTTTCCATGAACGCGGCGTTCGACGATGAAGCGTGGCGTTTCATTTTACTGCCCGCGTATTTGGCGACATATCGCTTTGCGGGCAAAACGCATCAAATCGCCATCAACGGCCAAACGGGCCAAGTCGCGGGCGAAAAACCGGTGGCGTGGCTCAAAGTATGGCTCGCCGTCGGCGCGCTCACGCTGCCCGGTATCTTATTGGCTAGCGCGGCGGCGCTGCTGGGCGCGCTGCGTTTTCAGACCGGCGGCTGGTTTGTATTGGGCTTGATCTTGTTTGTCGTCGGCGCGGCGCTCGCGGCGGCGCTGCTGCATCGGGCGACGCGCGCGCAAGACGCATAACCAAGCATGACGAACGAACTCGCGGACGCGTGGGGCGCTATGCATCCCGCCCACTGTAAAAATTGTCACGCGGCATTTCTCGTGCCGCCGCAAGCCGGCGCGCCCAACTGCCCGAATTGTTTCGCCGCGCGGCTCGAACCCATGCCCGCGCTGCAAGCGGACGCGCCGCCCGAACTCGTGATTCCGTTCTCCGTTTCCGACGCGACGCTCAACGCGAATCTGGAACGCTGGCTGCGCGAGATTCCCTTCAAACCCGCGTCGCTGAATCTGCGCGCGCTGCAAAAAAATCTCGTCCGCGTTTTTTTACCCATGTATCTCGCGGACGCGCGCGCGTACGGCACATGGACCTCGCAAATGGGTTTCGATTATTTGGTGGCGAGCAGCGAAGAGCGTTTCGATGGAACAAATTGGGTCACGCAGCGCTTGAATGAAACGCGCGTGCGGTGGGAGCCGCGCGCCGGCGAATTGACGCGCGCGTACGAAAATTTGCCCGCGCCCGCGAGCGAAGCGCACGCGCGCTGGATGATTGCGCTCGGCGCAGCCGATTGGCGCGAACCGCCATTCGATTCTTTGCGCGCGCTGGCGTTTGCCCCCGACACGTTGGGAAACGCCATCGTCCAAGCGCCCGACCTCGCGCCGAACGCGGCATGGCAATTTGCGCGCGCACAATTGGAACGCCGCGCCGCGCGCGAATGTGAGACCGCCGCCAACGCGCAGCATCACGAAAAATTTGAATTGCGCGCGGCGTATGGGGAACCGCGCTGGACGTTATTGCTGCTGCCGACATACGTCACAAGCTACAGCGACGACGGCGGCAAATGGATTCCCGTGCGCGTGAACGGACAAAGCGGCTTTGTGAACGGCATCAAACGCGCGTCCATGCAGCGCGCGCACAGCTGGAGCATCGCGCTCGGCGCGGCGGCGTTGGGCGCATTTTTGCTCGCCGCGCTATTGGGCGTCGCGGGCGCGTTGTACGACGCTTTTTTGCCTGCGCTCTTTGTTTTGGGCGTGACGTTTTTGCTCTGTCTCGCCGCGCCCGTGCCGTTACTGCTCGCGTGGCAATTCAATCGGCAGCAGGCGGCAAAATAATCCGTTGCATCGTAAAATTGCAGATTGCCGACCAACGTCGCCGCATCGCGCAGACGCGTGCCGCGCGGAATCTCGCCGCGCGTATTTATTTTTATCCCGCGTGCTATCGCGTCGGTTCGGCGTTCTTGACGCGCAAGAGCAAAACCGGAATGGGCGCGCGATTCACCACTCGCGGCGCGATGCTGCCCGACCAGAACGCGTCGAGCCCCGCGCGCCCGTGCGTCGCCATGACAATCAAATCGGCGTGAACGGCGGTCGCGCGTTCCAAAATTTTTGTCACGACATCGCCGCGCGCAACGTGTCCCACCGCGCGCAAATTGCGCGCGTGCAGCGCCGCGATTTTTTCATCTACATATTGCCGCGCGCCCGTTTCCGCCAAATCCAATACGGCGCGCGTGGACGACGGCAAAATGACGCTCGTCGCCGCGTGTTCGGGCGACAGCGCGTCCACCGTCGGCACAATCACAATCGGATGCACCGTCGCGTCGCTCAAACGCGCCAGTTCACACGCCGCATCCAACGCCGTTTCATACAGCGCGCTCGAATCGAGCGGAACCAAGATATTTTTACATTCAAATACATGGTCGCGCAGCGACGCCGTACGCACGAGCAGCACCGGAATTTCGCCGCGCTGTAATACTTGCTGTGGAATACTGCCGACGATGCGGCTCTTTAAACCGCTCGCGCCGTGATCCGCCAGCAAAATCAAATCGGCTTGCAATTCCAAACCGTGCGCGAAAATCGCATTGGCGACGCCGCGCGCGGCAGTGTCCACATGCCACGCGGCGGCAATGCCTTGCGCGGTCAATTGGGCGGCGCGCGCTTGCAAATACGTTTCCGCTTGCGCCGCGTTCATCAAGTGCGGTTGGCCGTGAATGGTCGCGGGCGCGGCGGGTTCGACGACATGCAAAAGCGTCACGCGCGCGCGACACATTTGCGCCAAAGTTTGCGTGACCGGCAAAATCGTTTCAGCCAGCTGGGAACCGTCGAGCGGCACGAGAAAATGTTTGAACATGGCGCTTAGACTCCGAAAAAGGTTTGATACAGCAGAAACATGTTGAGCGCGATAATAAGCGCGGCAACCACACACGCTGTAAGCGTCG
Organism: Anaerolineae bacterium; assembly: GCA_022072245.1. Lineage (GTDB taxonomy): Bacteria > Chloroflexota > Anaerolineae > UBA4142 > SHND01 > SHND01. Next base: position 16,115 of record JAJVIA010000113.1, read on the forward strand.
TGAGACGATGATTGGTCAACACGCCCATCAAATTACGCCGCCGCGTGAACATGACCAGCGGAATCACCGCGAACGGCAGCGCGAAACTCAACACGACTTGGCTGATGATAAGCGTTTGCGTCGGGTCGAAACCCAACGCGATGATAATCAACGTGGGGATGATGGTCAATAAACGGCGCAGCCACACCGAAATTTTCCGATGCAAAAAACCCTGCATGATGACCTGCCCCGCCATCGTGCCGACGGTGGACGACGACAAGCCCGACGCCAATAACGAAATCGCAAACACGACGCTCGCGGCGGCGCCCAACAACGGCGTCAAAGTTTGATACGCTTCTTCGAGCGAGGCGATTTGCGAAAGACCCGCTTGATAAAATGTCGCGGCAGCCATAATCAACATTGCCGCGTTGACCAAACCCGCCGTCCCCATCGCCGCGACCACATCCACCAATTCAAAACGATAGAGGCGTTTCATTTGCTGCGGCTCGCGCGTGACAATGCGGCCCTGCGTCAGAGCCGAGTGCAAAAAAATTACGTGCGGCATAACCGTCGCGCCCAAAATACCCGCCGCCAACAAAACGCTCTCGGCGCCGTCGAAATGCGGCACGACCGAATGATACGCCACTTGCGCCCAATTGGGATTGACCAAAAAAATCTCGATGACGTAACAGAGCGCAATGACGCCGACGAAAACGGTAATGACCGCTTCGAGATGGCGAAAACCGCGCCGCTCCAAACTTAGAATGACAAACGTCGCCGCCGCCGTGATTAACGCCGCGGGAAACAAGGGAATGTGAAATAACAAATTCATGCCGACCGCCGCGCCGAGAAATTCCGCGACATCCGTAGCGATCACCATCACTTCCATCAAGACCCACATGCCCAGAACGACGGGGCGCGGAAATTCCTGCCGACAGATTTCCGCCAAATTTTTTCCGGTGGCGATGCCCAATTTCGCCGAAAGCGATTGAATCAACATCGCCATCAAATTGCTCGCAAAGATCACCCACAACAAAAGATAACCGAATTGCGCGCCCGCCGCGATATTGGTCGCAAAATTGCCGGGGTCCACATACGCAATGCTCGCGATAAACGCGGGCCCGATAAAGGGCAAGAGCCGCGCGAACCATTTTTTATCGCTCTGGCCCTGCAAGACGCGCTGCGCCTCGACGACGGTCGCCGAATCGTGCGCGTGCGACGTAACTTTTTGCTCTACAGAGTTTGCCATAATCTTGAAACGTGCGACGGTCTTTCAAATCCACAAAATCTTGCAAGTTGAAAGCGTCGCCGCAATTTTATTTTTTTGATTTTTTTGAATTTTTTGATTTTTCCCGCTTGGCGGCTGCAAGCGGACGCGCCCAAATACTGCGCGTCAAGGTTTCGTCCAAAACATGTACGCGTCCGGCATTGACGCGCACGCGCAGCGAACCATCCGACGCGGCGTGCGGCAGAATTTGCACGCGCGCGCCCAATACCAAACCCAGCTTGGCAAAATGTTTCAAGCGTTCGGGGTTGCGGTCGCTGACGCGCTGAATCACCGCCGAACGTCCCGCGCCGATTTGAGCTAGCGTTTGATAAGGCGTCCGTTCGACGGCGCCGGCTTTGGTCGGAATGGGATCGCCGTGCGGGTCGCGGCGCGGATCGCCGAGAAACGCCGCGATGCGGTCTTCCAAGTCTTCGGAAATGACATGCTCGATTTTTTCCGCTTCGGCATGGACGGCTTCCCACGGCACGCCCAACGCCTGGGCGAGAAAGAGCTCGATGAGCCGGTGATGCCGCAGCACTTCGAGCGCCATTTTTTCGCCGACGCGGGTGAGCTCGACGCCGTGATAGGGCGCGTGACGCACCAGTTGGAGGCGCGCGAGTTTTTTAATCATGTTGGTCGCGGACGCGGGCGCGACAGCCAGATACTGCGCGAGCGCCGTCGTCGTGACCGTCTCGCTGTTTTCCTGAAGTTGGTAAATCGCCTTGAGATAATTTTCGATGGACGCGCTGGTCATGCAGGCCCTCTAAGCTGGGATTTAGTCGCGGCTAAATCAGCCGCCGACAACAAACGTGGTCAGCAAAAGTTTAGCTGCCACTAAATTTAGTCACGGCTAAATTATAGCGCGCAGTTTTTATTTGTCAAGCGGCAATTTTTGACGCGTTCCCGTATCGCGAAAATCCGCGCGCTTTCAAGACCCGCCGGATTTTTGCGATAAAATACGTCTGCGGCGGAAAACTTTGGCAATTCGCTTGAAACCAAGTACAATCCTTGCGCTTCACCCTATCGCCCCATCGCGCAGTGTCAGCCGCCACATTTGGCGCTCGAACCATGATTTTGCTTGACGCGTTTCAGTACGCGCTCGCGCACACCGACGAATGGCTTGGCGCGTTAGAACAGCATTTGCTGCTCGTGGCGGTCGCGTTAACCATCGGCATCGGCGTCTGCGTGCCGTTAGGCGCGTTGACCGCGCGTTCGCGCGCGGCGTCCTTGAGCGCCATCAACGCCGCAAACGGCTTGCGCGTCATTCCGAGTTTGGCGATTTTATTTTTAGCGCTTCCCTATTTCGGTTTGTCGTTCACAGCCGCCGCGCTGGCGTTGACGCTGCTCGCGCTGCCGCCGATTCTCATCAATACCGACGCCGCGTTTCGCGGCATTGCGCCCGCCATTCAAGAGGCGGCGCGCGGGATGGGCATGAACAGTCGGCAAATGTTATGGCGCGTCGAGTTTCCGCTCGCGCTGCCCGTCATTTTGGCGGGCATCCGTATCGCAACCGTCGAAGTGATTGCCAGCGCCACGCTCGCCGCGTTTATCGGCGCCGGCGGATTGGGCATTTATATCACGCGCGGCTTTGCGCTGTATGACAATTCCATTTTATTGGTCGGCGCGATTTCCGTCGCGCTGTTGGCTTTGAGCGCCGAAATTATTTTGGGCGCATTGGAACGCTTGACGCGCGCGCCGCATTAAGCGCCGCCCTTTTTTTTTTACCCATATCGCATTGCAGGAGGAATAATGAAATTCACGCGTTGGTTTTTCGCGTTTGGCTTGGTGATGGCAAGCGCGTTCGGAACGTTTCTCCTTTCGGCTTGCGGCGAACCGGCTAAAGCGGTGCGCGTCGGCTCGAAAGATTTCACCGAAGAATTTATTGTCGGCAACATGTACGCGCTGCTGCTCGAAGCCAATGGGATTCCCGTCGAACGCAAATTGAATCTCGGCGCGACGCCCATCTTGCAAGAAGCCCTGGTGAGCGCCCAGCTTGATTTGTATCCCGAATACACGGGTACCGGTCTGCTCACCGTCTTGAAATTGCCGAGCAGCGCCGACGCGACGCAGGTGTACGACGCCGTGCGCGACGCGTACAAAAAACAATTCAATCTCGTCTGGCTCACGCCCGCGCCCATGAACAATACGCAAGCGCTGGCGATGAAAAAAGATGTCGCCGCGCGGTTGGGCATTCGGACGTTTTCGGACATGGCAGCCAAAGCAAGCGAATTGACCATGATTGGCCCGCCGGAATTTGAACAACGCGAAGACGGTCTGCCCGGCATTCAAAAAGCATACGGCGATTTCAAACTCAAACGGTATATTGCGGTGGACCCCGGCTTGCGGTACGAAGGTTTGGTGAGCGGCCAAGCCGATGTGGTCGTCGCGTTCGGCACGGACGGCCAGTTGGCGGCGTATGATTTATTGGTCTTGCAAGACGACAAACATTTGTTTCCGCCGTACCAAATTGCGCCGGTTGTGCGCCAACAGACGCTCGACGCCTATCCCAAAATCGCCGAGCTGCTAAACAAACTCGCGCCGCTGCTCACCGACGCGACGATGCAAAAATTGAATTACGAAGTGGATGGCAATAAACGCGAACCCGCCGACGTCGCGCGAGAATTTTTACGGCAGAATGGGCTAATCAAATAGACAATTGTCAGCCGTCGGACTTGCGCCATGGCGCAGCCAAGCATCCGCCCGATAATTGCTAACTGGTTACAGCCCCTTGTGTCTCGACTCGCTTTTCAACACGTCTCGAAAACTTTTCCGTCCGCATCCCATGCGGCAGTCCACGACTGTACGTTTGAGGTCGCGGCGGCAAGTTTTGTTGTGTTATTGGGTCCGTCCGGCTGCGGCAAAACGACGCTGCTCAAAATGGTCAATCGCCTGCTCGAACCGAGCGCGGGCGAAATTTTTCTGGACGGCAAAAATATCCACGCAATGGACGCGACCGCGCTGCGCCGCCAAATCGGTTACGTCATTCAACAAGTGGGTTTGTTTCCCCATTTAACCGTCGCGCAAAATATCGCGGTCGTGCCGGAACTGCTCGGTTGGACCAAAGCGCGCATCGCGGCGCGCACCGACGAATTGCTCGAACTCGTCAAGCTGGACCCGGAACAATATCGCGCGCGCTATCCCGCGCAATTGTCCGGGGGACAGCAACAGCGCGTCGGTTTAGCCCGCGCGCTGGCGGCGGACCCGCAGCTGTTATTGATGGACGAACCGTTCGGCGCGATTGACGCCATCACGCGCGCGAGTCTGCAAGACGAAATGCTGCGTTTGAAAAACGCGATTTCCAAAACTATTTTATTTGTCACGCACGACGTGGAAGAAGCGCTGCGGCTCGCGGATAAAATTGTCGTACTGCGCGCGGGCGAGGTCGTACAATACGATACGCCGCACGCGCTTTTGACGCAGCCCGCGAACGAGTTTGTGCGCGCGCTCATTGGCGCGGACGATACGATGCGGCAGTTGGCGCTCGTGCGCGTCGCGGAGGTGATGCAGCCCTTCACGCACGCGGTCGAGCTGGACAACGCGCTCACGCTTTCGGCGGACGACAATTTGCGCGTCGCGTTATCCAAATTTCTAGCGAGCGGCGCAACAACGCTAACGGTCGTCCAAGACCAAACGCCCGTCGGCATCATTCGGTTCGACCAAATTCGCGCCCTCTCTAAACATGCGCCGTCTTGACGCTTGCGTTATATAACGTCCTTGGCGCAAGGCGGGCAAATTAAAAATTTCCTCCCCTCCGCGCAAGGATTATGTATGGATTATATTTTTAATCATCCCGCGCTGGTTTTTGAATTATTGCTGCAACATCTATTTGTGGTCGGCGTCGCCCTGCTCTGCGCCATTGCTATTGCGCTGCCGTTGAGCGTATTGATTTTGCAAAGCGCGCGCCTCACCGCGTTCGTATTGGGCATCTTTACGCTCTTGTACACGATTCCCAGCATCGCGCTGATTATTTTGTTGATTCCATTCACGGGCTTGAATGAGTGGTCGGTCATTATTGCCTTGATTTTGTACGTCCAAGTGATTTTGGTTCGCAACAATGTCGCCGCGTTGAACGGCATTGACCCCGCCGTTCTCGAAGCGGCGCGCGGGATGGGCATGAACGGTTGGCAAAGATGGCGACGCGTGCAATTGCCTTTGGGCTTGCCCGTGATGTTGGCGGGCGTACGCATTGCCGCCGTCGTCGCAATTGGCATTGCCGCCATTGGCGCGAAATTCAACGCGGGCGGTTTGGGTCGCTTATTGTTTGACGGCATTGCCCAAACCGGGCGTTATGATAAAATCTGGGCGGGCGCCATCGCGGTTGCCGCGTTAGCTTTCGCGGTCAATTTCGCGTTCATGGCGCTCGAAAAATATACGGACCCCGCGCGCAAAATTCAAATGCACGTTGCGTCGAAATAATGCAATGCCCGGGCGCGTAAATAAATAATCCGAGTTGGGTGAAATGAACGAAACTATTGAACCGCGTTTCAGTTGGCGTTTGTTATTGCGTTTATGCACTTTTCAAATCGGTTCGGCGATGGGCGACATTCTCGTCACTTCGATTTGGAACCGCATCATGATTGTAAATTTTGGGATGCCCGCGCTGCCCGTCGGTTTGCTGATTGCGCTGCGCTATCTGCTCTCGCCGTTGAGTTTGTACGCGGGCTTTCGCTCCGACACAACGCCGTTTCTGGGCATGTGGCGCACCTCGTATATTTGGCTCGGCCGCGGCTTGATGGTGGCTTCCTTTCCGCTACTGGGCTTGAGCGTGACAGAGTTCACGGCAAGTCCCAATAACCCTCTCGGCTGGGTTCTCGCATTCGTTTCCTTTGTGCTGTATGGCACCGGGACGCTGCTTTCGGGCAGCCCCTTTATGGCGCTCGCGCGCGATGCCATGCCCAAAGCGCGTCAAGGTTTGGCGCTATCGGTCTTGGAAACCGCGCTGATTTTGCTTTTCCCGATTGTGGCGATTTCGTTCAGCGTAATTTTGCACGATTACACGTTAGCGGGTTTTTGGGAATTGATTGCGCTGACGGCGGGCATCGGCGGCTTTTTCTGGTTCTTTGCTATTGTCGGCGTCGAAAAACACGCGGTGATGCAAAAGGCGGCGGAACACACCCAAGCCAAAGCGCGCGCGCAATATCATGCCTTTCATGCTACGCTCGCGCAGATTTGGCAGGATCCGCGCGCCCGCGCGTTCGCGCTCTTTCTCGCCGTCACTACATTTGCGGCGTGGATGCAAGACGCGATTCTCGAACCGTTCGGCGCCGAAGTGTTGGACGCGACGCTCGCGCAAACGACGCGCTATTCCAGTACCTGGCAAGGCGCCACCGCCATCGTTCTCATTCTCGCGGTGATTGTGTGGCGCAAACGTAAAGCGGAACAACAAACGCCGATTGCGAAAACGGGTTTGGCGATTATGGGCGCGGGAATGTTCTGGCTCGCGCTGACGGCGTTCACCCAAATCCGCTGGATGGTGAATCCCGCGCTGCTCGTCTTTGGCATCGGTTTTGGTTTGTACACGTTCAGCGCGTTTCAACTGCTCGTCGTGATGACTTTGGATAAAGCGGCGGGCGCCTATCTCGGTTTGTGGACCGTCACGATTTTGCTGGCGCGCGGCATAGGCATTTTTACGGGCGGCGCGCTGCGCGATGGCTTGCACGCGTTGACGCAATCGTATCCGTTGACCTACGCCGCCATTTTCGGTTTAGAAGCCGCCGGGCTGCTGATTTCCATTGCGCTGCTGACGCGCGTCAACATAATGGGTTTTGCGCGCGATACGGGGCGCATCTCTGCCGCCGAAGCCCAAGTCATTACCGCCGAATTGTGATGCGGCGCGCCTCTATCGCGTTCGACAAGCAGCGTTCA
>JAJVIA010000113.1:23325-33864 GCA_022072245.1 Anaerolineae bacterium
ACTACACCCCCACCCAGCGCATTTGACGCGCGTCGCAAATAGGATATAGTATTTATTGCAACTGATTGCAATAAGGAGTAAGCGCAATATGTCGCGTCACCCAGAGTTGGTCGCGTCTTTGAGAGAAGCGGGACATCGTTGGACGCCGCAGCGCGAAAGCGTCCTCGCGGCGCTGGCGGAAAGCGCGCGGCATCTGACCGCCGAAGAAATCATTGCGCGCGTGCGCGTCCGTTATCCCTATCTCAACAAATCAGCCGTATATCGCAATCTCGCCTTTTTAACCCGGCTCGGACTCGTTCATCAAACCGATTTGGGACACGGACATATCGAATACGAGCTGCATCAAGACCCGCATCATCATCATTTAATTTGTCGCCATTGCCATCACGTCTTGCAAATTGACCATGCCGCGTTGGCGACGCTCGGTAAAAAACTAGAGCGCGATTTCGGCTTTCAAGCCGATTTGGATCATTTCGCCATTTTCGGCGTCTGCAAAAAATGCCAAACGCGCGCGGCAAAAACGGCGAAACGCGCCGCGCGTTAAAAAACTTGCCATCCGCCATTTTTCCAAGAGCTCTCGTTGAGCCAACGACTCGCTTCCGCCAAATAAAAATTCTTGAGCCGCCGATGCCGCAGCTGTTTGATGTATCCGCGCAATCTGCGGCATCTGTGTCCAATTTTCAAGAGAGAGTTGTCCATTCGCCGCCTTGCGTCGCACCCGCAAAGGAATACAAATGGGCAGCGGTACGACAAATTTGAAATTTGTCATACATTTTCAGAGGAGAGATTTGAAATGTTATCTGCGCCGCTCGCGCCTCCCGCGATGCACATTCCCGATGGTTTCTTGTCCGTGTTTGTCGCCGTCACATTGTGGATTGTCACGATTGTTATCGTAGCCATTGCGCTGCACCGCGTCAGCGCGGATTTAGGCGAACGCCAAGTCCCGATGATGGGCGTTCTCGCCGCCGCGATTTTCGCAGGCCAGATGCTCAATTTCCCGGTCGCGGGCGGCACGTCGGGCCATTTGCTCGGCGCGGCGCTGGCGACGATTTTGATGGGGCCCTGGGCCGCCATCATTATCATGACATGCGTGTTGGGAATTCAAGGCTTGATTTTTCAAGACGGCGGTCTGCTGGCGATGGGCGCCAATATCTTTAACATGGGGATCGTCGGCGTCATCGTCACGCATTTTGTGTATCGTTCCGTGCGCGCCCTGGCGGGCGGCAAACCGTGGGGCATTTTTGTCGGCGGTTTTTTGAGCGCGTGGCTCAGCGTCATTATCGCCGCGCTCGTTACGGCGTTGGAACTCGCGCTTTCGGGAACGTCGCCCGCGAACATTGCCGTTCCCGCGATGGGCGGCATCCATATCCTCATTGGCCTTGGCGAAGGTTTGATTACCGTCGGCGCGCTCGCGTTCCTCTATTTTGTGCGTCCCGATTTGTTGAATGTGGGCGAAGCGAAACCGGCGGGCGCGAGCGTGTGGATTGCCGGTTTGGTTGTGGCGCTGGCGATTGCGCTGGCGTCGCCGTTGGCATCGTCCTTTCCCGACGGTTTGGAATGGGTGGCAGAGCAGCAAGGTTTTCTCCACATCGCGCAGAGCGCGCCGTATCAAATCATTCCCGATTACGCTCTGCCCGGCATTGCCAATAAAGAACTCGCGACGATTCTCGCGGGCATCGTCGGCGTCTTGCTCGTCTTTGGCGCCGCCTTTGGCATTGCCTACGCGCGCCGCAAAGACCGCGCGCCGCAAGCGGCGTCGCGCACCCTCAACTAGTTCTTGAACAAGATAAAATTGTAGAGTACGAGACCTTTCGGGTTTTCGAAAACCCGAAAGGTCTTGCCAGACAATAAATCCTAGCGCGCTGACGCCATGCACATTCATTTTCTCGACCCGTATCATGCGGGCCGCAGTCCGATTCATCAATTGGACCCGCGCGTCAAACTCGTGTTGGCTGTGGCGTTCATTCTCACCGCGTCGCTGCTGCCCTTTGGCGCGTGGCCCTCGTACATTCTGCTGCTCGCGCTCATCTTGTCAATCGAGTTGCTCACCGAGATGGGCATCGCCTATTTTCTCAAGCGCGCGTTTTTGGCGCTGCCTTTTATGCTCGCCGCGCTGCCATTGATTTTTACAGTTCAGGGTACGCCGCTCGCAACCTTTACGCTCGGCGCGTGGACGTTCACCATCAGCGTCGAGGGCGTGGAACGCGTCGCAAGCATCGCGTTCAAATCATGGGTCTCGGTGCAAATGGCAATCGTCCTCGCGTCCACAACCAGTTTTCCACAATTGCTCGCGGCAATGCGCGCGCTGCGTATTCCAAAATTACTCGTCGCAATTTTCGGTTTGATGTGGCGTTATATTTTTGTGCTGGCGGACGAAGCGCTGCGTTTGCTGCGCGCCCGCGCAGCGCGCAGCGGCGCGCGTCGGGACGCGCCATACAAAACGGGGGGAACGCTCGCTTGGCGCGCGCGCGTGACCGGCGGCATGGCGGGGAGTTTGCTCGTGCGTTCGTTCGAGCGCGGCGACCGCATCTATGCCGCGATGGCGGCGCGCGGCTATGACGGCGAAACGCGCACGCTGCCGTTACCCGCGCTGCAAACTTGGCATTGGCTCGTTCTCGGCGCGGGCTTGATTATTTATATTTTGATTTGGCTGGTCGGCGCGTTGATTGTATAACGAGGAAAATTTTTGTGCATCACACCATCCAAGTTCACAACCTTGTTTTCAAATATCCCGACGGCACGCGCGCGCTCGACGACGTGAGTTTTACAATTGCGCCCGGCGAAAAAGTGGCGCTGGTCGGACCGAACGGCGCGGGCAAGTCCACATTGATTTTGCATCTCAACGGCATTTTGCGCGGCGAGGGCCAAGTGCGCGTGGCGGGCATGGAGGTCGGCGCAAACGCCAATCTGCCCAAAATTCGCGCCGCCGTCGGCTTGGTGTTTCAAGACCCCGACGACCAATTATTTTCGCCGACGGTATTTGACGACGTAGCGTTTGGACCGCTTTATCAGGGCTTGCCCGAAAAAGAGGTTCGCGCGCGCGTCGCCGCCGCGTTGGCGGCGGTACACATGCAAGATTACGCCGCGCGCGTTTCGCATCATTTGAGCGTGGGCCAAAAAAAGCGCATCGCGATTGCGACGACGCTTTCGATGGAACCTGAAATTTTGGTCTTGGATGAACCGACGGCGGGCCTCGACCCGCGCGCGCGCCGCGATGTAATCAAACTCTTGCGCGAGCTGCCGCAGACCATGTTGATTGCCACGCACGATTTACGCATGGTCGCCGAACTCTTGCCGCGTACGCTCGTGATGGATCAGGGCCGCGTCGTCGCCGACCGGGCAACGCCCGCGCTTTTGGACGACGAAGCGTTTTTGCTCGCGCACGGTTTGGAAAAGCCGTAATCACGCGTTTTTCTCTACCAGCAAAAAATAGGGACCCGCGCGCAAACCCCCGAACAGAATTAAATCCAACTGCATTATTTTGGAAGCGATTTCGAGCGGTAGCAGCAAGCGGCGGCCGCGCGTCGTTTGCAGCGTCGCGCGCACATCCGAGCGCGCGTTGACTTGGCGCTCTAATTTATTTTTGCCGCGCGCCTGGCCGCTCAAATAATTTTCGCCCACCTTCATAAACACGTTTTCAATCCACCCCTGAAAGAGACCGTTCCAAAACGCGACGCGTTTCACCGCGAACCCGTTTTCTTCAAATGCCGCGCGCAGTTCCGCATACGTCTCGAGCGCTTTAACATGGTCGGACTTGCGCCAATCGTCGCGCGTAAAATCCACCGCGCCGCGCCGCGTCAACCAACGCGTCACGACTTGTTGCGGTTTCATGAACGGCGCAAGCGTCTGTTTTTCGCGCGTATTGGAAAAGACAAAAAATTTGCCGCGCGGTTTCAAGACGCGGCGCGTTTCTTGCAGCACGCGCGCAATATCTTGGCGCGTCAAATGTTCCAGCACGTCAATCGAAAATACCTTGTCGAGCGTCGCGGCGCGCACGGGCAGCGCGCGCAAATCCGCGCGCAATAAATTCACCTCGCGCCGCGCGCGGTCGGCGAACCATGGCGCGAGGTCGGCGGCGAGCGTCGTTTGCACCTTGTCCTTGTTCCAATACGCAAATTTTCCGTTGCCGCAGCCCAAATCCAAAACCGTATCGCTGGCTTCAAATTGCAAAAAATCGTTCAGCAAATTATTTTTTACTTGGGCGGACAACAACGGGCGTCCGAAATCGCGATAATCGAGAATCTGCGCGCCCTCCGCTTCCGCGTACAACGTCGTGTGTTCATATTCCGCGCGCGGCAATAATTCCGCGTAACCGTCGCGGACGGGGTACACGGTCGCGCATTGCGTACACGTCAACGCGTCATTTTGTAAATTCAATGGCGCGCCGTCGGACGGACAACAGAGCAACGGCAGCACGGTCGGGTCAAACATTTTTTTCCGGATTCATTGTTTATAAAACGACCCGCGATTGGTCAGAAACCTTTGCGCGATTTCCAACAGCCGCGGCGGCACGCCAAACAACTGATTGCGCGCCATTTCCAACATGTCCACCGGCTGCTGGCGCGGAACCATGCCGGTCACAAATTGAATGATAAAAAACAGATTCCACACTATCAAAAAAATTCCCGCGCCCGCCAAGATTGGACGCGGCACGCGCGTTTGCAGAGCGTCCGCGAACGCCGCCAAGCCGACGACAAACAAAACGGTGCAATTGATAAAACGCCGCATCCCGAACGCCGCGCCGCCGAACCATGTCGAGAACGAACCGAGTAAATAAATTTCCGCCGCGAGCGCGGCGAGAAACGCCGCCGCTAATAATTTATCTTTGCGCCACAATAAAAATAATCCGATTACGGCAAACAGAATAATCGGCGTCCAGGTGAACAAACCATGAAAATTGGAAAACAAAATATCGAGAATGTGATTGCCGTTCCACGTAAATTTATCCGTCACGTTGCGCGCGGGCAAAAAATTTCCGTTCAAGACGCGATAGACCATCAACTGCGGGAGGAACGTCAGAAATGCGCCAGCCGCCATCGTCGCCGCGCCCATCAGCCAGCGCGTCAAATCGGCGCGCGTTTTTTCGCGGCGCCACACGTGATACGCCAGAGCGACGCCTTCGACCAATGGAATGACAAACAAGACGCCCTCTTGTTCGCGCACCATTGTCATTAAACCGCCGCTCGCGCCGAGCGCGAACCAATGCCCAAGCTTGCCGCGCGCGCGCGTTGCGCGCGTCCGCCACCACACATACACAAACAGCGCCGACGCAAAGAGCGAAGCGGCGTGACTGAACGCGGGCGCGACGTACATATAGTACACCGCGTTGGTCGCAAACAGAATCGTCAGCGCCGAACCCAACGCCAGCGCCTCGTCAAAATAATTGCGCGCGATGCGATACGCCAGATAGATGCCCAGCCAACCCCAAAAGACCGAGCCGACGCTGACCGCAAAAATATACGGCTGCGAAACGCCGTTCGCCACAAACGCGGGATTCAGATTTTGCGCCGCCAACGCAAAACCATGCGCGAGCAAATAAAAGGGCAGCCACAACACCGCCGTGCCCATTGGCCCAAAATTGATTTGCAAACCTGTCGGCGTTTTTAAATCCAAAAAAGTTTCTTGAAAACGCGATTTCACGCAATCGGTTGGATTGAGCTTGCAAAAATATTCGTACTGATTGCGAAAATTCAAATCGCCGTCCAGCAAAATACTCGGCAAGTACGAAAAGTATTCGATTTCATCGGACGCGGCGACGCGCGGCGTCACAAACGGCAAGGACGCCGCAAACAATATGAGCGCCAACGCCAGCCCGCGTTCGAGGCGAAACTTTCCAAGCGTCACATAATTCATGCGTTCAATACGCTCTCTGCCGCGCGCGCGATTTTTTCGGCGCGCTTGGCGTATGTAAATTCTTGGACGCGTTCGCGCGCGCGAACGCCCAAACTTTGCGCGGCGGGTTGAACCGCGCGCGCGAGTTGCGCCGCCAAGTCCTCGACATTGCCGCGCGGAAAATATAGCGCCGCGTCGTCCAAAATTTCGCGCAGCGCCGCGCGGTCCACGCACACAATCGGCCGCCGCATCGCCATATATTCAAACATTTTCAACGGCGATGCGGTGGCGTCCGTTACGGTATCGGGAATGACCAACGCGTCCGCCGCCGCGAGATACGCGGCAATAACATCGGGCGGTTGACGACCGATCCATTGCACGCAGTCGCCCAATTTCAAAGCGCGCGCCAGCGTTTGCAATTCCTGTATTTCAAACGCGCGTCCGCCAATGAGCAATAACTGCGCGCGCGTTTCATTCCACGCTTGAAACGCGCGCAGCAAAACGTCCAAGCCGCGATACTTGAACGTCAAACCCGCATACGCCACAAGGGGCGCGTCAACTTGCAAATGCAAGGCGCGGCGCGCCGAGATTTGGTCGCGCGGAAAATACACCGCGTCGTCATACGCATCGGGAATCACAAAGACGCGTTCGGCGGGCTGCCAATCGTTGGCGATGATTTCCTGACGAAACGTTTCGGTGAGCGACACGATGCCGCGCGCGCCGCGCAAAATCGTTTCATCGGCGCGCCGAACCCACGCCTGCAACCGCGCGCTCTTGGTTTGACCCGGATGCCGCGATTCCAAATCATGCGCTTCGTACAACACCGGCAAACCCGCTTGGATAAAACGATACGCGCACACGCTATCACGCGTGTAAATCAAAGCAGCCGCGCCCGCGCGAATTTTTGCAATGGCGCGCCGCGCGTACAACGTACGCTCGATGTACGAATACCACGCGTTCGGACGTATGCGCGATAATTTGTTGACGGGAATCCGCGCGAGCCGCGTCGCGGGAAACGGCGGCGGCGCTTCGGCGCCAAAACGCGGCACGATGATTTGCAGACGTTCGCCCAAGCGTTTGGATAATTCGCGCAGCGTGTTAAATGTCTGAAGCGAATTGGCGGATTGCAAATCGAGCGCCGAATAGGCGACGTAAACCAGTTTCATGAGAATTCGACATGCCCTTACATTCATCCGCTTTCGGATAAAAACCTCCCCTCGCCCAATGGGAGAGGGGCTGGAGCGCGAGTCCTATTTTCTGGACAGTAAAGTGGGGCAATCAGCGCGCGGTCGCCGAACGCTCTATTTGATTGCCAGCGCCGCGAATCCGACCGCAAGCTCATCCGATTGACGCGCGTCGAAAGCGCGAAACAAGAGCGACATGGGCAATTCCACCAAGACGCGCGCCAGACCGCGCCCGATGCGACTGCCGCCGAACGCGTGCGCCAAGACATCGTTCGTCACCGCGATATAATTGCCGCCCGAAACGATTTCGCTTTGGGAAAAATCGCGCAGCAGGTAGCGATACCCTTCGCGCGTGAAACGGAAATAATCGTGCGGCGACGCGTGATACGGATGATAAAACGGCGCGTAACTAAAAAACATTCCGCCCGGTTTCAAAACGCGCGCCGCTTGATCCACCGCGCGAAGAGGGTCGTACAAATGCTCCAACACCGAAACCATAAGCACGCCGTCGAGCGAAGCGTCCGCAAGCGGTAAAAAATGCGCGTCCGCCACAAACGCGACATTCGCGCCGCTGGCGACGTCGAGTCCAAAATAACCGCGCTGCTGGACGAGCTGCGCGTATTTTTCCGCTAACGCGAATTGGCGCGCGCGGCGATTTTTTTCGACCACGCTGCCCGCGCCTACATCCAACACGCGCGCGTCGCGCGTGGCGAGCAACGCGTCAATCGTTTTGATGAGCAGCTGTTGGGGTTCGGGCGCGCGAAGTTTCATGACAAAATCGAAATCAGGAAAATCGGGAAACGGATTTTAGCGCGATGATTTATGCTCCGAGTTACGCGCATACCATTCCACCGTCCGCCGCAAACCTTCGCGCACGTCCACAGTCGGCGCGTAACCCAATAGCTCGCGGGCGCGCGAAATATCGGCGTGCGAGTGCAGCACATCGCCGACGCGCGGCGCGCCGTATTGCGTCGGCAAGTTTTGGTCGGTCAGTTCGTTCAGCGTCGCGATGATTTGATTCAACGTCGTGCGCGCGCCGCCCGCGATATTCACCGCCGCCGCGCCGTCCATCTCGCTCAGCGCCGCCAATAAATTCGCGCGCACGACATTTTCAATGTACGTAAAATCGCGCGACTGTTCGCCATCGCCGTACACGGGATACGGTTCGCCGCGCAGCGCGCACGCTATAAATTTGGCGAGCGCGCCCGCGTATTGCGACGTCGGGTCTTGGCGCGGCCCAAAGACGTTAAAATAGCGCAAACAAATCGTCGAAACGCCGTACAGCGCGGCAAATACGCGCGCATAGTATTCGCCCGCAAGTTTCGTGACCGCATAGGGCGAAAGCGGCGCGGGTTCAAAAGTTTCGACTTTGGGCAGCGCGGGCGAGTTGCCATACACCGACGAACTGCTCGCCATGACCACGCGTTTCACCTGATTATCGCGCGCGGCAATGAGGACGTTGAGCGTGCCGGTGAGATTCGCGTCGTGCGAGGCGCGCGGATTTTTGATCGAACGCGGAACCGACGGCAGCGCGGCTTGATGAAAAATCACGTCAACGGCGCGCGCCGCCTTTTGTACCGTTTCCAAATCCGCAAGGTCGCCTTGAATAAATTCAATTTGATTTTTTACCGCGCCGAGATTTTCCAGATACCCCGTCGCCAGATTGTCCAACACGCGCACGCTTTCGCCGCGCGCGACCAGCGCTTCGGTCAAATGCGAACCGATAAAACCCGCGCCGCCCGTGACCAAACTCTTCATGCGTTCACCTTTGAGGTAGTTTGCAGCACGCGTTCGTACACCTGAACGTTGCGCGCCGCCAAATCATTTTCGTCAAAGCGTTTCAAAGTTTCAAAACCATTTTGAATCAAACGCGCGCGCAGCGCGTCGTCGCGCAACATACGCAAGAGCGCCTCCGCCAACAAACGCGGATTATCGCGCGGCGCGAGCAAACCATTGTATTCATGGCGCACCACTTCATCCACCACCGGAATATCCGAGGCGACAACCGGACAACCCGTCGCCATCGCTTCTAACGGCGGCAAACCGAAACCTTCATATCGCGTCGGTAAAACGGAAACGTCCGCCGTCTGGTATAAACGCACCTTGTCCGCCTCGCTCACGCGTTCGATAATTTTCAGATGGTCAAACGCGCCGTTCGCGCGCGCCAGCTCTTCCAATTCGCGGCGATGAATCGGACTGTGACCGACAAATAAAAAAGTGGCGGCGGGAAATTCTTGCAAAACGTCGGGCATCGCGCGCGCCAGCACATCGAATCCTTTGCGATATTTGAATTGTCCGACAAACAGAATCACGGGACGCGCAAAATTTTCGCGGTAGGTTTCGCCGCGCAAGCTTGTAATGAACGGCACATCCACCCACAAGGGAATCGTTTCGCTCTCGATGCCGAGTTTGGTCCAAATGTCGCGCTCGTGTTCCGAACACGCAATCACCATATTCGCGTGATGCACGGGATAGTGCATGAAAAAATTTTCGACGTGCCGTTTCACGCGGCCGTCGCGCGCGGCGCGATTCAAAATTTCGCGGCGCGACCAAATGAGATTGTGATATAACGGTTCGGCGTCAAGCGGATAATCGCGGTCGCGCGCCAGATATTGGTCGTGCAGCGGGCCAATCGGCGTGACGACGTACGGGATATTTTCACGGCGCGCATAATACGCGGTTTGGAACGCGAATTGATTGCGTAAATGTTGAATGTGAATCACATCCGGTTTTGGGCTGCGCTGCAACGCGTTCCAAAATTCGCGCGTGAGCCAGCCGTTCGGTTCGACGCGTTCCACCGCGACGCCTTCGATATTTTCCGCGCGCACGTTCAAGACGTCCGATTGCGCGTTATAGTACGTGAATGCGCGCACATCATGGCCGCGCGCGACCAACGCCTTTGCCAACAAAACTTCGGGCCAATTGCGAAAGACGCGCGTGATGCCGCCGGTGGTAACAATTAAAATACGCATGCCAAAAAGTTTCAGGTCAGGACGGTTTGATACGCCGCGAGAACGCGCGCGGTCACCGCGTCCCACGTAAAGAGTTTCAAAACGCGCGCGCGTCCGCACTGTCCAAAGCGTTCGCGCAATTTTTCATCGTCGAGCAAGCGTCCGATTTTTTCCGCGAAATCGTTTGCGTTTTCAGGTTCGGCGAGCAAACCCGTTTCGCCGTCGGCAATCACTTCGGGAATGCCGCCGAAACGCGAACCGACGACCGGCCGCGCGCACGCCATCGCTTCGGCGGACATGATGCTAAAGGTTTCATTGGCATAGCTTGCCAACGCGACGACGGCGGCGCGCGCATAATACGGCGCGAGCGCATCGGTTGAAATATATCCCAAAAATTTTACGCGTTCGGAAATCCCCAACGCGCGCGCGCGTTCTTCCAATGTCGCGCGATATTCGCCTTCGCCCGCAATCCACAATTCCACATTGCGCGTTTTGGACAGCAACGCGATGGCGTCCAGCAAATACTGCACGCCCTTCCACCGCACCAATCGCCCGGCGTAGAGAACGCTCAC
>JAJVIA010000113.1:33964-40351 GCA_022072245.1 Anaerolineae bacterium
CACGACGCGCGGAGCGATGCCGTAATGGGCGCGCACTTGGGCGGCATTGAACGCGGAACACGAAACGGCAATATCGCTGGCGTTCACAAAATGCCGATCGCCCGGAAAAAAATCGGTGCCGTGACAACCCAATACTATTTTGCCGGCGGCCGTGCGTTTGAGCCATTTCATCGCGGGCAAATCGTATGGTTTCTGAATATGGACAATATCAAAATTTTCGCGCTGCATGAACGCGCGCGCGTGGTATCCGAACGTAAGCCGTTCCGCCAATTTCGTCCACGTGTATTGTTTTGCCAAACCCGGAATTTTTCGCAGCGTTTCGCGCGCGGTAAAGGGAAAGGTTACGACGCGGACATTGGCGTACGCGCGACGGATTTGCCCATTGCCGCCGACGATGGTTGTTTCGATGCCGCGCTGCGCCAAGCCGCGCGCCACTTCCCACACAAAACTTTCGACGCCGCCGTATTGCGTCGTCGTCGTCACATTGTACAGGCAAACTTTCATTTGTACCCTACGCCCACCAAAGTATTGCCAATTACCGGCAAGCCGGGTATGACGACGCGAAACTTGAATTTACGAAAAGAGAAATAGCGCAGCGGTTTGAAACCCGCGCGCACGCGCACGTTGCCAAAGCCCGCGCGTTCAAAAACTTTTTTTAGCGTTTGCGGATTGAACAAGGTTTGATGCGTCGCATCCGCGTCGCCCGACCACACTTTGCCCAGCGCGGGATAATACACGCGCCGCGCATCCCACAGGTTCGGCGTGGTCATTGCCACCGCGCCATTTTTTTTCAACACGCGCCAACATTCGCGCAATGTAAATTCGGGCGCCGCGACATGCTCGATGACTTCGCTGAGCAAAATCACATCAAACGAATTTTCCGCGAACGGCAGCGCGACATCCGCATCGCATTGCGCGAGCCGCGCGTCGGGAATCAATTGCCGCGCTTGCAACAAGGGATATTCAATCAAATCTGTGCCAAAGGGAATAAAGCCGCGTTGTTTCAAATAGCGCAGCGCCGGTCCCGCGCCGCAGCCCGCATCGAGAATGTGCGCGTCGGATTTGAGCGGCGCAATTTTTTGCAGCAAGCGTCCGTATTGAAACGCGACTTTGGCGTCCGACTTGGATAGTTGATTCTGAAAATAGGTCGCGTCGTAACTCACAGCCATTTCAACCAGATATCTTTGTACGGCAATTTCAAACTCTTGAGCCGTTCTTTTTCCTGAGCGTCGAATCCGCCAAACAATTTAAACAACGCCATAAAAATAACGCCGAACGCGACGGTCGCCAGCGTCAACCACAGCCATTCCATCTCGCGCGCCAAAAACATTGGAAGGGCGGCGAGCAGCGCAGCCGCGCTCACGCGCAAAAAAAACGCGAACGGAAAACGAATCTCGTAATGACGCGCGGTATATCCCGTCGCATAGACGCGCGACAAAAACCGCGGCGCGCCCATCGCAACCGCGGCGCCGACCGCGCCCCACCATGGCGCCAGCCACAACAGCAGCGGAATAATCAATAACGTCAGCAAACGCGTCCACAACACGGCGCGCGATTCTTGAAACACAATCAACATGGACTGCGGAATGCTCGTCAGCGTTTCGCCAAAGAGCAGCACGGTCAAAATCACCGCGACCGTCGCCGATTGTTCGTATGTTTCGGTGAACAGAAACGGAATCAAGCGCGGCGCGAGCAAACATAACGCGACGCCGCACGGCACGAGCGTAAAGACAAAAAATTTCGTCAATGTCGAATACGCTTCGCGCACCTGTTCCATTTTATTTTCGGCATAGAGCCGCGCAAACAACGGCGTTTGGATGCCCAACAGCGGCGCGACCAAAAAGCGCAAAAAGTATTGGACGAAACGATAGCCGACCGCCAGCACCGCGACCGCCGTCAATTGTTTTGTTCCCGTCAACACCAGCGCGGCAAATCCCGGTTCGCCCAGCGCGACGGTGGCGGTCACGATAAAATTCAACGCCGACACGTGCGCAAAACGCCGCCACAACCGATGCGGCAGCGCGCCATCGCGCAACGGAATTTGTTTAATCAACGCGCGCGCGCGCCATCCCGCCAGAGCGTCCAACAGCGCGCTCGAAAACACCATCGCCGCGACCATGCCCACGACGCCGGTCGTTAAAATTGCCGCGCCGACCACCAAGAGCGGCTGCACAATCGAAGCGACAATGTCCAATAGATTTGTCGCAACCTGTTTGAAATGCGTATAAAGAAATTGGACAAAGACATCCGAGACCGCGCCCAAAAGCAGCAGCAGCGCGATGCCGAGCAATAAAATTTCGCCGTCGTCGCCCAACGCCAACACGCGGATAAAAAATTGCGGCGCAATGATAAAGGCGAGCAAGACCGGCAGCATCGCCAAGAGTTTGACGCCAAACAATTGCGTGAAAAATTTTTTCAGTCCGCGACGGCCCGCGCTATTTTCAATTTCGGGCGTAAAGCGCGCCACGCTGCGCTCCATGCCCAAATCCACATAGGCGCCAATCAAGCCGGCGACGCTCACGATTAAAACATATTGCGAATAATCGTGTTTGTTCAAGACGCGCACCAGAATCATGCTCGAACCGAGCGCCAGCGCAAATTTTATCGGAAACAGCGCGCTGTTCCACACCATCGCGCTCGAAACGCGATGCCCGAGCGAGGAAGAGGTATCGCTCACGGCGCGCCCTCTATTTTTTGCAGAACCAAGCGATAGGTGCCCATCCCCCACGCGCGCCACGCATAATACAACGCGTCGCCGACCGCGCGCGGATATTTTTGAAAACGCGATTTCGATTGATTCAAATCCAAAATTTGAAAGCCGCACGCCGCCGCGAATTTTGCAAACCCGTCGTAGGTGTAATAGTGCATCTCGCTCAATTTTTGTTTGTCGCGCAATGGCGAATCTTTGGTGCGCTGACGCAAGGCAATATATTTTTCGCCGAGCGAACGCGGTATGTAATTCACGAATCGCAAATGATAATGCGGGTCCACCAACGCGTAACGATTAATGACGGTCAGGAACGCGACGCCGTTATCCGTCAACACGCGCGCGATTTCAGACAATAAACGTCGCGGCGTCTGGACATGTTCCAACACATCCCAACACGTCGCCACGTCAAAACTTTGGGCGGCGAACGGCAGCGCTTCGCCCGCGCCGACGAGCGCGGCGAGATTCAAATTGTAACGCCGCGCGCGCGTGCGCGCAATTTCACAGTACGCGAAATTGTAATCGAGCGCGTCAATCCGCGCGCCCGCGCGCTGCATCGCCACCGCAAAACCGCCCATGCCCGCGCCCAAATCGAGCACGCGCGCGTTTTGAATGGACGCATACCGCGCGATTTCCGCCAACGCGTCGCGCTGATAATTTTCCTGCCACAGACGTTTCCGTTTCCACGCGTCGAAATCGGCGCGCCAGCGCATGTGCGCGAGCCAGGGTTCGATTTGAGATTCGAGTTCGCGTTCGATTGCGGGATTGGGCGTAAAAGCGGTTTGGTCCGAACTCACGGATGGCTCCAGACAACGCGGACGCGCGCGAGGACAACGGGCAAAAAAATATCGCCGTGAAATTGCATGGCGGCGATATTATATGCGGAAAAATCCAAATCTTGAATTCTCAATCACCGCGCGCGCGCCGTTTGATTGACGCGCGCACGCACAGTATCCAACGTCTCGTCAAGCAGCAATTCCCCATTTTCAAATACGGCGCGTAAAGCCGAACGCGCATCCGGTTCCGCGTCCGGCAGCGTAATCGTCGCATAACCGTCGGCGGTCTGAATCAAATCAAGCCGTCCGGCTTTGCTCTTTTTCGCCGGGTCGGTCACCGGGTCTTTGTACGCGGGCAGCGCGCGACCATTGATGACCACCGCGCTCAATTTCATGGCAAACTTTTGCGTGTCGCGGTTCAATTGCTGCAACAGCGCGCCGCCCATGCCGAACGTGAGATTGGTCGCGCTGTATCCGCCGTCCAGCGCGTTCTGCAAAATCGCGCGAATGCTATTTTGATTGATGCCGTCGCCTTGAATGACGCGCACGTGATTCAACACGCGATACCCTTTTGTATTGAGCGTGTGACCGAACGCGGCATCGAGCTGTTCCAACGTTCGGCGCACAATCGTCGGCGGGTCGCCGCTGTCGGGACGCACGACCAAAGTCGCGCCGGAAGCAATGACTTGATCGCGCAGCGCGCTGCCCCACAAATTTTGCACCGCGTTTTCCAAATCGTAGCTGTCGGACACGCACGCCAACACCGCGCCCGGTTTCGCAAATTGATTCAGCATGTTGCGATAGGCGTCCACTTCGCGTTTTTTGCCCCACGCCGTGATGGTGGAATGTTCCGCCGCGGGAATACTGAACGCCGCCATCGCGCTGTGATAATAATGATTCGCCGCCCATACGCCCGCGATGGTATCGCTGCCCATGAAATTGACCAGATGCGACATGCCGCCGATTTCGGCGGACTCGCGCGACGAAACGCCGCGCGAACCAAAGTCGTGCAGTTTGAATCCAATCTCGCTCCACGGGTCATCCGCAGATTTTTCCAACGCGGCGAGAATTTCTTGTTTGATAAAATACGATTGCGTGGCGACCGTAATCGGATACCATACGCGCATCAATTGCGTTTCGAGCCAGCCGACGACCCAATAGACGCGTGGGTCGGTGGATTCGATCGTCGCCAAAACATTGTGCGTCGGCACAACGCTGCCTTCGGGAACGGCGCGAATTTTTAGCGGCAAACATCCGCGCAAATCGCGCGCAATATATTCCCAGCCCTCGCGCGGAAAGGGTTCGCCGTGCGCGCGCAAAAACGCGTCCGCCTCGTTCACCATTTCCAACGTGACGCGCTGCGTCATGTATTTTTTGAGAATGTATTGCAAACCGAAAAAGACGGTGCGGTCGTACCGGCCGCCGCGGCTTTCGATGTAACTAAACATCGCCGTCATGCCCGGCGGATATTGCAAGAAATGACTGGCTTTGTACGAATCGGTATCGAGAATGAGATTGTCCATTTTTTTCCTCCCCGGAATAATTTTGCAATGACTCCCCGTCATTGTATGGTTTTTGTTTTTTGAATTTCGCTTTGCGCTTGATGTTTCGCGGCGTTAGAGAACGCCGCTTACGCATGACGCTTTACATTTGACGCCTCCCCTCACTCATCACGCAGCGCCTTAGGGTTGGCGCATTGTCCGCAAGACCCCAAGTGTTTTCGTCGCGTCGCGCGACTTGTATGCTTGCCACAAAACACTTGGGTCTTGGGCCCGCGCAGCGCCTTAAAAGCGATTGACAAAATGCGTGATGATCGAAACGTGGTCTTCAAAGAAACGGTCTTCGTTCAGATACACGTCGTTCAACGACATCCAGAACGCTTTGGCGGCATCGTCGCCGCCTTTGACGCGCGGCAAATCGCCGGTCGCGCCCAAATCAAAATAAAAACCGTGCGTAATCGTGCGTCCGCGCAAACTGCGGTCGGGATGGTCAAAGACGCGCGACGCGCGAATAAATTTTTTCAATTCGTTCGCCGTCAAGGCGATGCCCGTTTCTTCGCGCAGTTCGCGCACCGCCGCGCGTTCGACCCATTCGTTTTGTTCGACGAATCCGCCGGGCAGCGCCCACAATCCTTTGCCCGGAAAACCGCGCCGTTTCACGACCAAGACGTGACCCGATTTGAACGTCACCGCGTCTGCCGTGACGAAAATGGGCGGATAGGGCGCGGCGGACCAATCTTGTTTGTAGCGGTCAATAAATTTTTGTTCGTCCGCCAAACGCGCGTATTCGTCCGTGCGCGCAAAAGTTTGCAAAAACGCGCGCACGGCGGGCGGCACGTCATTTTCCCAATCGCGCGCGCCGCGAAAATAACTTGCGCGCAGACGCGTGGCGTTCAACGGCATCCGCTGCGGAAATTCTTGGAATTCCCACTGCGGAAAACTTTCGAGATAGTACGAAGAAGAATCTTTGCGATGGCCGATGAGGACGACAGCTTTTGCATCGCCCGCAAGCGCCGCGACCTGCGCCTGCAATTCCGCCGCCCAGAGATTGTCGTTGTATAAATAATCGCGGAGATATACGAAATGCACACGCGAAGCGTGCGCCGGGGGAATGACGGCGCGAAGCATTTGTTCGCGTTGTACGGTGGTCCAGGGATTTTTGATATTCGGCGCGGCGCGATGGCTGCCCAACGCGACAATGACATGCTGCGCCGACGCGAACGCTTGCTGTAGCAATTCCGCGTGCGCGTTGTGAAACGGCTGAAAGCGCCCGATGACGAGCGCGTAGGAAAAGGGGTATTCGGTTGAGGTCATGCTGCACTCCCCGTGCAAGTTTTTGGTCCCGCTCCCTGCGAGACGCATACATTATATCACACGCATCCAAAAATGAACGCTTGGGCAAGGT
>JAJVIA010000115.1:0-9150 GCA_022072245.1 Anaerolineae bacterium
ACGGGTTTTTTCCTCGACCGCGTTGCGCTAAACAAAATGCTGGGGGAAACGGCATGGCTGTTCAACAGCGCCACCCAACCGTACATGCTCGAGTCTTTTGACCACGACGGCAAACACGAAATCCTCCTGAATCCCGAAACGCTGGCGGAAGCGCTGGCGGAACGTTTTCAAATGCCTGCCGCAAAAATTGCGGCGGCGTTGAACTTGGTCAACGAAATGTCAAAAAACAACGTGGACGCGTAAAGAGACCCAAACGGTTTTCGGACAATTCGGAATTCGCTCCCAAAAGGAACAAGGATGAAAAATTTTCTCAAACGTCATTCGCTCAGCATCGGAATTCTTTTGATGTTCCTCTACACCTGGACGATTGACCTCTCGAATTCGGGCGTTCTGCCTTTCCAAGTTCCGTTTGCCATCGCGCTCACAGTCGGCTGGGGCTTTATCTTGGTTTCATTGTTAATGACCTGGGTAACGCTCGGCAAGGCAGAGGCGGCGCGGTTGTTCAAACGTTTTTTTCTCTGGCGCGTGCATTACAAATGGTGGCTCGTCGCGCTGTTCTTGCTGCCAGCCCTGCAATTTTCTTCCGTCCTTTTGACCGCCTGGCTGACGCGCGTTCCGCCGGATTTTTCGCGCCCGCCGATTCGCAATTTTATTCCTTTTGATGCGCCATGGCTCGCGTTAATCCTTTCTTGGTTGATTTTTGAAATTCTCACCAACGGCGAAGAGATGGGCTGGCGCGGTTATATCCTGCCGCGCTTGCAAGCCCGGCACAACGCGTTGCTTTCCAGTCTCGTCGTCGGCGCGCTGTGGAGCGTCTGGCATCTGCCAAAATTTCTGGGAACCGGCGGCAACAGCGAAAAATCTTTTTTCTGGTTCACGCTTGCCTTGTTAGCGCTGGCAATTCTTTTTACCTGGCTCTATAACAACACGCGCGGCAGTCTTTTGCTGGTCGTTCTTTTCCATGCCGCAAACAACACCGCAGCCATGTTTCTGCCCGTCGAATTCGCCGCCGCCGACGGAATCGAACACAACATCCTGACGCTAGAGTACATTATCGCGGCGGCGCTTGTCGTCTTGGGCGCGGGCGCGACAAATCTTTCGAGAATACACGAGAGACAGATGCAAGCATAAAAACATTGCACGAGAAATCAGGAGCAAAAATGAAAAACAAAAATCAAGTCGCGGTTTTGTCCAAGCTTTGCGCGCTGACGCTTTTGACCCTATTGCCGCTTGCAATCGCCGCGCCTGTCACAGCGCGCGGGCAAGGCGCAACCAGCGAGAAAATATCGGTCTTGAATCAACCGTCGGGACCGACTGACGCGGGCGAACTCGAAACGTTTCTGGATGGTTTATTTGCCCAAGACATGCAAAAAAACCATATCGTCGGCGCCGCCATCGCAATCGTCAAAGATGGACGGCTGTTCTTTGCCAAAGGATACGGCTATGCCGACTTGGAAAATAAAAGCTCGGTTGACCCGGAACGAACGCTGTTCAAAATCGGTTCTGTCACCAAACTCTTTACCTGGACGGCGGTGATGCAACTCGTCGAACAGGGCAAATTGGACCTTGACGCGGACGTCAACGCCTATCTCGATTTTCGCATCCCGGACACGTATCCGCAGCCCATCACGCTCAAACATTTGATGGCGCATACTGCGGGCTTTGAAGACCTTCACGTCGGGATGGTGACGTTAGAGACGGAAAAACTCGCGCCGTCGCACGAATGGCTAGCCCGGCACATTCCCGCGCGCGTTCGGCCGCCTGGCCAAGTTGCAGGTTATTCAAATTATGGCGCGGCGCTGGCGGGATATATCGTGGCGCGCGTGTCAGGTCAATCCTACAGCCAATACGTGCAGGAACATATTCTCGACCCGCTTGGCATGAAAAATGCAACCGCGCACTGGCCCCTGCCATCCGCATTGCGCGCCCATGAATCCGTGGGCTATATGTATAACGCGGACGCGTATCAGACCTTTCCGCAACTGTCTAGTCACCCGGACCTCTATCCCGCCGGCGTCATGCGCGCCTCTGTCACCGACATGGCGCGTTTCATGCTCATGCACTTGCAGGATGGTCTTTATGGCGATGCCGCAACCGAGATTCGCATCCTCCACGCCGCGACTGCGCGGCAGATGCACGGCACGTTATACGCGCCACACCCGCGCATGTTGGGCAACGCCTATGGTTTTTTTGAATTTGATGATAACGGTCAACGCGTAATCGGTCACAGCGGCAGCGGCGAACCAATGGAATCTATGCTCCTGCTTTTGCCTGACCAAAATCTCGGCGTGTTTGTCGCGTACAACAGTCTCGGCGCGGGCGAACTCAATCGTCAGCATTTCGGTTTCCAGCGCGCGTTCTTTGACCACTATTATCCCGCGCCCGGAATCGAACCACTCGAACCTCCGTCAGATTTTGCCGCGCGGGCAGAGCGTTTTACGGGCGCGTACAAATGGACCATGAGTTCCTATACCACGCTTGAAAAATATCTTGCGCTGACGGGCCCGACCATTTACGTCACGAATCCCGGCGACGGCGCTTTACTGCTCGAATCGCCATTTGGCAATTGGCGCATCGTCGAACAAGAGCCGCTGTACTTTCGTCAGGTGGACGGACCATTTCACATGACATTTCGCGAGGACGAACAGGGCCGCATCGCCTATCTCTTTACCGACCTGACGCCGATGATGGCGTTCGACAAAGTGCAATGGTACGAGACGCCCGGTTTTAACCTACCGCTGCTGATAACGAGTCTGCTGCTCTTTTTGTCCATGCTCGTCGTCGCCCTAATCCGTTTCATTCAGCGCTTGCGCCAAGGCGCCGCGCAACCCGCATGGGCTTGGCCGATTCGGACTGCGTTCCAAGTCGTCGTTTTAATCAGCGCGCTCAACCTGTTGTTTATCGTCGGCAACATGATGTGGGGCGAACAAATTGTATTCGGTATCCCATTCGCCTACAAGGTCACGCTGGGCTTGGGCGTACTCTCTGCCGCGCTGACCCTCGTCGCGCTGGGTTTTGTCTTCCTCGCCTGGAAGGATCGTTATTGGAGCGCCATTTTCCGAATCTATTACACGCTCGTCATTTGCGCGGCGGTTGCGTTTGTCTGGTTTCTGAACCAGTGGAATTTATTGGGCTGGCGGTATTGAGCGTGCGGCAACCTTTGCGCCGAAAAAAATTACGCGGAAATACAAGGAGCAAATCATGTACAAGCAGATCGTCAAAATCACATTGAAAGCCATTGCGTTGGCAATGGGCGTCGCCGTAATCGTCCTGTCCACGCTCAAGACGCTGGAACTTGCTTCAGGCGTCGCTATGCTCGGCATGGGTCTGGCGGCGCTCGCGCTGGCGCAATTTCAGGAATAACAACCGCAACATGCGAGCTATAAATATGCCTATGCTAACGCGCCAACAATTCGCTTTGTGGATGATCGCCTACGGGCGCGCGAGCGCGGAGAACGACCCACAAGCTTCTGCGAATCTTTTTGCGTCCGACGCGCGCTATTACGAAAATCCTTTCGACGAACCCATCACGGGGCGCGCCGCAATTTACGCGTATTGGAACGACGGCGCGCAAAAATTCCAAGCCAAGGAATCGGCGTTCGAAATTCTCGCGGTGAAAAAGAATCGCGGCATCGCGCGCTGGCAATCGCAATTCACCGTCGTCGAAACGGGCAAACGACTTGCGTTGGATTGTTTATGCGTGGTCGAGTTTGACGCGGATGGTTTGTGCGAAACTTTTCGCGAGTGGTGGCACATGCAAGAGAGGTAGGACAAATTTTGTACGGCTTTTTGTGGGGCTAAACCTGACCGCGCGAGCGCGCAACAAGAGCATAATGCAAACATCAAAATAAATTACCCAAAGGAGTAAGAATCATGGAGATCCTATTCAACTATTACATCATCCTCATCCTGCGCGTTCTGCACGTTGGCGGCGGAATCATGTGGGTGGGGAGCGCGGCGCTTTACTTGTTGCTGCTCATCCCCGTTGCGCGCATCACCCAAGCCGCGGGCGCCAAGTTTCTCCGCACGCTCGGACCCAAGTTTGGCGCCATGATGGGGCTCGTCACCACCGTCACGGTGATTTCGGGCGCCCTGCTCTATGCGCGCTATGCCGTAGGCGGATTGAGCTTTATCTGGACGTCGAACGCGGGCATTGCCTTTACCATCGGCGCCATCGCCGCGCTCGGTTCGTACGCGCTGGGCGTGGGCTATTTTGGCAAGACCTCTGCCAAGATTGCAAAACTCGGAGCAGAGATGCAATCCGAATCGGGCGCGCCGGCGCCAGCTCAAATCGCCGAAATGAGCCGCCTCCAGTCGTCGTTGCAAAAAGCGTACTGGTTTGACTTGGGCCTGCTCGCCATCGCCGCGCTGACAATGGCAATCGCAAGATATCTTTGAGCAAAAATTTGGCGACGCCGCGCTGGACGCGGCGTCGCCAGAATTAAAAATCATGATTGCCCGACTTGGGCGCGGCATCATCCGCGCAAACGACACGGAAGCATACCTCTTGCACTTGTGCGAGCGCGTCATCCCCGCATATCGCGCCGCCGACGGCAACTATAGCACGCACGTCTTGCTCGAGGAAAAGGGCGAATTTGTTTCCATTCTCTTGCTCTCTTTTTGGAAATCGCCCGCCAACCTCCAAGTCTTTGCCGACCCGCAACTCGACCCCGCAATCCATCGCATCGAACGCGAGTTTGTTCTGGCAAGCGAGACGGTAGCAACCGTGTACCAAGTGATCAATGAACGCGCGTCCGAATCCTGACAAACCGCTTGGACAAACGTCCATTTTGCAATTCACTCACGCTTTCTTGCGCCTGCGTTGAAACACTTTGACAATCTCGCGCAGCCACAACACCGTACTGCCGACGGCAATGCAAATCGCCCAATCCGTCGGCGCCAAGGGCACGGTCGAAAAAGCGGTTTGCAAAAACGGCACATAAATCACGGCGACTTGGAGCAGCAGCGAAACGCCGAGCGCGAGCCACAACCAGCGATTGGTAAAGAATCCGGCGAACGCGGACAATTCATCCGAACGCGCGTTGAACGCATTGAACAATTGAAAAAAGACGAGCGTCGTGAACGCCATCGTTTGCGCGTATGCCATCGTGCCGTTCGCTCCCGCCAAGTAACCGCCCGGCAAAGATGCGTCCATCACCGCGAGCGTGCCGACCATCATAATCACGCCGACAAAAAAAATATCAAACCACATCGTCCGCGTAATGACGCTCGTTTTCGGATCGCGCGGCGGTTTCTGCATCACATCGCGGTCGGGCGGTTCGATGCCCAACGCAAGCGCGGGACCCGAATCGGTGAGTAAATTGATCCACAAAATTTGCGTCGCCAGCAACGGCACGATAATGTGCGAACCTTCATCGGGCAGCAAACCAATGCGCGTACCCAGCAAGACGCCAAAAAACATGACCAACACTTCGCCGATGTTGGACGACAATAGGTAACGCAAAAATTTTTGAATGTTGGCGAAAATCGAACGCCCTTCTTCGACCGCCGCGACGATGCTGGCAAAATTATCGTCGGTGAGAATCATGTCCGCCGCGCCTTTGGAAACATCCGTCCCCGTAATGCCCATCGCCACGCCAATGTCCGCCGCTTTTAACGCGGGCGCGTCGTTCACGCCATCGCCGGTCATGGCTGCGATTTCGCCATTCTGTTTCAACGCGCGCACGATGCGTAATTTATGTTCCGGCGCGACGCGCGCAAAAATCGCCGCGCGCGTCACTAGCTGGCGCAAATGGTCGTCATCGGTTTTTTGCAATTGCGCGCCCGTGACCGCCTGCTCTGTCGCGTCAATAATTCCCAGTTCCTGTCCAATCGCGGTTGCCGTCGTCGGATGGTCGCCCGTAATCATAATAGAACGCACGCCCGCTTTTTTCGCCAACTGCACGGCGTTTTTCGCTTCGGCGCGCGGCGGGTCCATCATGCCCACCGCGCCCAACCACACCAATTCCGCTTCCTGTTCTTCGGTAATCGCGCCGGTCACGGTATTGCGGTCCAAATAACGATAGGCGACGCCGAGCGTGCGTAACGCTTCATGCGCCAGCGCGTCGATTCCGCTTTGCAATTCGCGGCGGCGTTCAAGAGTCAACGCGCATTCCAAATCGCCGACGCGTTCCGCCGCGCAGCGCGCCAATAAAATATCCGGCGCGCCTTTGGACGCGACGGCAATGCGTTCCTCGTTCGTCGCATCCGTAAAAACTGCCGACATCATTTTTCGTTCCGACGAGAACGGCGCTTCGCCGATGCGCTGATAGCGCGCCTGCAAATCATTTTCGCCGACGCCCACTTTGCGCGCGGCGACCAACAGCGCGCCCTCCGTCGGGTCGCCTTGAATCGTCCAGCGCCCGTCTTGCTGAAGCAACGACGCATTATTTGCCAAAGCCGCAAAACGCAAAAGCCGCTGCGCCTGTTCCCGCGTCGCCGCGTCGGCGACAGGTTTTTCCGCTTGCATCATCTCGCCGACGGGTTCGTAACCGCCGCCCGTCAAATCCACGCGCCCTTGCGGAATCAAAACCGCGCGCACGGTCATTTCGTTTTTCGTCAGCGTCCCGGTCTTGTCGCTGCAAATCACCGTCGTCGAGCCGAGCGTTTCGACCGCGTTCAATTTTCGTACAATCACATTGCGCTTTGCCATGCGCGCCATGCCGAGCGACAACACAATCGTCGTAATCGCCGTTAGACCTTCCGGCACCGCCGCCACTGCGAGCGAAACCGCAAGCAGCAAAATGTCAATCAAATTGGTGAGCGAACGCGCTTCGCGATTGGCGATAAACAAAGTCAGTCCCATCAACACCGCAATCGCAATGACGATTTTGCCGAGCAGCGCGCCGACGCGGTCCAATTCCTTTTGCAGCGGCGTCGCTTCTTTTTGCTGCGCCTGAAGCGTTCCGGCAATTTTGCCGATTTCGGTTGCCGCGCCGGTCGCCGTCACGATGGCGCGCCCGCGTCCCGATGTCACCGCCGTTCCGCTAAACGCCATATTCGATTGGTCGCCGATACCCGCTTCATCCAAAAGCGGTTCGCTATCTTTTGCCACCGAAGCGCTTTCGCCCGTCAACACGCTTTCGGCGGCGCGCAGCGCGATGGATTCCAAAATGCGCGCGTCGGCGGGCAGCGTATCGCCCTCTTCCATGACCAAAATGTCGCCCGGCACAACCTCGTTGGCGTGAATCGTTTGCGTCGTTCCGTCGCGGCGGACGCGCGCGTGCGGCGCGGACATGGCTTGCAGCGCGGCGACGGCGTGTTCCGCGCGATTTTCCTGCGCGTAGCCCAACACCGCGTTCAAAATCACAATCGCCAAAATCGTAATCGTTTCGTACGGCAAGCCGCCCTCTTGCTCGATAATCCACGCGACAAACGAAATCACGGTGGCGGCGAGCAGCAGAGTGGTGAGCGGATTTTGAAACTGCGCGAGAAATTTTTTCCACGCGGGGTCGGGCGGCGCAGCCGGCAATTCATTCTTGCCGTACTGCGCGAGCCGCGTCTGCGCCTGCTGCGAACTCAAGCCGCGCGCCGCGTCGCTCTCAAAATGTTCGAGAACCTTTGCGGTTGCTTCTCGATAAGGGACAAAAGGTTCACTCATACGCGTTACTCACATACTAATTTTACACGCGACGCGCTCAACGCGTCGCCGTCAGCCAGCCGCCCACCGCATCGTATTCAAACAGTTCGGCGTAGCGGCCCCAATCCACCGCCGTTTTGAATTGGCGTTCCGACTCGTCGGCGGGAAAATGTTCGTCGAGAATATCTTCAAAAAACGCGGCGCGCATCGAACCGCTTTTGCGCGACTTGAGCGTCTGCGTAATCATCTGAATCAGCGGCACGCGCTCCATGACCTGTTTGCGAAAAATATCTTTGCTCGTCAAAATGTCCGCGTTCGCAAACGCGCGGCCGTCGTCCGTCAATTTAACCTGGCCATTTTCGAGCGTCGCAAAATCCAACACCACCGCCGCGTCCACAATCAGCAACAAATCATCCACTTCGAGCCGCAATTCTTCCGCGAGTTCCGCGAGGTCGGCGCTTCCGCCGCGTTCGTCCACCAATTCCAACAACCCGCTGATGCCGCCCACGCGCGCGTGCGGCAAGGGCGGAAAGCGCATATCGTCTTTCTTTTCGCGCGGCGGCGTCACATCCTGCACCTGCATTTCGGGATTCGTCATCAAAATATAAATGCGGTCCACCAATTCCTCAAAGCGCGGCTCATTGTGGTCGCGCGGGCGCGGCAAATCAATGAGCAATTCGCCGCGAATGTGTCCCGGATTCGCGCCGAGAATCAGCACGCGGTCGGCGAGCGTCACCGCTTCTTCGATGTTGTGCGTGACCATCAAAACGCTGCGCGCGGAAAAAATGCCGCGTTCCCATAAATCGGTAATTTCGCCGCGCAGATTTTCGGCGGTCAAAACATCCAGCGCGCTAAAGGGTTCATCGAAAAATAGGACGGGCGGATTTTTCACAAAGGCGCGCGCAAAACCGACGCGCTGTTTCATCCCGCCCGACAATTCTTTGGGATACGCGCTCTCGAATCCGTCCAAGCCCACGAGGTCAATGGCTTTGAGCGCGCGCTCTTGGCGTTCCTGCGGCGCGACGCCCAACGCTTCCAAGCCAAGTTCTACATTTTCTTGGACGGTCAGCCACGGCAGCAGCGCGAAACTTTGAAACACAATCGCCACATCGGGATTGGGTCCCGTGACCAATTTGCCGGAGGAATGAACCGCGCCGCGCGTCGCCGGAATCAAGCCCGCGAGAATTCGCAGCAATGTGCTTTTGCCGCTGCCGCTGCGTCCGAGCAGCGCGACGATTTCGCCATGCTGTATCGTCAAATTGATATTTTCTAAAACCGTGAATTCGCCTTTGCCATCGGGAAGTTCAAAGGTCTTGACAATGTCTTGCGCCGCGATGATGGGACTCTTGATTTGAGTTGCCATGTTCATTCCCTCCTCAACCCAATGTAAATCTCTTTTCGGCGAGCAGATAGAGCCGCCGCCACAAGAGACGATTGAAACCGACGACGAATAAACTCATCATGCCGACGCCGAGCGCGATGCGGGGCCAATCGCCTTGCTCGGTCGCCGCGCGAATGTACGCGCCCAAACCGACGGCGGTCAATGTGACGTCGCCCCACGAAACAGTTTC
>JAJVIA010000115.1:9250-21255 GCA_022072245.1 Anaerolineae bacterium
TGCTGCGCGATGGCTTCGGTCACATACGAGCCGATGCCGGGCAAAACGTACTGATGATTCAACACCACAATCGTTTCGCTCGCCGCGACAAAAAACCAGCCGCCGCCAAAACTCATCATCATGTTCCAAACCAAACCGATGGCGCTGTTGGGCGCTTCTAATTTTACAAAACGCTGCCAGCGCGGCAGCCGATAAATCGCCGTCGCCTCGCGCAATTCATTCGGCGCCATCCGCATAGATTGATAAAACGAAAAAGTCATGTTCCACACTTGCGCGGTAAAAATGGCAAAGATGGACGCGGCTTCCAAGCCCAACAAACTTCCGCGAAACAACGCGATGAATCCGGTGATGGTCACGGATAAAAAACCGAGCACCGGCACGGATTGCAAAATATCCAAAAGCGGAATCATTACTTTTTCGGCGCGGCGGCTGTTGGCGGCAATATAGCCATAAACGAACGTAAAAATGAGCGAAAAGAAAAGCGCGATAAACATTCGCAGCGTCGAGCGCGCGAGATAGTACGGCAAATAGCGCGGGTCGAGATTGATGGGCGGCGGCTCGGCGATGTTGGGGACAAAAGGCACAAATAAACCCGCGCCCACATACGTCACAATGACGAGCAGCGCCAAAAAGCCAAGAATGAGTACGGCGTCCGCGCGCGTGAACGGGACGCGCAAATGGCGCATCGCTTCGCGCGAGGGAAAGGTTATGTTCGACATGCTTCACCTCCTTTTTTCTAAATTTGGCGGCACAAAAAAACAGCCCGCGAAGGGCTGTTGGATAGGCGCACAAGCGCACCGAGACAGCCGCGCGGCTGCCTTTCCAAAACGCCCCTCGTCGAGTTTTGGCACTCATCAACGTAGATGGGACATCAAAAAATTGCGATGTCGCGTCATCAGCTGCTTCGGGTCAAACCTTAAGCCGGTCTGACCTGTTTTACCCATTGGCGTCTTTCGACGTTTCCGGGCGGCAGCCTGTGTTTAATCAGGAGCCTCACCTAACGAGCGTTTGAAATTGAAATCGAATTGCGCGGGGGGTTATAAATCCATTTGCTTGGCATGTCAAATCTAGCGGCGGCAGAAATTTTTATCTGCGGGCGGCGCATTGGTTCGCGATTGTCGTAGAGACGTTTAACGCAGCAGCAGCGCGTGTACGCCTTCGGCGATGTTGGGCAAAAAGAAAAAGGCGATGGCAAGAATGACATACACAATCAACAGCTGCGCGCCTTCCAACCAATTCGATTCGCCGTCGAGCGCAATCAGCGCCGTAATCAACACCGCCGCAACCAACGCCGCGATTTCAAATTGATTAAATACCAGCGTCAATTGCTGTCCGAACAATAACGCGATAAAAACTAACACGGGCGCGACAAATAACGCGATTTGCAAACTCGAACCGACGGCGATGCCGATGGACAATTCCATCCGATTCTTGATTGCCATTTTCACCGCGACGAGATGCTCCGCCGCGTTGCCGATGATGGGCACCACAATCACGCCGATAAACAATTCCGAAAGGCCTTGCGCCTCGACCAGCGGCTCGACCGCGCCGACCAGAATTTCCGAGAGGAGCGCAATCAAGACCACCGCGCCCGCCAACACCGCCAATGCGATTCGCATATCGCCCAGCAAACCGTGTTCGTGCGTGACGAGCTCCGTCTTGGCTTGGTCGGCGACTTTTTCGTGCGTCCCGCCGCGCAAGGTGAAAAATAAACTCAGGATGTAGCTCGCCATCAACGCGATGGCTACGCCAATCGAAAGATATTCCACCGCGTCGTGATTCACCGTCTCGATGGCAGAGCTGAACATGGTCGGAATGACCAAACCGATAATGGCAATCGTCATGGTCGTCATCATGACCGAGATGCCGCGGCGGTCAAAAAACTGCGACCCATTCTTCAAGCCGCCCGCGAGCAGGGACAAACCCAAAACCAAAAGCAGATTGCCGAGAATCGAACCGGTGATGGACGCCTTGACTACATCGAGCAAACCCGCTTGCAGCGCCACAATCGTAATAATCAATTCCGCCGCGTTGCCCAGCGTCGCGTTCAACAAGCCGCCAATTTTGTCGCCCGCTCTGACCGAAAGCGCGTCCGTCGCTTCGCCCAATAAACCGGCGAGCGGAATAATCCCCAATGCCGATGTGATAAACAAAACTGTCGGATTGCCGTGCGCGAGTTCGACCAAAATCGCAATCGGCACAAAGATCAGCAAGAGATTGATCCACGCCGACGGCGAACGAAACCGCGCGGCGAGCGCGCGCATAGAAAACGGATTTTGCTTCATTGGACCGTGACCAGTTCCTTGAGGTCGTCAAATAATTTATCGCCGATGCCTTTGACGTTTTTGAGATCCTCAATGGTTTTAAAAGCGCCATTTTGCTGGCGATAATCCAAAATGCGCTGCGCCAACGTTTCGCCCACGCCCGGCAGCGCGTCCAATTCCGCCAGCGTCGCGGTATTGAGATTGAGTTTGGCGCGCGGCGTTTCTGCGGGCGGCATGACGCTCACCGTCGAAACCCGCGCGGCGGTCGGCGAGGCAGTCACATTTTGAGTGACGGGTTCGCTCGCGCTTTTTGTCGGCACGGCAATTTTATCGCCGTCCTTGAGCGGACGCGTCAAATCGAGCTTGCTCAAATCGGCTTCGGGTTTTACGCCGGCGCGCTGTAACGCTTCCGCCAAGAGCGCGCCGCGCGCGAGCTGCACCGCGCCGGGCTCATTCACCGCGCCGCTGACTGTAACGCTGATGCGCGCGGCAGAGGTTTCGGCGCGCGCCACGCGCGTCGGCGGCATCGTCACCACAACCGGACGCGCGGGTTCGCGGCGCAAGAGATAAATCACGCCTGCCACAACCGCGAGGTTCAAAACAAACATTAAAACATAAACGCGATACGCTTTGAGCGGTTCGGGGAATAAAGACATTGGAACCGATTATAGCAAAGCGTGAGACAGGTTTCAAGCGGCGCGGAGAAATTCAAAGAGCAAGATGCCGGCGGCGACGGCGGCGTTCAGCGATTCCGCCGCGCCGGGCATCGGAATCGCCAGCGACGCGGTGGCGAGTTGACGCGCGGCGGCGCTGGCGCCCTCCGCTTCATTGGACACAATCAACGCGAGCGGCGGCGTCCAATCGGCGCGCGTGTACGCCAAGTCGCCGCGCGCGTCGGAAAGATAAACGCGCGGGAGCGTTTGCAGTCGCGCGGCAATTTCGCTCCACGACGCGACAGCCATCGGCAAATGAAAATGCGCGCCCATCCCCGCGCGTACCACTTTGGGGTTGAACGCGTCCGCCGTTTCGGGCGCGAGCAACACGCGGTTGACATTCGCCGCCCAAGCCGTCCGCAGGATTGTGCCGAGATTGCCCGGGTCGCGGATGCGGTCCAATACAAGCGTCAATCGCGGCGCGTCGGGCAAACGGAGCGCGGGCAGCGGAAACACGGCGGCGATGCCTTGCGGCGTTTCCGTGTCCGCCAACGCGCGCATTACACTGGCGTTCACCGCGTAAATTTCGCGCGTCTGTTTTTGCAGCGCGACGACGAGCGCGCGCACGCGCGCATCGGCGTCAAATGCAGAGCGTTCGTAAAACGCCAGGACCGGCGTCTGCCCCGCGCGAAGCGCTTCGTGAATCAAACGCGCGCCTTCCAGTAAAAATTGCCCCGCCGCGTCGCGCCCTTTTTTTTGCGCGAGCGCGCGCGCGCGTTTAATTTTTTCGTTGGCAGGACTGGTGAGCATACGCAAAAAAAATTTGGGACAGGTTTAACTCCTGCCCCAAAATTTTACGCTATCGGTTTCGCTTCGGCGCGCGCTTGATTGGATACTTCCACCAGCGTTTTGAACGCGGCGGCATCGCGCACCGCGAGGTCTGCCAGCATCTTGCGATCCACCTCGACGCCCGCGAGCTTCAACCCGTGCATGAGTTGATTGTAGGTGGCGCCTTCTTCGCGCGCGGCGGCGTTGATGCGCGCAATCCACAGGCGGCGGAATTCGCCTTTGCGGTCATGGCGGTCGCGGTCATGATAAAAGAGCGAATGAGTCAGCGCTTCGTGCGCGCGACGATACAGTAAATGACGCGAACCGACTTGGCCCTTTGTTTGTTTCAGTACTTTTTTATGGCGCGCCCGCGCGGGGACGCCACGTTTTACGCGAGGCATTTTAGATTCTCCTTGTCAGTCAGGAAGGCATCCTCGAGCCACCCGACGGAAAAAATAACGAGGCGCGCGGCATCAACGCAAGACAACGCGTCGTCGCGCGCGTACTCTCATTTTTAGATATACGGCGCGAGTTGATTGATTTTCTTTTTCTGCTCGTGCAGTTCCACTTGGACGTAACGATCCAGTTTGCGATTGTTGCGCTTGGCATGACGCCGCCGCAAGTGACCTTTCGGCATATTTTGGCGCATCAATTTGCCAGTCCCGGTGCGTTTGAAACGTTTCGCCGTGGCTTTGTGCGTTTTGAGTTTAGGCATCTTGCTCCTTCCACTTGAGATTTGGCTGTGAGCGAGGGAAGGTCGCCGGTGCGAACGCGTTTGCGCGTGACACACAAAAACACGCCTCGCGGGAGGCGTGTTTCATTTTCACAGCCCCTACCTTGCTATGCGACCGATTCCGATGCGGTTTCAACCGTTTCTGTTTCGTCCTCGACGCTGGTGGACGCGGGCATCGCCGCGCGCTGTTCCTCAGTCGGCGGACGAATGCGGGCATTACTGACCGCGCGGCGCGCCGCTTCCGCGCCGCCCTTGTGCGGGCCCGGGCCCAACAACATAACCAGACTTTTGCCGTCCATCAACGGCGCCTGTTCGACCGTTGCAATATCCGCCAGGTCGCCGGCAATTTCCGCCAGCGTTTCCCGTCCCAGTTGCGAGTGCGTAATTTCGCGCGCGCGGAACAGAATACGGATTTTGACCTTGTTGCCCCTTTTCAGCCAATCGCGCACGCGGTTCAATTTGAAACCGACATGATACATGGCGGTTTTGGGCCGAATGCGGACTTCTTTGACCTCGATAACCTTTTGGGCTTTTTTGGCTTCGCGTTCTTTTTTGGTGCGCTCGTATTGAAATTTGCCGTAATCCATAATACGGCACACCGGCGGATTGGCGTTGGCGGCGACTTCGACCAAGTCGAGATTGCGCTCGCGCGCCATGGCAATCGCCTCACGCGGCGGCAAAATGCCAATTTGCTTACCCGAAGCATCATCAATCACGCGCACTTCACGCGCGCGGATTTGTTCATTGACTCGCAGACGGTCTGTTATGTGCTTGCCTCCTCAGAATGGTCGCAATTTGTATTGCGGTTTACAAAT
This sequence comes from Anaerolineae bacterium, assembly GCA_022072245.1. Lineage (GTDB taxonomy): Bacteria > Chloroflexota > Anaerolineae > UBA4142 > SHND01 > SHND01. Next base: position 14,544 of record JAJVIA010000115.1, read on the forward strand.
ATAACATAGCCATTCCGAATCGTCAAAAAAATGGCGCGCCGCCGCGCAGAGCCAAATCAAAACGCGTCCACGCGTCAAGTTTCCGTCAGAGCGTCGGCGGCGCAAAAATCGAGCAGGTGGAGCAATTGTTCGCGCCATTGCGGATTTTCGTCGGGACCCGCCAGCCACATGCGTTCGCGCGTGGCGCGCACCCGCCGCCCCCATTTCTTGTTCAGCCGTTCCGCCCGCGCCGCGTCCTCGCCGCGAAAACGCGCCAGAATGCGCCCGTCGTCCAGCGTCAGCATTGCCACCTGCGCGCGCGTCGCCGCCAATTTCAAACGCAAGACGTAAAATAAATTCCGCGTCTCTGCCGGCGGTTCGCCAAAGCGCTCTCGAAATTCGCGCTCTAGTTCTTGAATTTGTTTCTCGTCATTCACGTCCGCCAAACGCCGATACAAACGCAAACGCAGCGCCGCATCCGCCACATACGCTTCGGGAATCTGCGAGACGATGGGCAAATCAATCGTCGGCGCGTGCAAGATGCGCTGCGCGGGATTCACCGCCGCGCTGCGCTGCCGCGAACCGTTACCGTGTTCCGCTTCCAATTTCGCGCGCGCGTCCTGAATCGCGCCCGCGAGCAAACGCGCGTACAAATCCAAACCGACCGCCGCAATGTGACCCGATTGACGCGCGCCGAGAATTTCGCCCGCGCCGCGAATTTCCAAATCGCGCATCGCCAGCTGAAACCCCGCGCCCAATTCCGTCGCTTCGGCGATCGATTGCAAACGCATCCGCGCGTCGTCGGAAAGATTCGCGCGCTTGTCGTGCAGAAAATAAGCGAACGCGCGCGCGGCGCTGCGCCCGACGCGGCCGCGCAATTGATACAGCTGCGCCAAACCAAATTTATCCGCGTTGTTGATGATGATGGTGTTGGCGTTCGGAATGTCAATGCCGCTTTCGATAATCGTCGTGCAGACCAGCGCATCGTACTGCCCCGCCGCAAAAGCGCTCATCACGCTTTCGAGTTGGTCTTCGGGCATCTGGCCGTGACCGATGCCAATGCGCGCTTCGGGAATCAGTTTTCGCAATTGGTCGGCGATAATGCCGATGCCGCGCACGCGATTGTGAACAAAAAATACTTGGCCCCCGCGGTCCAATTCGCGCAGAATCGCGTCGCGCACCAAACCTTCGTCGTACGCGGCAACGTACGTGCGAATCGGCAGCCGTTCCGCCGGCGGCGTATCAATGGTGGACATGTCGCGCGCGCCCGCAAGCGAAAGATATAAAGTGCGCGGAATCGGCGTCGCGGTCAAAGTCAAAACGTCCACGTGCGCGCGCAATTGTTTCAAACGCTCTTTGTGCTGCACGCCGAAACGCTGCTCTTCGTCCACAATCATCAAACCCAAATCTTTGAACGCGACGTCGCGCGACAACAGGCGATGCGTTCCGATGACAATATCAATCGTTCCGTCCGCCATTTTTTTTACAATCTCGTCTTGCTCTTTGTCGGAGCGAAAACGCGATAACATTTCTACCGTCACGGGAAAGGGCGCGAGCCGTTCGCGGAATGTATTGAAATGCTGCTGCGCCAAAACAGTCGTCGGCACCAGAATCGCCACTTGTTTGCCGTCCATCACCGCCTTGAACGCCGCGCGCAGCGCGACTTCGGTTTTGCCATAACCCACATCGCCGACGACCAAGCGATCCATCGGCCGCTTTTGCTGCATGTCGCGTTTCACCGCGTCAATCACCATCAATTGGTCGGGCGTCTCGACGTACGGAAAAGACGCCTCCAATTCGGATTGCCATTGCGTATCTTGCGAATACGCATAGCCCGTCACAATTTCGCGCGTCGCGTACAATTCCAACAGCTCTTGCGCGATTTCGGCGACGGCTTTTTTCGTGCGCTCTTTGACGTGCGCCCATTCCGCCGTGCCGAGCCGATGCAGCGTCGGCTTGTGACCGCCGGGCGCGACGTAACGGCTCAAGCGGTCGAGTTGATGCACCGGCACGTACAATTTATCTTCGTGCGCGTATTCAATCCGCAGATATTCCGTGTCGGGTCCGCCCAACTCTAATTTTTCTAAACCGCGAAAAATGCCGATGCCGTGGTCAATATGAACGACGTAATCGCCTTTGGATAAATCCGCGAAAAACGCTTCGGGCGCTTGGGCGGCGGCGGGCTGCGCGGTGAGTCGGCGCGGCTTGGGGCGCGCCCAACCAAAAATTTCGGCGTCGGTGAGCAAAACCAACGCGGCGGCGGGCGGCGCGGAGTCGGCGTCGGAACGCGGCGCGGTCCGCAGCGTGAATCCTTCCGTCAACGCGCCTTGCGCCAAAACAATATGTCCCGCGTCGGGCGCGTGCGTAATTTCAGTTTTCGGTTTGACAAAAAAATCGCGCTCGCGCAATAAATCCGCCAGACGTTCGGCTTGGCGCGTCACGGCAATCACGCGCGCGCCCTGTTCGCGCGCGCGCATCATTTCGTCCACCACGCGTTTCACCTGGCCGCCAAAACGTTCGCCGGGCGCAAAAGGCAGCGCCGCCGCTTCCGCCACGCCGCGATAATCAAACAACAAACGCGACAAGCGCAGCGCCTTGTCGCGCAATTCTTGCCACGTAAAATAGGGTTTTGCAAAGCCGCGCGGCAGTTCGCCGCGGCCTTCCAAATCCGCGCGCACCTGTTCTGCTTGCTGCTCGAACTGCTCCGTCATGGCTTGGAGCTCTTGCCAATCGTCCGCCACCAGCAAAGCATTGTCTGGCAAATAATCCAGCAGCGATGCCGTCTCGCCGAAATAGGGCAAATAAAATTCGATGCCGCGAAAACGCTGTTGGCGCGCCAACGCGTCCAAATCTTGGCGGAATGTATTGGCGGCAACGGGATGCAGATTGGAAAAATCCAACTGCGCGGCGCGGGCGGCGGCTTGCGGCGCGCGTTCGATTCCGGCTTCGCTCGCCGGCGTAATGAGCAGCGAATCAATCACGCGGCCCGAGCGCTGCGTCGTCGGGTCAAATTCGCGCAAGGTTTCGATTTCATCGCCGACAAATTCGATGCGAACGGGATTGGCGCGCGAGGGCAGCCACAAATCCACAATGCCGCCGCGCCGCGAAAATAAACCGGGCGCATCCACCACCGCCGCCGCTTCGTACCCCAATTCGCTCCATGCGCGCAAGAGCTTGGTCAGCGAAACGCTTTCGCCGCGCGCGAGCGCAAACACTTGCTGTTGAAAATCCGCGCGCGACGCGGTGCGAAGCATCAACGCGCGCATGGTCGTCACGATGAGCGGCGCAGCGGCGGCAGACGGCGCGGACAACGCCGCCAGCGCGGCGAGGCGCAGCGTTACGGTTTCGACGCTCCACGACATTCGTTCGTACAACAACGGGTCGGGTTCGGCAAAAAAATAAATGTGTTCGGGCGCCGCGCTCCACGCCGTCAAATCCATCCACAATTGTTTCGCGCGTTCGGTGCGCGCGGTGACGACCACCAGCGGCCGCGCGGGCGCAGCCACGTTAGCCCAAAATTGTTGCAGCGCGGCAAGCGTGTAGGGGCGCGCGGCGTCCAGCGTCTCGAGCGCTTCGGTGACAACCGGCGCGGCGTCGAGACGCGTCAACAACGCTTGAAATTCGGGCGTCGCATGAACAAGAGCCAACAAGCCAGAGAGATTCATGCGGCGTTAAACTCGTTCATCGCTTTGATGATGCCTTCACGCGCCCATACGCGCAGCGCGTTCACTGCGCGCGCCAAAACGTCGTCCAACGCGCTCATTTCGTCGTCGTGAAAATTGCCCAGCACATGCCCAATATCTTGATTTGGGTCGGGGCGTCCGATGCCGATGCGAAGGCGCGGAATATCGCTGCCGCCCAAATGTTTGATGACCGATTCCATGCCGTGATGGCCGCCGCTGCTGCCGTTCGCGCGCAGACGAATTTTGCCCAACGGCAAATCCAAATCGTCGTACACAATCATCACATCCGCGCGCGCGAGACGATAAAACGCGGCGAGTTTCCCCACCGCGCTGCCGCTCAAATTCATGTACGTTTGCGGTTTTACCAGCAGCACGCGTTCATCCGCCAGATTCACTTCCAGCAATTGCGCGTTAAAGCGCTGCCGTTCAAAGCGTTTGTGTTCCGCGCGCGCGAGGTGATCCAACGTCATAAAACCGACGTTATGCCGATTGCGCGCGTATTTTATTCCGGGGTTACCGAGACCCGCGATGAGTTTCATTGGCGCCAACGCATCCAAAACCGCGTCGCCGCGGCCCAAACGACGCGCGAGCCATTTGGTAGAGATAGGCATTTACAAGTAGCGGCGCAGCGCATACAACATTCCAACCAAAACAAACGCGCCCAACGCGAACTGCGCGCCGCGCACAAAGGCATCGCCCAAATCGGGCATGCCGGACAGAAAACCGTTAATGATGCTATTGATGTCGGGCATGGCGGCTTATAATACGCGGCGCACAAAAAAGATGACGCCGACCAGAATAAAAATTGCGCCCATCGTGAACATGCCAAAAATAAAAATGCGGCCCAAGCCGGTCAAGAACGCGGTGATGGCATCCACAAAGGGTTCGACTTCGATGCCGCCCAACGTCGCGCCCACCGGCGCCGGCGTCCGCGTAATGCTCGGTCGTATCGCCGTCGGACTGGGGCCCGCCGTCGGCGTGCCTTGCGCCGCAGTCGTCGGGACCGGCGTCGGCACTGCATTTTGAATCGGCGGCGCTTCGGTCGGCGTGATAGTAAATTCGGGCGTCGGCACAGCCGTCGGCAATGAATTTTGGACGTTGATATTTGTCACGGTGATTTCGCAATAGTTACCCGTCGGGTCCACGACGCGCAGACGAATGGTGTATGCCCCATCCGCCACGCCCGCGCTGTCCCACACGCCCAATTGGCCGTTGACAATTTGTTCGCGCGCTTCGCCGACCAGATTGCCCCACGCTTCGGTGCCAACCGGCGCGACTTCGAGTTTGTAATATTGAAACTCGGCGCCGAGCGACGCGGTGCCTTCAATTTGCACAATGCCCGCGACGGTCGCGCCGCTTTGCGGAGCCAAAATCGCCGCGTTGCCGCCGCTGCAATCGCGCGCGTACGGCGCGGCGAACGCGCGCGCCCAACCGAGCGCGACGCTGCCCAAAATAACGAACGCGATAACGGCGCTATAAAAAAGTTTTTGTTTTGTGAACATAGTTCTCCGCTGAAACAGCGCGCAAATAGCTGATAGATTGTACTACAATTTTTCCAGGTTTGACAAAGCCGCAGGGGAATGATAGATTGGTTTTATCGAGCAAAACGTTTGCGCCGCAGCGGTTTTATTTTGGGCAAACGCTTGCGCTTGGGCGAATAGCTCAGCTGGCTAGAGCGCCTCGTTTACACCGAGGAGGTCGCGGGTTCAAGCCCTGCTTCGCCCACTGTGTTTGTTCGAGACGGACGCGTTACAAATACGCGTCCATTTTTTTTGCGTCACTGTCCCGCGCCGCACAAGTCAAACGTTCGCACGCCGCCAATGGTTCCCCAAAAGACAACGCGTCGGAAAATTCCGGCGCGTTGTGGTTTTCAAATCGTAATCGCACAAACCCGAAAGGTCTTGCGCTTTCTTCAAGAACTAGGCGCGAATCATCGTCAACAGCATTTTGAATTTTTCATGCGCGTACAACGCGTGCGGTTTATTTGCCGGCATGATAATGGCTTGACCTTGCGTAACCAAAAAGGTTTCGCCCGCAATCACAATTTCCGCGCGGCCGTCCAGGATTTGAACCAGCGCATCATACGGCGAAATATGTTCGCTCAAACTCTGGCCCTGCGCGAACGCAAAGAGCGTGATGGTGCCGCTCGCTTTATTGACCAAAGTGCGGCTCACAATCGAATCATCTTGATACTGCGCGAGTTCATTCAAGTTTGCCGCGTGCGCGACGATGGATTCACTCATATTTTTGGCGACTGCGCCCAACACAAATTGCGCGCATAAAAAAAACGGCGCTATTCTTGTTGAGCGCGAACGACTCCCTAAAAGAAAATTTTGGCTAAACTCAACGCGCCTTGTTTCCACGGCACGCGATGCGAAACGCCGGACGCGTTTTTGAATTTGTCCAGATTCGCCACGTACCAATCGTAATTTTCAATCAGCGCGTCTTGGTTGGACAATTTCGGATTGAACCCGAATGTCTTTTGCGCCTTTTCAATCGAAACAAACGATTCCTTGCCGACCGTTTCATACACCCACGGGTACAACGGGGAGAGGCCCAGCGCGCTCAAGGTTTTCAATGCAAAAATCGCGGGCCCTTCGGGAATGGAAATGATTTTTTTGCCGTGCCCCGCGCGGTCCAGCACCGCTTGAAAATCTGTTTTTGGCGTGCCATAGATTTTTGCGCCGACGTTGAATGTATCGTTCACCGTTTCGCACGGCAAGGTGGACACGGCGTAAATCGCATTGCACAAATCTTGAACGGCGAGATATTGGTACGGATTATTGCCGCTGCCGAGAACCGGAAAATTTTTCCCTTCATACGCCCATTCGTACAACATCGCAAACACGCCGAGCCGTTCGGGACCGATAAAAGATTTCGGGCGCAAAACGGGAATGCACATACCTTGCGCGCGAAATTCTTGCACGACCTCTTCGGCTTTGACCTTTGCTTCGCCGTACGGTCCGACGCCAATCATCTTGTCCGTTTCGAGCAAAGGATGATGGTCGGGAACGCCGTACACTGCCGTACTCGAAATATGAATCACGCGC
>JAJVIA010000115.1:21355-39723 GCA_022072245.1 Anaerolineae bacterium
AGGTCATACGAAATGACGCGTTCGTTTTTGGCTAAAAGATGCCGCGCGAGATTGATGCCGAGAAACCCCGCGCCGCCGGTGATGAGAAAGGTTTGGGGCATTTATTTCAACTCCATACTCTTTTCATCCGCCAACTTTTTCGCCATCCCAATAAACTGTTCGAGCGGCATCGCTTTCAAATCTTCGCCTGTGCGTAAGCGCACGGACACCGCGCCCGCGTCCGCTTCTTTATCGCCGACGACGAGCATGTAGGGAATTTTCATCAATTGCGCGTCGCGGATTTTCGCGTTCATGCGTTCGCTGCGCGCGTCCACCTGGACGCGGAGTCCTTGCGCTTGCAATTGTTTTTCCACCGCGCGCGCGTATTCATTGTGCCGATCCGCAATCGGAATAATTTTTGCCTGAACGGGCGCGAGCCATAACGGAAACGCGCCCGCGAGATGTTCGATCAACACCGCGAGAAAACGTTCCGTCGCGCCGGTCACGGCGCGATGAATCAGTACGGGCGTTTTCGTCGAACCATCTTCGGCAATGTATTCGCAGCCGAGCCGCGCCGGTTGGATAAAGTCCACCTGAATCGTCGAAAGCTGCCATGAACGACCCAACGCGTCGTGGGCAATGAAATCCGCTTTCGGTCCATAGAACGCCGCTTCGCCTTCCGCGACGAAATACTCCACATGATTGTCATCCAACGCTTTCTTTAACGCCGCCGTTGCCTTGGTCCATTTTTCATCATCCTGGACATACTTGCCCGCCTCGCCGCGCAACGACAAGCGTATCTGATAAGCCGTAAATTGATACGTATTCAACACTTCGCGAATCAAATTTAACGCGCGCGTGAATTCGCTCTCGATTTGTTCTTCGGTGCAAAAGACATGACAGTCGTCCTGCGTCAACGCGCGCACGCGCGCCAAACCGCTCAACTCGCCGCGTTTTTCGTAACGGTACAGCGTCGCAAATTCGGCAAAGCGCAGCGGCAATTCACGGTACGAATGCAAGCCCATTTCGTTGTACAGCGTCATGTGGCTGGGGCAATTCATCGGTTTGAGCCGCAGCGTAATATCGTCGTCCACCATCGGCGGAAACATCGAATCGCGGTAATTGTCGTAATGACCCGATTTTTTGTACAGCTCTTCTTTGACCATGTGCCCCGTCCAGACGTGTTGATAACCGTAACGCGTCTGTGCCTCGCGCACATACGTCTCCATCAAATAGCGCACGATTTCGCCTTTGGGCGCAAATAAGGGCAGCCCGGGCCCAATGTCGTCGGAAAAATAAAACAGTTCGAGCTCTTTGCCGAGTTTGCGATGGTCGCGCTTTTTCGCCTCTTCGAGTTTCCACAAATATTCGTCGAGCTCTTGCTTTGTCTGCCACGCCGTGCCGTAAATGCGCGTCAGTTGCGGATTCTTTTCGCTGCCGCGCCAGTACGCGCCCGCGATGCTCAATAATTTGAACGCGTCGGCGGGGACTTGGGCCGTGTTGTGAACGTGGGGCCCCGCGCACAAATCCATGAACGTATCGTGTTGATAAATCGAAACCGTATCCGTCGGTTTGGCGTGTTCTTCGCCGTGCAAACCGAGCTCGCCTTTGGCAATCAGCTCTATCAATTCCAGCTTGAACGGTTGGTCGCGGAACGACGCGCGCGCTTGCGCCACCGTCTGCGTACTGTGTTCAAAATTGAATTTGCCGCGAATAATTTCGCGCATCCGTTCTTCCAGCGCGGGGAAATCTTCGGGCGTTACGGGGCGCGGCAATTCAAAATCGTAATAGAAGCCGTTTTCAATCGCGGGCCCGATGCCAAATTTTGTGCCGGGAAATAAATCCAACACCGCTTCCGCCATAATGTGCGCGGCGGAGTGGCGGAGCGGACGGAGTGGGTCGTTGTCCATAAACAGTCGTCAGTAGACAGTCAACAGTCAACAGTAACAGCATTACTCCCGGCTGTTGACTGTTGACTTGCGACTAGTCTTCCTTCTCAATCGTATAAAACTCGCCCGTTTCCAAAATCATGTACGTTTCGAGGTACGCAAGCGCGTCGTCGTGTTTAGCCACGCGCACCACCGCGCCGCGATTCAGCGCCGCTTCGGATAATTCATTCAACTTCATTTGCGTTTTTTGAATGCCGAGCAGCCGAATCATGTGTTCCGCGAATTTCGACGCGTACGCGCGGCGATTGCCTTCGCCCTTGCCGCTGGCTTCCGGGATTTTTACGACGGCAATATCATCCGCCGCTACGCCGCCTTCGACCAAAACTTCGGGCGTGCGAAAACGTCCGTGTTCGTATTCATTGAACGGCACTTGCGCCTTTTCATACGCCGCAATCAAGCGCGCGGCAACTTCCGGATTCTTTGGCTGACCGCGCCCAATGTGATTCACATACGCCGCGCTGATTAAATCCATCGGCGCGATTTTTGTTTTGGCGGGGTCCACTTTGGCGCGCAGCAAAACATAACGCGGATTTTCCGCATAGCCCATCACGTCTTCGTCGGGATAACGCCACAGATACGCGGCTTGGTTGCGCGACGCGACGTCAAAGATAAAATACTTGGAGCCGGGTTGGATGCCTTCTTCCGAAATCGTATCAAGGTCTTCGCTGCGCGCATAATGATAAAGTTCAATCATTGGGATAATCACTCCTTACTCATGCAGGGGTAAAGTACAGGAATTGTAGCACAGGTTCGCGAATGACGTGTCAAAAATTGCAGATTGTAGATTGCAGATTACAAATCGCAGATTGCAGGTTGCAAGTTGCAGATTGCAGATTACAAATCGCAGATTGCAGGTTGCAAATCGCATATCGCAATCACCTAATCACCCACTCACCCAATTCACCCACTCACCCACTCCCCCCTCTCTCTTTCCCTACCCCAATTCCCCTTGCGCGTACAGCAATTCCGCGTTCAACACCGTCGCGCCTGCCGCGCCGCGCAGCGTATTGTGACCGAGCAGCACGAATTTGTAATCCAGAACCGCGCACTCGCGCAAACGACCAATGATCGTCGCCATTCCTTTTTCCGCGTCGCGGTCGAGTTTCAGTTGCGGGCGGTCCGGTTCACGACGATACACCGTCGGACGCGCGGGCGCCAGCGGCAAAGCCAGCTCTTGCGGCAAACCGCGAAATTCGTCGAACGCCGCAATCACATCTTCCAACTGGGGTTTCGTTTCAAATTCCACCGAGACCGTTTCCATGTGACCGTCGCGCGTCGCCACGCGATTGCAGTGCGCGCTGATACGAATATCGGACAGTTCAATCGTCTCGCCATTTAACTTGCCCAAAAATTTGCGCGGCTCTTGTTCCACCTTGTCCTCTTCGCCGCCAATGTACGGCACGACGTTATCAATAATGTCGAGCGACGCGACGCCCGGATAACCCGCGCCGGACAGGGCTTGCATCGAAGTCACCAGCGCTTTTTTCAAACCGAACCGTTGATGCAGCGGCGCCAGCGCGAGGACGAGATGAATCGTCGTGCAGTTGCCGTTGCACAGGATAAAACCTTTGCTGTTGAATTTTTTCCGCTGCACACAAGCCAGAGCTAGATGGTCGGGATTCACTTCGGGAATCACCAGCGGCACATCCGCGCCCATCCGATGCGGCGACGCGTTGCTCGAAACAATCGCGCCGCGTTTGGCAAACTCGACTTCGAGCGCGCCGGCAATGTCTGTGGGCAGCGCCGAAAAGACGAGCGGCGCCTGCACGGCGTGCGGGTCGCACGGCAGCACGCTCATTTGCGCGAGTCTTGCGGGAATTTCAAAAGGCAATTGCCATTTCGCGGCGGCGCCATATTTTTTGCCGACGGAATTATCGCTCGCCGCGAGTTCCGCGATTTCAAACCACGGATGATTTGCCAACAAAGTGATAAAGCGTTGTCCGACAAGACCGGTTGCGCCCAAAATGGCGACGGGAATTTTATTCATGGTCGTTTGTCCTTGAAGGTTAGACGTGAATCATTTTTTCACAATCGAACGATGAATCGCGCGCACCGCATTGTCCGCTTCGCTTTCGTTCACGACGAGCGAAAGATTGTATTCGGACGAACCTTGCGCGATGGCAATGATATTGATATTGTCATTGGCGAGCGCGCCAAAGACGCGCGCCGCGACGCCGGGCGTCTTTTTCATCGCGCTGCCGACGACGGCAATGATGGCGATTTGGTCTTGGACCCACACATGCTCGATATTTTGCGCCGCCATCTCGCCGCGAAATTCCGCTTGCAAAACTTGGACCGCGCGCGGCGCGCTGGCGAGTTCGACGAGCAAACAGATATTTTGTTCCGACGACGATTGCGAAATCATCAAGACATTAATTTTTTCGCGCGCGACGGCGGAAAAGGTGCGCGCCGCGATGCCCGGCACGCCCTGCATCCCACGTCCCTCCACCGTCACCAGCGCGACATTGCGAATCGCCGTGATGCCGCGAATGGTCGAACCGTTGCTTTTGGGGTCGCGTACAATCAGCGTGCCGGGGTGCGTCGGTTCAAACGAATTCAAAATCCGAATCGGCGTATTTTTTTCGGCGACGGGCAAAATCGTTTTGGGATGAATCACTTTGGCGCCAAAGTACGAAAGTTCCGCCGCTTCGCCGTAGGAAATTTCAGACAGCGTAAGCGCTTCCGGCACAATGCGCGGGTCGGTCGTCATGACGCCGTTCACGTCCGTCCAAATTTGCACCTCGTCCGCGTCCAGCGCCGCGCCAATAATCGTCGCGGTGTAATCGCTGCCGCCGCGGCCCAGCGTGGTGAGAATCCCTTTTTTCGTCGCGCCAATGAAACCGGTGGTCACGGCGACGCTGCCGTTTTCTAGAATCGGCAAGAGTTTGGCGCGCGCCTGCACGCGCGTTTCATCCATGAACGGACTGGCTGCGACAAAATTGTCGTCCGTCATAATCAATTCGTTCGCCGCGACCCATTGCGCGCGCAAACCCGCGTCGTTGAACGCCTGCGTCGCAATCGGCACCAGCAAGCGTTCGCCCAAACTGCCGACGGCATCCGTCGCGCGCGGCGTGATTTCGCCCAAGACATAAATGCTGCTGCACAAATCTTCAAAGCGGTCCAACGCGTCGGTCGTCGTCGTCGTCAAATTTTGCCGCGCCGTTTCATCGCGCACCAACGCGTTGATAACGTCGAGATGTTTTTTCAACAGTTCGTCGCGCGTTTGCAAAAGTTTTGCAATGTTGCCGTTCGCCGATTCTTTTAACGCCGCGAGCAGCGTATTGGTGACGCCGCTCATGGCGCTCAGAACGACGATGACTTGATTGCCGCGCTTGACTTGGGCGCGCACAATTTCGGCGACGCCCGCGAGACGTTCCGCGCTGCCCACCGATGTGCCGCCAAATTTCATTACCACTCGCATAAATCATTCCTCCACCGACGATTCCGCATCGCCAAAAAGAAAAAACCGCTCATCCCGTAATGGGACGAGCGGCGCGCTCGCGGTTCCACCCAAATTACGCGTGCAAAGCGTAAAACGCTTTGCCCACGTCACTCGCTTGCGATAACGGCGCAACCGTGGCGCATTACTTTATGCGCAAGCGCCATTGCCTCGCAAATTTCCTCGCCAATCTCACCGGTGGTATTCATTTTCTCGCGATTGAACAGAGTTCGCAGCCAAGACTCTGTATTGCTGGCAACGCGCTGAAAATTACTCGTCCGGCGTTTTGTTCCGCAATCAAAAATTCAGAGTGGGCGATACAGGGATTGAACCTGTGACCTCATGCGTGTCGAGCATGCGCTCTAGCCAACTGAGCTAACCGCCCCGATGCGAGCGGAATTATATCACACCTTGTTGCGCCGCCAAATTTAAATTTCTGTCAATCGGCAAGTTTGCCGCGTCACGGCTCAAAGGTCAAAGGGCGAAAAATTTTTTGCCAATTCCCTTCAATCCTTTATAATACGCGGTGTACGCCGGGGTGGCGAAATTGGCAGACGCCCAGGACTTAGAATCCTGTGCCCGTCAAGGGCGTAGGGGTTCAAATCCCCTCTCCGGCATCTTGATTTTTGATTTCAAATTTCAGATTTCAACCATCTCATTGAAAGCGAACCTCCAACATTCATGAACATCACCAAAGAATTTACGCCCGACCGCCAAGCGATTGTTACGGTTGAGGTGGACGAAACGCAAATGCAAGGCGCGCTCAAACGCGCGGCGCAGCACGTTTCGCGCATTCGCCCGGTCCCCGGTTTTCGGCCCGGCAAAGCGCCCTATGAAACGGTCGAACGCGCGTTTGGCAAGGAATTGCTCGTCGAAGAAGCCGTCGAAGATTTATCGCGCACCATGTACGGCCAAGTCTTGAACGATACCGAAATCAATCCGATTGGGATGGGGCAGCTGGAGATTGTGCAAAAAGAACCGCCAATTTTCAAATATACCATTCCGATTACGCCAGAGGTCAAACTCGGCGACTATCACTCGATTCACATGCAGCCCGACCCCGTCGAAGTGACGGACGCCGAAGTGAATGAAATCATCGGTCGTTTTCAAAACACGCACGCCACGCTCGCCCCCGTCACGCGCACCGCGCAAACCGGCGATGTGGTGACGCTCAATCTGAACGGACAGATTGAAGGGCTTGAAACCATTACGGAACAAGATTTGCGCGTCACGCTCGGCGATGACGCCATCGCGCGCCTGCCCTTTGAATCTGAAATTCTGGGCATGAGCATCGGCGAGACCAAAGAATTTGATTACACGTATGCCGATGATTACGAAGATGAAACCGTGCGCGGCAAGACCGGTTACTTTACCCTCGCGGTCACGGACCTCAAAGAAAAACAATTGCCCGAATTGACCGACGAATTCGCGCAAGCGGTCAGCCAATTTCAAACGCTGGAACAATTTCAAGGCAACATCCGCGAAATTTTGCATCGGCAAAAAGAACGCGACCAGGATACAAAATTCGCCAATGACGTTTTGCAAGCGGCGGTGGAGCAATCCGAAATCGTTTACGCGCCCGTCATGCTCGAACAAGAAATCGAACATCGGCTCGAACATCTTCAGGATGACATCAAGCGCCTCGGGCTGACGTGGGAAAATTACATCCGCTTTTCGGGCAAGACCGAAAATGAGTTGAAAACAGAGTTGCGCCCACAAGCGGAAAAGGCGCTCAAACAAATGCTCGTCTTGGGCGAATTGATTCGCGCGGAAAATATCGTCGTTTCGCCCCAAGAGCTCAAAGACGATATTGAACGCCGCGTGAGCGAAGCCGTCGCCGCGGGCGCCAAAGAAAACGTCGCGCGCAAAGCGTACAATCATAAAGACGCGCGCGAAAATATCGCCTTCAATTTACGCGTCAACAAAATCATGCGCCGCCTCGTCGCCATCGCCAAAGGCGAACCGACTTCCGGTCTGATTCTCACGCCCGAAATGGTGCGCGGCGAGAACGCGATTCCATCCGGCCTCATCACCGACCCCGACCAAGTGCGGCGCGAATTGGACAAGGGTCTCAACAGCTAAACCAACAGACAAGGAAACAGGTATCCCCGCATACCTGTTTTCCTGTTTCTCTTAAAATGAATCCGACATTTCCACGCAGTCTCATCCCGATGGTCGTCGAAAATACCGGCCGCGGCGAACGCGCGTACGATGTATTTTCGCTGTTATTAAAAGAACGCATCATTTTTCTCGGTACGCCAATTGACGACCAAATCGCCAATGTGATTGTGGCGCAACTTTTATTTCTCGAACGCGAAGACCCGGACAAGGAAATTCGCCTGTACGTCAATTCGCCCGGCGGCGTGATTTATGCCGGTCTCGCCATCTATGACACGATGCAATTGATTCGCTGCCCCGTTTCGACGTACTGCGTGGGCCTCGCGGCGAGTTTCGGCACCGTAATTTTGGCGGCGGGACATCCGGGACGCCGTTATGCGCTGCCGAATTCTTTGATCCACATGCACCAACCGCTCGGCGGCGCGCAAGGGCAAGAAACCGATATCGTGATTGCGGCAAATCGCATCACGCGCGAACGGCATCGGCTCAACGAAATTCTCGCCAAACACACCGGTCAACCGTTGGAACGCATCAACAATGACAGCGAACGCGATTTTTATATGGATGCGCAGCAAGCCGCCGATTATGGCATCGTGGACGAAGTGTTGATTCCCGCGCCCAAAGAGGGCGCGGAAAAAAAGCAATCGTAACGGCAATCGTTTATGGGTCGGGACGCCCCACGCGGGCGTCCCGACCCTAGCACGGAGACGACGCTCATGATTAGTCGCACGCGACGCGCCGAAGAGTTTTGTTCCTTTTGCGGCCGCAGTCAGGAACAGGTCAATCGTTTGATTGCGGGACCCGATTCCGTTTTCATTTGCGATGAGTGTGTGGACTTGTGCCGCGAGATTTTGCAGCAAGAAGCCGCCACCCCGCGCGGCGAAATGCTTTTTATCAAAGCGCTGCCGCCGCGCGAAATTTATCGCCGCCTCAACCAGTACGTCATTGGCCAAGAGCGCGCGAAAAAAGTTTTATCCGTCGCGGTGTACAATCACTATAAACGCATCGCCAGCGGCGTGAGCGACGACGTAGAGCTCGGCAAAGCCAACATCCTGCTCATTGGGCCCACCGGCTGCGGCAAAACGCTCCTCGCGCAAACGCTCGCCAAAATTTTGGATGTGCCCTTTACCATCGCCGACGCCACCGCGCTCACCGAAGCGGGTTATGTCGGCGAGGACGTGGAAAATATCTTGCTCGCGTTGATTCAAGCGGCGGAAAATGATATTCCGCGCGCGGAACGCGGCATTATTTACATTGACGAAATAGATAAAATCGCGCGCAAAAGCGGCGATAACCCATCCATCACGCGTGACGTTTCGGGCGAAGGCGTTCAGCAAGCGCTGCTAAAAATTGTCGAAGGCACGGTCGCCAATGTGCCGCCGCAGCAAGGACGCAAACATCCGCATCAAGAATACATTCAACTCAACACCAGCAATATCTTGTTTATTCTCGGCGGCGCGTTCGACGGCTTGGATAAAATCATTAGCGACCGCGCGACCGACCGCCGCAGCGCGGGCTTTAAGGGCGAGACGCAGCGCGCGGCGCGCGATTTGACTCAACCCGAATTGATGCGTCAAGTCACGGCTGACGACCTCGTACAATTCGGACTCATTCCCGAATTTGTCGGCCGCGTCCCCGTCATGGTCAGCGTGGACCCGCTGGACGAGAAAATGCTCATCCAAATTCTCACCGAACCCAAAAACGCCATCATCAAACAGTATCAAAAAATGTTTGCGCTCGACCGCGTAGAGTTGGTATTCACCGACGACGCGTTACATGCGGCGGCGCAAGAGGCATTGCGTTTCAAAACCGGCGCGCGCGGTCTGCGGACCATCATCGAACAAGTGTTGCTCGATGTCATGTACGAAATTCCGTCGCGTCAAGACGTGCGAAAATGTATCATCAACGCCGAGGTCATTCATCGCCGCACGCGTCCCATCTTGCTCACGCACGCCGAATTGCCGGTGGAATGGGAAAAGGAAAGCGCGGCGTAAGTTATGACTCTAGTGCAGGTCAATCTCATTGACCAAATTGCCGAACGCTTGGAACTAGATTCCGACCAACTCTTGCGTTCCAGTCTGGAGAGTTTTTTGCGCGCGCAATTGCGGCGCGTCGATGCGGAAATAGAATCTTTGCGAGTCAAGTACGCGGTGCAATCCGCAAAAGAGATAGACGCGCGCTACAGCGAAGGAACCCTGCCCGAGGAAGGCACATGGGAAGATTATTTTCGGCTCGACCATCTGGAATATCGCCACCGCAAACTCATCGAAGCGCTGGACCTCGTCCATGAGTCTCATTGACGTTGAAGGGTTACAGGAAATCGCCGAAAATGAGTTTGGCGATATTGTTACGAATGTTGATACCGACCTCAATCGCTTGCGCGTTTATCTGCGAGATGCAAGTTTCCTCGACGTTTGGTATTCCATCGAAAATGAAGGTCGCTACAGCTATCATTGGGAACGCCGCCACATTGACGGCACACTCTATCGTCACAACAACGCGCCGCACAAAAAGTGGAGTCATGTTGTCACGTTTCCTAAACATTTTCATGCAGGTTCAGAGGAACAGGTGGAATCAAGCGGCTTGAACAGTGAACCGACCGAAGCAATGCGCGAAATGTTGTCCTTTGCGCGCCGCACGATTCTATGACGGCGAACCGCCTCGCACGTTTTTCCATTTTCTGTAAACTCATTTTTGACCGTTCCGGCAACGGGCTGTGCTATAATCGCGCCAGTTGAACTGCGGAGGAACGTATGACAGAAACAACAGCAACCCCAAGCTCTCCAATTCGCGTCCTCGTCGCCAAACCGGGTTTGGACGGTCACGACCGCGGCGCCAAAGTCGTCGCGCGCGCCATGCGCGACGCGGGCATGGAAGTGATTTACACCGGCATCCGCCAGACGCCCGAAATGATTGCGGAAGCGGCGGTGCAAGAAGATGTGGATGTCGTCGGTCTCTCGATTTTGTCCGGCGCGCACATGGAATTGTTTCCGCGCGTGACCGAACTATTAAAAGAAAAAGGCAAAGACGATGTGCTGCTCGTCGCGGGCGGCATCATCCCCGACGAAGATATTCCGCAACTCAATACGCTGGGTTTTCGCGGCATCTTTGGCCCGGGCGCCAACACGCACGATTTGGTAAAATTTGTACAGGATGAAATGGCGGCGCGCAAACATAAAGCGCAAGGATAAAGCCGCCGCGCGCGCAGAACGCCAGACATCCCGCGCACAACCGACCTATCGCCCTGATAACCGATTTACTTGCCCCTCTGTTGAACACTGAATTCATTTCTCAAATCCAAAACGGCAGTCCGCTCGCCGTCGCGCGCGCCATCACCGCCGTCGAACGCGGCGGCGCGCCCGCGCGCGAGCTCTGCCGCGCGCTGTTTCCGCACACGGGCCGCGCGCACATTATCGGCGTGACCGGCGCGCCCGGCACGGGCAAATCTACGCTCGTCAACGCGCTGGCAAAAGAATTTCGCGCGCGCGAAAAACGCGTCGCCATCCTCGCCATTGACCCGTCGAGTCCGTTTAGCGGCGGCGCGATTTTGGGCGACCGCTTGCGAATGCAAGATTTGACCGGCACCGGCGTTTATATTCGCAGCATGGCGTCGCGCGGTCAATTGGGCGGTCTCGCCGCCGCCGTCGCGGACGCGCTCGTGATTTTGGACGCGGCGCAGTTTGAAATCATTCTCGTCGAAACCGTCGGCGCGGGTCAAAGCGAAGTGGACATTGCCAAACACGCGCTCACAACGCTGGTGATTGAAGCGCCGGGTCTCGGCGACGAGATTCAAGCGATCAAAGCGGGCATTCTCGAAATCGCCGATGTTTTGGTCGTCAACAAAGCCGACCGCGATGGCGCCAATGCCGCCGTCGCCGCGCTGCAAATGAATCTCAACTTGAATCCCAATAAACACGCCTGGCGCCCTCCCATTCTCAAAACAATCGCGCCGACCTCCGAAGGCGTGAGCCAAGTCGTGGACGCCATTTACAAACACACGGCGTATCTGGATGAACACGGCTTGCGCGCGCAAAAAGAACGCGCCCGTTTCGACGACGGCTTGCGCGCGTTGGCGCAGCGCGAATGGCTGGAACAAAAAATGCACGCGCTGCCGCCGGGGCAATGGGACGCCTGGCTCGCCCAAATTACGCAGCGCCAACGCGACCCGTATTCGATTGCCCAAGAAGTCCTCGCCTCGTAAAAACGCCAGAGTTTTTTTTCTGGCGTTTTTCGTGCGCGTAAAACATCATGTCATTTTCATCGCGGATTTAAGATTTTCGTATATAATTGTTTGCTCATGCTAAAATTGTATCTGATTCGACACGGCGAAACACAGTGGAACGCCGAGGGCCGCATTCAAGGTCATTCCGATATCGAGTTGAACGCGCGCGGGCTGGAACAGGCGCGCTTGCTCGCCGCGCGTTTTCGCGGCGAAGGCGCGTTCGACGCGCTGTACGCCAGTCCGCTGCGCCGCGCTTGGCGCACCGCGACGTTGGTCGGCGAAGCGCTGAATCTGCCGGTCATTTCCGACGCGCGTTTGATTGAACGCTCGCTCGGACGGTTGGACGGTTTGACCATGCCCGAAATCGAGGAAAAATTTCCCGACGTGCATCACGCGTGGCACAATGGGGGTCCGCGCCCGCACATTCCCGACGAAGAAGCGCGCGAAACATTCATCGAACGCACGCGCAGTTTTCTCCAAGACCTGCGCGCGCAACATCACGCGGGGCGCGTCATTGCCATTACGCACGGCGGCACAATCAACATGCTCTTGATGACGGGGTTGAATCTTGACCCCGAACGCCCCTTGCCTTTTCACATTGACAACACTTCGCTCAATATTCTGCACTGGGGCGAACGCGGCGCGCGCTTGCATCTGCTCAACGATACCTGTCACCTGCACGCGCCGCAGCCAACTTTTGGAACATATTCTCAATACAACGCCGTTCAAAAAATTAACGCGGCGGAGGTCCAATGAGTTCTAATATCCCTTCTGAAACAACTGAACCGCAAGAACCGCGCGCCGATGCAACGCGCGCGGCAGACGAAACGTCAACCGCGCCGGATGCCGCGTCTCAACCTTTGACCACCGAACAAGAGGACGAGGTCAAACAATATCTTGCCCAAGCCGATCAAGCCGCCCAAGCCGAAGATTGGGAAACGACCATCGCGCTGTACCGCAAAGCGCTGGCGATTGACCGCATCCGCGAAGGCGTCGAAGCAAAATTACAATGGGCGCTGCGGATGCGCGATACCGAAAAATTGTACCAAGACGGCAAAGCAAAATTCGAGGCGGGCGATTACGAAGGCGCGTTACCGCTGCTCCGCAAAGCGCGCATGATGTACGCCAGTCATTACAAAGATACGGACGAGCTCATCGTCCAAGCGCAAACGCATGTCCAACAGGATAAATGGGACGCGCGTCCCGACGCCGGCGCGACGTCGCAAGGCGGCGGAAAACGCAATCCCATCTTTTTCATCGGCGCAGCGGCAATCATTCTCGCGGGTCTCGCGCTGCTTGCCCTGCTCTATGTTCAAGCCAACCAAGTCCATATGCCTCCTCTAAGCGATAAAATTCCCGCCGTCGCCGGCAACACCACCGAAGACGCTTCCGGTTTGATTATTGTGCATGTCCAACCGGGCAGCGGCGCCGAAGCGCAACCGGGTAAAACCGTGAGCGTGCATTACACCGGCTATTTGACCGACGGCGCCCAGTTTGATAGTTCCAGCGGCGGCGCGCCGATTGCGTTCCAACTCGGCGCGGGCCAAGTAATTGAAGGTTGGGAGAACGGCATTCGCGGAATGAAGGTCGGTGAAAAACGCCGCTTGATTATTCCGCCGCAATTGGGATACGGCGCGCGCGGCGCGGGCGGCGTCATTCCGCCCAACGCCATTCTCGTCTTTGATGTCGAATTGACCGCCGTGCAGTAAAGCGAGGCACACATGATTCGAGTATCGAACGGAATCATTATTGCGCGGACGCTCGACGATGTATTTCAATACGTCGCCGATTACAACAACAATCCGTATTGGATGCCGGTGCAAAGCGTCCAACCCGTCACCGTCGGACCGATTCAAACCGGGACCAAATTCAAACAGCAATTTCAACTGATGGGTTCCGCGTACGAAATGGATTGCTTGATTCGTGAATTCGAACCCGGCAAAAAAATTACGTTTGAATATGTCGCGCCGGTTTTCATCTGGAACGGCATGGTCTTGTTCAAACCCAACGGCGCGGGAACGCACGTTCAAGCGCAGGGCAACGTCACATTGAGCGGCACGCTGCGCTTGACCGAAACGCTCGTCGCGCCCAAAGTCCGCAACCTAATCAACAACACCGCGCCCAAATTAAAACAAGTTCTGGAGAGTTAAATTTCAATGAAACGATTAACCTTGACCCATTTCGCCCTCGCGCAATTGATTTTGCTTTTGACGGCGGCGCTATTTCTCGCCGCGTGCAGCGGCGCCACGCCCGCGCCGAACGGCGGCGCAGCCCCCGCGCCAACCGCCGCGGGCGGATTGTTGGGCGCGCCGGTTAGCGGCAGCGCGGCAGCGAAACCGCCCGCCGCGCGGAACGACATGTTCACGAGCGCGCCGCCCATGACGATTGACCCGACCAAGACGTATCGCGCTACGCTTGAAACGAGCAAGGGCAACATCGTCATGGATTTGTATCCGCAAGACGCGCCGCAGACCGTCAACAATTTTGTCTTTCTCGCGCGCGAAGGATTTTATGACGGCTTGACCTTTCACCGCTACGAACCCGGTTTTGTGATTCAAGGCGGCGACCCGCTCGGCAATGGCACGGGCGGCCCCGGTTATACGATTCCGCCCGAAATCAAACGCACGCATCCCGCCGGAGCGGTGGCGATGGCGCGGCGCGGCGGGCCGCCGGAAACGACGCCGTCGAGCGGCAGCCAGTTTTATATCACGCTCGACGCGACGCCCAATCTTGACGGCGGTTACACTTCGTTCGGCCAGGTCACGCCCGAATCTATGGCGGTCGTCATGCAAATTCGCAAAAACGACGTAATCAATAAAATCACGATTGAGGAAAAATAAATTGCGCGCGTAGGGGGAAGTCATTCGCGGATGACGCGCGAATGATTCCCCGCTACCACACGGCTCGCGTGAAAAAAATTACTCCTTACGGCGAACCCATTCTTTTCAGCGGGCGCGGCAATCGGCCCCTGGCGGAAAAAATTTGCGCCAAGCTCGACACAAAATTGGCGGAAGCGGATATTCGCGATTTCGCCAATGAAAATATCTTTGTCCAACTGCATCGCAGCGTGCGCGGCCATGACGTCTTTTTGATCCAAGGCCTCGGCCCGCCGGTCAATCACAATCTCATCGAGCTCTTTATTTTTCTCGAAACTTTGAAACGCTCATCGGCGGGACGCATTACGGCAGTGCTTCCGTTTTACGCGTACGCGCGCAGCGACAAAAAAGATATGCCGCGCGTGCCGATTACGGCGCGGTTGATGGCAGATTTGATTGTCACGGCGGGCGCGGATCGTTACATCACCATTGATTTGCACGCCGGCCAGATTCAGGGTTTTTTCAATATTCCCGGCGACGAACTGCAAGCGTATCCCATCATCGCCGACCATTTAAAAAGTTTGAATCTGGACAATCCGGTAATTGTGTCCGCCGATTTGGGTTTTGCCAAAAAGGCGCGCAATATCGCCGTCAAGCTGGACGCGCCGCTCGCGTTTGTCGAAAAGCGGCGCATTTCGGGCCATGCCGAAGCGCTGACCGTGATTGGCGATGTCGAAGGCAAAAATGTCGTCCTCGTAGATGAATTGGTCGAAACCGCCGGCACCATTACCGAAGCGGTCAGTTTATTGAAACGCAGCGGCGCGGCATCCGTAAGAATTGCCTGCACTCATGCAACTCTAGTAGGCCCAGCGCGCGAACGGCTTGCCGCCAGCGACATTGTCGAATTTATCTGCACCGATACGGTAGAGATTCCCAAAGAAAAACGCTTGCCCAACTTTACGATTCTCTCGGTGGCGCCGCTGCTCGCGGGCGTCATTGAACGCACCAACAAAGCCGAAAGCGTAGGCGAATTGGTCGGCGATACGCTAAATTTGTAGGGCAGGATATCCGAAAGTCATCATGTTAAAGAACTTGTATTACAAAATTGCAGGCGACCCGAACGAAAAAGAACTCAAGGCGCTGCAACCCATCGTTCAAGAAATCAACGCGCTCGAGCCGGAATTTCAAAATTTATCCGACGACGCGTTGCGCGCCAAGACGGATGAACTGCGCGCCCGTTTTCAAGAAACGGTTCAAGACGAACGCGCGGCGTTTCAAGAATTACGCAAACGCTGGCTCGACGCCGCCGAGGAAAAAGAACGCAAATCGCTCGAGCTCCAAGTGCAGGACCGCGAAAAGAAATTGCTCGACCACGAACAGGCGACGCTCGACGAACTTTTGCCGGAAGCGTTTGCCGCCGTGCGCGAAGCGTCGCGCCGCGCGAACGGGCAGCGCCACTTCGACGTGCAATTGATGGCGGGCATCGTTCTGCACGACGGCAAGATTGCGGAAATGCGGACGGGCGAAGGCAAAACGCTGGTCGCCACGCTGCCGTTGTATCTCAACGCGCTCGCCGGACGCGGCGTGCATTTGGTCACGCCGAACGATTATTTGTCGCGCGTCGGCGCGGGCTGGATGGGCGCGGTCTATTTGCGGCTCGGTCTCGCCACCGCCGTCATCGCGCACGAATTCGCCGGCATCTATAATCCAAACTTTAACGAGCCGAATCCGCACAGCGACGACCGTCTGAATCACTTTATGCCCGTCGCGCGCCGCGAAGCGTACGCCGCCGATATTTTGTACGGCACCAATAACGAATTCGGTTTTGATTATTTACGCGACAACATGGTGGTGGATTTGTCGCAGATGGTACAGCGCGAATTGCATTACGCCATCGTGGACGAAGTGGACAATATCTTGATTGACGAAGCGCGCACGCCGCTGATTATTTCGGGACCTGCCGAAGAATCGTCGCGCGAATATCAGCGCTTTGCTTCCATCATGCCGCGCCTGATAGAGGACGAGGATTACACCATTGACCTCAAGCTGCGCGTCGTGTCGCCCACCGAAGCGGGCATTGAAAAAGTAGAGCGCGCGCTCGGCATCCCCGCCAATAAATCCATTTACGACCCCGATTATCTCGAACTCACTTCGTACTTTGACAATGCGCTCAAAGCGCACGCGCTCTTTAAACTCGATAAAGATTACGTCGTGCGCGATGGCGAAGTGGTCATTGTGGACGAATTCACGGGCCGCCTCATGTTCGGGCGTCGTTATTCCGAAGGTCTGCATCAAGCCATCGAAGCCAAAGAAAACGTCAAGGTGCAGCGCGAATCGTTGACGCTCGCCACGATTACGTTCCAAAATTATTTTCGCATGTACCACAAACTCGCGGGCATGACCGGCACGGCGAAAACCGAAGAAGAAGAATTTGGCAAAATTTACGGCTTGGAAGTTGTCGTCATTCCGACCAATCGCCCGATGATACGCGCGGACGATTCGGACGTTATTTACAAAAACGAACAAGCCAAATACAAAGCGGTCGTGGACGAAATCAAAGAAATGAACGCGCAGGGTCGTCCCGTGCTGGTCGGCACAACTTCGGTCGAACATTCCGAAATGTTGTCGAAAATGCTGGGCCGCAAAGGCGTCAAGCACGAAGTCCTCAACGCCAAGAATCACGAACGCGAAGCGGGCATTATCGCGCAAGCGGGCAAACTCGGCGCGGTCACGGTGGCGACAAATATGGCGGGGCGCGGCGTGGACATTTTGCTCGGCGGCAACGCGGAAGGCGTCGCGCGCGAAGAATTGCGTAAAAAAGGCATTGACTTGGGCAAACCCATCGAGCCGGCGCAATGGCAAGACGCGTTCGAACGCGCGCAAACTCAGACCGACGCCGAAAAGGCGCAAGTGGTTCAACTCGGCGGCTTGCACGTCGTCGGCACGGAACGCCACGAAGCGCGCCGCATTGACAATCAGCTGCGCGGGCGCGCAGGGCGGCAGGGCGACCCCGGCTCGTCGCGTTTTTATGTTTCGCTCGAAGACGAAATCATGAAACGCATGGGCAATAAAAATTTGCTCGAAAAAGTGTGGCAAGACGAAGAGATGGTGATTGACGTGCCGCTCGTCGCGCGCGCCATCGAACAATCGCAAATCAAAATGGAAGGTTACAATTTTGATATGCGTAAACATTTGCTCGAGTACGACGACGTAATCAACAAACAGCGCGAAGTGATTTATGGCCAGCGCCGCAAAATTCTGGAATCGGCCAACTTGCGTCCGTTGGTGCTGGATATGTTGTACGACGAAAACGCCTCGCTCGTCGCGACCTTTGCGGCGGGCAATTATAAAGAGGAATGGGATTTACAAACGCTCGCCAACGAAATTCGCAAAACGTTTCCGCTGCCAAGCGACGCGCCCGCGGCGTGGGAAAATATGACCGCGGCGCAAATCGAAAATCAATTGCACGATCTAGCCGAGCGCGCCTACGCGGAAAAAGAAACGCAGCAAGGCAGCGAAGAAGAACGTCTGCTCGAACGGCTGGTGATGCTGGACGCGATTGATAAATTATGGGTGCGGCACTTGACCGCGTTGGACGAGCTGCGCAGCGGCATCGGCTTGCGCGCCATCGCGCAGCAAGACCCGCTCGTCACCTTCAAGCGGGAAGCGTTTGGGATGTTTGAGCAATTGAACGAGGGCATCAAAAATCAAATCACCCATTCGATTTTTCACGCGCAATTGACCCGCGTGCCGCAGCAGCAATCGCGGCCCATGCAAGAATCGCGTTCGCACGACCAAGCCACGCGCAAAGCGCAGCCCAAAAAGAGCGCGAACCTCAAGCTCGG
>JAJVIA010000111.1:0-14064 GCA_022072245.1 Anaerolineae bacterium
CTACGCGCGGGGAATGACGGACAAAAGGCGAGTAGGTTTATCACAACAAGCGAGGGCTTATGAATTATCTGAGTGTTGGCGTATCGTTCGTCAGCGCGGGAATCTTGGCGGTCTTGACGTACGATTTATATCGGCGGTATCAATTGCACAAAGGCACGCACCGTCATCTGATTTTTTGGGCGACGGGGTTGGGCATGTTTGGCATCGCGAGCTTGTGCGATGGCATCTTGTACTTGACGTGGAGCGAATTGGCGTTTATCGGCTGGTACCTTTTTGGCGCCGCGCTCAACGCCGCGTGGATTGGCGAAGGCACCGTGTTTTTATTGGTCCGCAAAAAATGGGTGGCGGCGACAGCGGTCGTCTTGACGTTGGCGAGTATTATCATGTTGGTCGTTCTTCTTTCGACGCCTTTGAACGCTGCGGGGTACACGCCGGGGGTTCCCATTGCCGACCAATATCAATCTATTTTGCCAAAGGACGCCATCGTTCGGCGTTTGACGCCGCTATTCAACATCTATGGCGCGCTCACGCTCATCGGCGGCGCGGTCTATTCGGGCTTTTTGTTTTACCGCAAACGCATCCTGCCGAATCGCGTGTTGGGCAATGTCTTGATTGCGGCGGGCGCGTTGGCGATTGCCGGCGCCGGCGTTTTGAACCGTTTTGGCATGGGACATTTTCATTCTTTCGCGCAGCTGACGTTTTCGATTTTGATGTACGCGGGATTCATTATCGCGAGCAAACCGGCGGCGGTGCAGCCGAATGAAACGCCGTCCGCGCGTTCGGTCGCCGCGAAATGAAAAAGCGCAGGCATCTTTGCCTGCGCTTGATTTGCGCGCCGCGCGCTTGTTTTAACTCTGCGCGCGCTTGTGCTGAACGCGCAAACACATGCCGATAATCGCTACAATGCCCGCTTGTTCCGCTTGCGCCGCCGCGTCGTAATTTTCCGCGCCCGGCTGCATCCAAACAACCTGGACATGGCGCGCAATCGCTTGCTGTACAATTTCCGGCACAAATTCGGGCCGCCGAAAAATATCCACAATATCAATGCGCTGCGGTACGTTCAATAAATCGGGATATGCTTTTTCGCCGAGAACCTCGCTTTCATGCGGATTGACGGGAATGATTTGATAGCCGCTGCGTTGTAGATATTGCGCGACCTCATAAGCGGGGCGCTCGGTATGATTGGACAAGCCGACGACCGCAATGGTCTGGGCTTGGCGCAGAATTTTTTCAAGAGAATCCATAAATTATTTTTCGCGTCCGTTGCGCGCGAGCGAAAAAAATAGCCAAGACGCGCAAGCGTCTTGGCCGTATCATTTTCATGCTCAATTCAACGCGGCGCGCGCAACAGCGCATCCACCAAATCGGCGGCGGTTTCGTGCGTCAAAGTTTCCGACGCGTCGCCCTGCACTTTGGCAATACATTCGCGCGCGTAACGCTGTGCGACCAAACCGCTGACGCCGCGCACCGCTTGCTGCACGGCGGCGAGTTGGTCCAACACTTCGCGGCACGCGCGCTCTTGCTCAATCATGCGCTGGATGCCGCGCACTTGGCCCTCGATGCGGCGCAGCCGTTTGACAATCTCGTCGGGACCCGCCGAAGGGGTAACGGGCGCACTGCGGCGCGCGACGGTGGGCGACGATTTGCGTGCCATATTATTTTGCGACGGGCGCGGCGAGCAGCGCGTCCAATTTCGCGCGCAACGCTTCGCGCGGTTGGCGCGGCACGCCGACCATGCGATCCACTTCTTTGCCGTCCTTGAAGAAAATCAGCGTCGGGATGCCCATGATTTGATAGCGCGTCGGCGTCATCGGATTTGCATCCGTATCCATTTTGGCGACGAGCGCTTTATCGCCGTACTCGTTTGCCAAATCTTCAATGTGCGGCGCAATCATGCGGCAGGGCCCGCACCACGCCGCCCAAAAATCTACCACGGCCGGTTTGTCCGCCCCCAAAATAGTTTGTTCAAAATCAGAATCGCTTACATGCACTGGACCCTTGTCCATACCTCGCCTCCTGCGGGATAAATTCATTCCTTGCAACTAACAGATACCCTAGTGGGGTATGCGTCCATTGTATTCTGTTTCGGCAGCGCGTCAATTCTTACGAACGGCTTTTGGACGAGTGGCCGTGACTTGGTAAGCGTCGCTTGAATCCACCTCTGTCGTTTTAGCTTGACCTGCTATGGCGACGTAAAAAAAAAGCGCGCCGCGCGGCGCGCTTTTTTTTCAACTTTCTGTTTGTTCAAAAAACGGGTCTTCAAGTACGTCGCTGAAATCGCCGTCATACGTTTTCAATATCCGCGCAATGCGTACGACATCATCCGCATCGAGACGCGGCGCGCGGCGATAAAAATTCCATTCTTCCGCGTCGAGTTCGAGGGCGTAGGCGCGGATTCGATTGCGCGTCCGCGCGCCCAAGACAAGACGTTGGGAATGGCACATGGCGCAACGCAATTGAAACACGCTCCACTGCGGCGCGGCTTCGACGAGAAAAAAATCTTGGGGGCGAAAACGACGCTTGCAATGCGGACAGCGCAAACGCAGCGCCAGCCACGCGGTCAGATCCGTTACGTTTCCAGAATCGCTCAACAGAATCGCGCTTTCTTTTTTATCCTTTGAATCGCCATATTTCAACTATTTTGCGTGACGCGAGGTATCGTTTAGGCGGCTTCGCGTTCGACCAATACGCGCACTCCCGCGTCCACTTGCGGATGCAGTTTGACCGGGATGCTGCGCTCGCCCAAATCTTTGATGGGATGATCCAACTCGAGTTTGCGTTTGTCGAGATGGATTTGATGTTCCTTTTCCAAGCGTTCGGAAATGTCGGCGGCAGTAATCGCGCCAAAGAGACGGTCGTTCGCTCCCGCTTTGACGGTGAATTTCAATTGCAGCGCGTTCAAGGCGTTTGCCAGCAGCTGCGCCTCTTGCAAAGTTTCCGCGTCGCGTTTTGCCGCCGCGAGTTTTAACGCTTCGGCTTGTTTAACGGCGGACGGCGAAGCGATAATCGCGAGATTGCGCGGCAAGAGATAATTACGGGCATACCCATCGGCAACGTTTTTTGTTTGTCCGGCTTTGCCAACGCCGGGCACATCTTTGATGAACAAGATTTCCATGTATCCTCCTGTAGGAAGGGCATTGTAGCATAGCGCAGTTAAAAAAGCCAAGCGTTCGCGCGTCTTGACATGCTCTAACACGCGGATAGAATGGAATCGTTCCAACCCTGCGAGGTTACATGAATCGTTTTCTTTTCTGTCTAGTACTCGCTCTCACATTGAGCGCGTGCGCTCAAAATCCACGTGTCGCGACAACGCCGACGCTGCCCGTTTTTTCGCCGGTAGCGCTGGCGCAAACGACCAACGCGCCGACGCCAACCGCCGACCCGCGTCACACGCGCACGCCGACCTCCGCGCCGTCCCAAACCTTGCCGCGTCCGACGCAGACCGCCGCCGCGCTGCCGCCGCCAACCTTGAGCGCGCCGACAGCGTTGGGACAAATTGAATTGCTGAATTTGCCGGGCGAAGGGCGCGCGCCGGAAGCATTGGCGCAATTAAAGGATGTGACGTATGTGGCGAATCGCGGCACGCAAAATCTGACATTGGTAAAACAAGACCGCGCCGCGCGCTATCTCGATTTGGGCATGACGCCTTGGGCGTTGGCGGCGGATGCGGCGCACAATCGCATCTATGTCGGCACGTCCGAAACGCCGACGCTGATGCTGATTGAAAATGAACAAATTGCGAAACAGGTTCCAGCCAACGCGCGCGTCAATGCGTTGGCGGTCGCCGACGATAATTTGTATGTCGCGCGCGATGACGACGCGGTGATTGAGCGTTATGACGCCAACACGCTGACAAAAAAAGATGAATTGAAATTGCCCGACGCGTTTGCGGTCAACAGTCTGGTTCTGGACGCGCCGCGCAATCGGTTGTACGCCGGCATCTATGAAAAAATCGTTGCGATAGACCTCGCCAAGTTTCAAGAATTGTTTCGCATGGCTGCGCCGGGGCTGTACGGACGTTTCGCGGTGAATCCGCATGACGGTTCGATTTGGAGCGGCGCGTACGACGGCGCCGCGTCGCGCGCATTTATTTTGGGATATTCGCCAGAGGGTCAAGAAATCGCGCGGCTCCCGGTCGCTTCGAGCGTCGCCGCGTTGACGTTTGACGACGCCAATCGTTTGTACGCGTTGGACCGGTATGGCAATCAATTGTTTATCGTGCAAACGCCGGACGCGCAGGTGGTGGCGACGCTCGCCACCAATCAAGCGCCGAGCGATGCTGTTTTTGACGCGCAAACCAAGCGCGTCATTGTGTCGAACGCCGAGAGTAATAATCTTGCCATCGTGGATACCGCGACGGCAAACGTGACGCATACGATTCCGCTGGCGGTGAATCTCAACGCGTTGGCGGCGAATCCTGAACGTAACCGCGTGTACGCGGCGAATGGCTCGACCAATTCTATTTTTGTCGTCGAAGACGATCACGTCATCGCCCAAATTCCGGTCGGCAATAATCCGGTGGACCTTGCGGTGGACCCCGCGACCAATCGGCTCTATGCGGCGGCGGATGCGGATGGCACGCTGACCGTGATTGATGAGGCGACGCTGCGCGTGGTCGCGCAAAAATTTATTTCCTCCACTTTGAATACGGTCGCCATAGATTCGCCCCAGCGCAAATTATTTGCAGGCAGTTATCTGCTCGACCCCGCGACGTTGGAAGCACAAGGAACTTTTTTTGCGCGCGGCTTGACGCTTGGCTCGAAAACAATTCCGCAGTTTGCGCGCGTCAATCCCGCGTTATCCAAATTGTACGCGTTGGCGAGCAACGGCGTGCCGGGCTCTAATTCGCGCGTGACGCTGTACCGTTTTTTGTACGACGCGTGGGACGACCCAAAATTGTTGGGCAGCGGCAATGGCGGCAATACGACCGCGCTGGCGCTCGACCCGACGACAAATAATGTGTATGCGGCGAATACGCATCCGCTCGCGTACAATTACGGTTTGGATGTTTTTGACGCCCAAGACCAATTGGCGCAATCGCTGGTTTTGAATTCGCACACGGCGGATATGGTTGTGAATCCAGAGACGCATCATTTGTTTCTCGCGCATCCGCCGACCGCGCTCCCCGCGCTGCGCGAACCGAAACCGGAATTTAATACGGTTGAAATTTTGGATACGCGCACGCTGGGTCATGTGGCGACGCTTCAGGTATCGAACGCGCCCTGGCGTTTGACGCGGCTGGGCGATAAAATTTATGTGGCGGGCCAACGCGATGGCGTCTTGACCATTCTCGGCGATGCCGCCGCGCCCAAGCCGCCCGCGCCGACGCCGACATTGACGCCGACGCCGTTTCCGACGTGGACGCCCGCGCCGAATAGCGCGCCGACGGCAACGCTTGAACCCGGCGCGTCGGTCGCATGTAGTTTTGGACCGCCGCCGCCGTTCGCGGAATTGTGGCTTGAAGCGATTGCCAAGTTGGGTTGTCCGACGGACAAAGCCGCAGACGGAAATTTTGCCGTGCAAACATTCAAGGACGGTTACATGTTTGACGATTTGCGAAATCCGAACGCGCAAAAAATTTATGTGCTGCTTCCCGACAAAACGTTTGCCGTGTATGACGACACGTGGCGCGAGGGCGACACCGAACGTCCGTGTAATGACGTACCCATTCCCGCCGGGCGGATTCATCCCAAACGCGGGTTTGGCAAAGTGTGGTGTGAGCATCCCGAAATTCAAAGCCAAATGCCGGGCGCCGTCGCCGATGAAGCGGGGATTCCGCTCACAGTCCAAGATTTTGAACGCGGCATGATGTGGGCGAATACGCCGCGCGGCGTGATTACGTTATTTCAAGATGGCACGTGGCAATAATCGAACGCGACGGATTCGCGCTGCGTTAAATTGCTTGTATAATTCAACCATTCATTTTGTAAAGAAACGTTGTCAAAGGAGCGATGTGACTGCACCGTATTTGATTGTTGATGCGCACGAAGATATTGCCTTTAATGCGATTGTCTTGGGACGCGATCCGCGTCGCGCGGTTCAAGAGACGCGCGCGCAAGAACCGCCCAAAGGCGTAGATGGAATTGCGACCAGCGGCTTGCCCAATCTTTTGGCGGGCAATGTGCGGATTGTTTTTGCCACGCTGTACGTTTCGCCGCACACCAATCCAAATCCCGCCAACAAAACCTATCAAACTCCTGAAGAGGCGCAGACGTTGGCGCAAGAGCAATTGGCGTACTATGCGTTGTTGGCAGCCGACCCGCGCATTGCCTTGATTACCAGTCGCGCGGATTTGAAACGCATCGTCGAGTCGCCTGAACCGCGTTTGGGTTTGGTGATTTTGATGGAGGGCGCGGACCCGATTGTGAAACCGCAAGATGTCGGCAAATGGCACGAAGGCGGCGTGCGGCTCATTGGGCCCGCGTGGAGTCAAACGCGTTACAGCGGCGGCACCGGCAAACCGGGTCCGTTGACGCCGTTAGGCAAAGAGTTGATGCGCGAAATGACGCGCGCTAAATTTATCCTCGATACGTCGCACATGGCGGAAGAAAGTTTTATGCAAGCGCTGGATTTGTTTGAAGGGACGGTGGTGGCGAGTCATTCGAACGTGCGAAAATTTGTGCCGACGGACCGCCAATTGAGCGACGACATGATTCGGGCGCTCGTAAAGCGCGACGGCGTTATCGGCGCGGTGTTTTACAATCAGTTCTTGCGGCATCAGTGGCGCCAAAACGGCGCGGCGAAAAACGCGGTGACGTTCGCGACGGTCATTGAACACATGAAATATATTTGCGACCTCGCGGGCAGTACGCGGCATTGCGGCATCGGCACGGATTTTGACGGCGGCTTTGGTATGGAGGCGACGCCCAAAGAAATTGACACGGTGTCCGATTTGCAAAAATACGGTAACGCGTTGGCGGATGCGGGCTTTACGGACGCGGATATTCGCGGCATCATGGGCGGCAATTGGCTGCGCGTATTGGAGCGCGCTTTGCCCGCATAACTTTTGAGCGAGAATTTAGGCGTTGACCCGCAAAGATAACAAACGGGTTGGCGGACAACCAAAGACGGGACTTGCGGGCGCGTCACGCGATTTTTTGGCGCGCCTTTACTATTGCGCGCGCGCGGCGCGCGCAAGCGAAACGAAACATGAGCGAACCACCGATTGCGGCGACCCATCTAAAAAAATATTATCAGGTGCATCATAAAGAGCCGGGCCTCGGCGGCTCGCTGAAATCGTTCTTTCGCCGCAAATACCGCGATGTCAAAGCGGTGGACGATATTTCATTCGAGATTGCCGCCGGCGAGATTGTCGGCTTTCTCGGCCCGAATGGCGCGGGCAAGACGACGACGTTAAAAATGTTGTCGGGCTTGTTGTATCCGTCGGGCGGCCGCGCGCGCGTTTTGGGTTTTACGCCGAACGAACGCCAACCGGCATATTTGCGGCGCATGACTTTGGTGATGGGACAAAAGCAGCAGCTCAATTGGGACCTGCCCGCCATCGAGACGTTTTTGGTGAATCAGGCGATTTATGAAATCCCCGACGATGTTTATCGCAAAACGCTGGATGAATTGACGGAACTGCTCGCCCTCGCGTCGTTGTTGAAAAAGCAGGTGCGAAAACTTTCGTTGGGCGAACGCATGAAATGCGAACTCGCCGCCGCGCTGCTGCATCAGCCGCAAGTTTTATTTTTGGACGAACCGACGATTGGTCTGGACGTGACGATGCAAACCAAGATTCGGGAATTTGTCGCGGAATACAATCGCCGCTATCAGGCGACGGTGATTTTGACGAGTCATTACATGGCGGACGTCACCGCGTTGTGCAAGCGCGTAATTGTGATTGACCACGGCAAACTGATGTACGACGGCGGCTTGGAGGAATTGGCTGCGCGCATGGCGCCGCACAAATTATTGCGCGTCGAATTGGCGTCGGCGGTGGACGGACAGAATCTGGCGCGCTATGGCGAAGTGGTCAAGGCGGAAGGGCAGCGCGTGGAATTGTTGGCGCCGCGCAGTAAAATTTCGGAAACGGCGGCGCGCCTTTTGGCGGAATTGCCGGTGGTGGACGTGACAATCCAAGACCCGCCGATTGAGGATGTGATTACGCGCGTGTTTGAAGAAGCGGCGCGCGCGCGGCAAGCGGACGCGGCGGAGGAGGCGGCGGAGGATGATTGAAACCGCGCGGCGACGGGGCAAAAAATCCGACAAACAAAAATGCGAAAACTATTTGTAAAATATCTTGTCTTGACGCGTCGCGGAATTACGGTGCAGTTGGAATATCGGATGGCGATGGCGATTTGGATTTTGTCCGCGTCGTTTCCATTGGTCATGATGGCGGTGTGGTTATCGCTCGCGCAGAATGGGCCCGTCGGCGATTTTAGCGCGGGCGATTTCGTCGGCTATTATTTGTTGAGCTTTTATGTGCGGCAAATGACGGCGGTGTGGGTCGCCTGGGAATTGGATTACGACATTCGACACGGCGATTTGAATACAAAATTGCTGCATCCGCTGCAACCGATTCACGAGTACATTTCATTCAATCTGGCGGACAAGGCGATTCGCGGCATTTTGTTCACGCCCGTCGTGATTGCGCTCGCGCTGCTGCTGCCCCAAATTCAAATCGCGCCAACGCCGTCGAATCTTGTTTTCTTTGTCCTTGCCTTGACGGGCGCGTGGATTCTGCGCTACTTGGCGCAATTCTCGCTCGGCATGTTCACGTTTTGGTTTTCGCAAGCGTTGGTGTTGACCGATGTTTTTTGGATGCTGTACCTGTTGTTTGGCGGCAGCGTCGCGCCGTTGGAACTTTTACCCGAACCGCTCCAGACGATTGCGTTTTATTTGCCGTTCCGTTTCATGCTGTCCTTTCCGGTCGAAATCTTGATGGGACGTTTGACAACGCCGGAAATTTTGAACGGAATGATTATCTCGGCGTTGTGGTGTCTGGGTTTGTTTGGCGCGTATCGCTTGCTGTGGGCGCGCGGGATACGTCATTTCGGCGCGTTTGGCGCATAGGATGCAGAGCGCATGTTCAAGTATTTCAAACTTCTTGGCATCTTTTGGAAATTTTCTGTCTTGCGCGAACTGGAATATCGCGCCAACTTTTTGACCAACGCGTTCATGAGCGTCTTTTGGTTATTTTGGGGCATCATCGGCACGACGATTTTTTTCGCGCACAGCGATACGCTGGGCGGATGGACGTATGAGCAGGTGTTGGTGGTGCTGGGTTTGTACACCATGTTTTTGGGCATCATGGAAGCGTTCTTTCGTCCCAACATTACGGAAATGATTGAGCAAGTGCGCGTCGGCACATTTGATTTTGTGCTGGTGAAACCGGTGAACGCGCAATTTTACGCCAGTTTTCATTCGCTCACGATGTGGCGCTTGGCGGATGTCGTGGCGGGCGCGGGTTTAATTTTATACGCGCTCCGCGCGATGGGCTTGACGCCGACGCCGATGCAGTGGCTGGCGTTCGCGCTGCTGTTGGCGGTGGCGCTGATTTTGGTCTATTGCATTTGGCTGGGCATGATGACCATGTCGTTTTGGTTCGTCAAGATTGATAATTTCGCGGAATTGTTTTACGCGTTCTATGAAACGGGACGTTTTCCGATTTCGGTGTATAGCGGCTTGCTGCGCGCGTTCTTGACCTTCGTCATCCCGATTGCGTTCATCACCACATTTCCCGCGTCGGCATTGATGGCTTTGCTCGACCCGATGGAATTGCTCATTGGGCTTGGCTTGGCGTTTTTACTCTTGGGGTTCACCAATCGTTTATGGCGTTTTGCAGTACGTTCGTACGCCAGCGCAAGTTCATGACCCAATCCGCGTTTTTGCGGTGGACGGTTTTTGCGCCGCGCGATACAATTTTCACCATGTCCTACTTTTATCTTATTCTGCTCGGCGCGATTTGGGGCGCCTCGTATTTGCTTATCAAAATCGGCGGCGAATCTATTCCGACAGTGACATTCGTGATGGGCCGCACCGGTTTGGCGGCTGTCACATTGTTTTTGATTGCGCTGCTGCGCCGCGAGAAATTGCCGTCGTGGCGCGCGCCGGTATGGCGGTGGTTGTGGGTAATGGGTTTGCTCAACAGCGTCATTCCGTACACGCTCATTACGTGGGGCGAAACGCGCGTCTCGTCCGGCTTGGCGGCGATTCTCGTCGGCGCAATGCCGATTTTTACGGTGCTGCTCGCGCACTGGTTGACGCATGACGAAAAAATTACGCCGCTCAAAGCGCTGGGCATCGCAGCCGGTTTTGTGGGCGTTGTGATTTTATTTTTGCCCGACGTGTTGGAAGGCGCGACATTCACGCTCATGGGCGGCGCGGCAATTTTACTCGCCGCCGCCAGTTATGCTTTGGCGACCATTCAAGCGCGCAAACATCTCAAAGGTTATCCGCACGCGACGGTTTCATTGGGCCAAATGCTCACCGCGTCGGCGCTGCTCATTCCCGCGAGTTTGCTCTTTGACCAACCCTGGACGCTGCAACCGACGACGGCTTCGTTGGTTGCGTTGGCGTTTCTCGCCGTCGTCGGCACCGCGCTCGCGTATTTGATGTACTATTGGTTAATCGAACATGTCGGCGCGACGCGCACTTCGCTGGTCACATACATCAGTCCCGTGATTGCGATATTTTTGGGCGCGGCGATTTTGAATGAATCGCTGCATTGGACGACGTTCGCGGGTTTAAGCTTGATTGTGGCGGGCGTCGGTTTGGTCACGCGCAAACGCGCGCCGGATGCCGTGCCGTTGGTGACGGCTGAAGAAATGTAGCGTCGCGCGCGGCGCGTTGGGTGTATGAACGAGTACGACATTATTATCGTTGGCGCGGGCCCCGCAGGTTCCGCCGCCGCCCTGCGTTTGGCGCAGCGCGCGCCGCAATTGGCGGCGCGCGCGTTATTGTTGGACAAGGCGACGTTTCCGCGTCGGAAATTGTGCGGCGGCGGCGTGACGCAGCACGCGTGGGCTCTGCTGCGCGCCCTGAATGTGACGCTGAATGTGTCGGCGTTTCCGATTCATCACATGCGGCTCGTGTACCAAGACCTTGCCGCGACGCTGCATTGGCGCAATGTATTTCGCGTGGTGCAGCGCGACGAGTTTGATACCGCGCTCTTGCACGCGGCGCTGGCGCGCGGCGTGCGCGCCGCACAGGGCGTGACGCTGCGCGCGTTGGCGAGCGATGCTGCGGGCGTGACGCTGCAAACCGACGCGGGTGAATTGCGCGCGCGCGTCGTGATTGGCGCGGATGGCGCCAACAGCGTCGTGCGTCAAAAGTTGGGGCTGACGCGTTCGGACCGCATCGCGCGTTTGATGGAAATTTTGACGCCGACGCCGGACGCGGCGCAGACGAACGAATTTATCCAACACACCGCCGTCTTTGATTTTTCGCCGCTGGCGCGCGGCGTGCAAGGATACTATTGGGATTTTCCGTCGTTCCGCCAAAACGTTCCGCTGATGAATCGCGGCGTCTTTGATTCGCGCGTGCATCCCGCAATGCCGCGCGCGGACTTGAAAGGCGCGTTGGCGGATGAATTAAAGCGCCGCGGATTGAACCTGGCGGATTGGAAATTGCAGGGTCATCCCGAACGCTGGTTCGACCCGCGCGAAAAACATTCCGCGCCGCGCGTGGTGTTGGCGGGCGATGCGGCGGGAACGGAACCGTGGCTGGGGGAAGGCATTTCGCACGCGTTGGATTTTGGGATGCGCGCGGCGGATTATGTACGCGACGCGTTTGCGCGCAATGAATTTTCGTTTGCCGATTATACGCGAGTGATTGCAAATTCCGCGCTGGGCAGACGTTTGTTCTGGAAACGCTTGATTGCGCGTTTTGTGTACGACAGACACGGCGAATGGTTTTATCGCGGCGGCTGGCGCATGTTGCAAATGGGTTTGACGTTTGTGCGGTGGGCTTAAACTCTTCGAGGTTGTGGCTCGAAGGGTTTTTGTTTATGACGCATTGTCCGGCTCGACGCCCAATGCGCGCAGCTGCGCCGCCAGACGTTCGGCGCGTTCCGAAATTTCCGCGAACGTTTCAAAGCGTTTGCCGTTGGGATGAAAGAGGACGAGTTCGCCGTCGTGTAATTCAAAACGCACTTGGAGGCGCGGACTTGCCCAGCCGTGCATTTCATCAATCGGGTCGAGGTATTGTTCGTTACGCAGCCAACCGCGCAGTTCGCCGCGGTCGGGGTCATATTCGTAATATTCTTCTACGCCATAGCGCGCATAAAAATTATTTTTGCGCGCCATTTCGACCGGCGTGTTGCTCGGCGAAAGAATTTCGAAAACCACTTGCGGCGCAATGTTTGCTTCCTTCCACTGCAAATAACTGCCGCGGTCTCCCTTTGGACGGCCAAATACAACCAACGCGTCGGGCGCAACGCGAATATCTGGACGCCCCTCGACGGGATACCAAAATAAATCGCCTGCGACAAAGACGTTGGGATTGTTTGCGTATTGCGCGCTCAAACCGCCCGCGATGGTGACAATGTAGCGAAATTGTTTGGTATTGTCTGCCATGGGGAGCCCATCGCTTTCGGGATAAGTAATTTCCGCTTTGGTGAATTGCGCTTGCGCGATTGCCATTTTGAGACCCGCCTTTTTAAATCATACAGTCACGCCTTGCCGACGATTATAACATGAAAGCGCGCGGCGCGGCGCCGCCAAAATAAAAACCGCAAGAAGCTTCTTGCGGTTTTTTTAGCTTGCCGATTTAGAGGGCAGTGAAATCCGAATGTAATTCGCTAGCGCGTCGTGCGTTGGAAAATCAAAAAGTAGCGCACATGGGCGTGTCCGCAATTGGGCGGATTGTATCCGGGCGGCGGATTGGTCGCGCACAACTGCAATTGCGTAATGGTGTCGCTCGGCAAGCCGGGCACAGAAATATCATTGCCTTCGCCGTACATTTCTTTTTCGTAATCTTGATTACAAGCATAGCCATAGGGATTCCACGGAAACTCGATTTTCTTGAGCATGTCGGGCGTCAAGGGATGTTTCGAGCCGTCGTTGAGAATGTCGTTGACATCGGTAGTAATACAATTTCCATTTTCATCCACGACCATGATGTAAATCGAATGACCCATGCCGCCCGCGGGAAATCCGGGGCATGTTTCAAAATTATCATTAGGCGCCCAATCGCAATAGCGCGCGTATTTGAGATGATAGTATTGTTGTCCCGGACTGACTTGGGCGGGAATAAATTTAACGGCGTTCCACCAACCGGCAGGAAAACCCGGAATAAATTCTGTCGTCACCGGCGCGGCGGCGGGCGGCGGAACGGCAGTCGGCTCGGCGGTGGGCTTGGGCGCTTTTGTTGCCGGCACAGCCGTCGGTTCGGTGGGCGCGTCGGTCGCTTTGGTTTCAACGGTCGGTTCCGGTGTCGCAGTCGCTTTCTTGTTGCGCTTTTTGGTTGGCGCGGCAGTCGGCTCGGCGGCTTGTTCCTCCGGCGTCGGTTCCTCAACCCGCGTCTCGGAATCCGCGCGCGCGATTTTGGTCGGTTCGGTGTCAGACGTGTTACTCGTCGAGTCACTGCCTACGCCCGCAGCCATCACCTGAAGCGAACTGTCTTCGGAACCGAGCGCGATGGCAAGATCGGCTACGTTTGCGGCGGACGCGTCTTTGCGCGCGGCGAGAGATTTTGCCAGGCGTTCGACGCGCGCGCGCAAATCGTTGTCTTGCAAAAGATTCAAGCGTTGTTTGGCGCGCGGCAAATCTTGGTCATAGGCATAGGTATTGGCGACCAGAACAATGTAATCGCTTTGCGCGGTCGTCGAGAGGCCCGCCACATTGGCGCCGCCGATATTGGGAAAAACAATCCAGCCGGCGAGCAAGCCGATAGTGAGACCCATCGCAATGCCGACGAGCGCGATAACCACCAGCCAACGCCAGGTAAAACGCGTTTCAGTCATTCAAACATTCCTCTGTCATGATTTCGGGTGAATCTGTGCGAGCGCGCGCAATGCCAGCGCATGAACGCGGAACGGAGAAAAAATAATCTGTTGTTTGCGAAGCGCCGCCGATTGTAGCATCAAATCCGAGTCAATCCAAATACCAATACATTTACCAG
>JAJVIA010000111.1:14164-35641 GCA_022072245.1 Anaerolineae bacterium
ATCTGTGCGAGCGCGCGCAATGCCAGCGCATGAACGCGGAACGGAGAAAAAATAATCTGTTGTTTGCGAAGCGCCGCCGATTGTAGCATCAAATCCGAGTCAATCCAAATACCAATACATTTACCAGCTCACGTTACGCAGTCCATCACATTTCAATTTTTGGGACACGGATTACACGGATTTACACAGAAAAAGAAATGCGATGCCCGATAATGAAAAATCTGTGCTATCTGCGGCGTCTGTGTCCAAAAATGCGTCCGTAAATCCTGGTCGGATACTTTTTTTGCCGGCAAGATGCGTAACATGAGTTACCAGTCCAAAAACGGACGCGAAAATGTAGGACCAATTTGTAATTTGTCCCTTTGGCAAAGGATCAAGCCGGCGTTCATTTGATTTCAACGGGTTCGCCATACGGCTCGATGTCGCCGTTCACAGTTTCGTACATGCCGACCAAAAAACTTGCCGTACCGGGCGGCGCGGGTTTGAAAACGTCCGCGTAAATGTGTCCCGGTTCCCACTCGCTCGTGCGATAGCCGTACACCGCTTGACAACAGGCGGCGCGGTCGTCTTGGCTGATTTTATTGCCTTGCGCGTCGAGATAATGAACGTAACTCGCCAAATCTTGCGCCAATGTTTTTTTCACGCGCCAATACAGCGTCAACGCGTCGGGCGTATTTTGATAACCGACCAATTCTACGCGGTCGCCAAGCGCCGTTCGTCGGCGCGTCATCTCGACCGGCGCGCGCGCGATTTGCGCCAAATCATTGTCCAATCTTTTCAAGACGTATCCGGCGGGCGCGCGCGACCAATGGATGCCTCCTTCAATATACACCGCGCGTCCCGCGTCCACATTTTGCAGCGCGCGCCAAAATTCGGCGCGGTTGCCCATTTCAATCAAGCGCGTTTCCAAATCGGGCCGCAAATTTTCCGTCGCTTGCAAAAAACGCAGCGCGGTCGCCGTTTCCCAATCCAATTCTAGAAATGACGCCGGGGGTAAATTCATTGCCGCCAACGCGCGCGCGCGCGCTTCCGGGCCCGCTTCGGCGGCGACGGCGGCGTTGATTTCATTCCAACGCGTCACGCCAAACAATGCGATGAGCAGCAACGCCAGCGCGCAGACCCATTGCCAACGCGCGGCGCGCGTCCCCGCAAAGCGTTGTTCCAACCAATCTATCAGCGCCCCTGCGCCCGCGCCGAGCCAAAGCGTGACGACGACGAAACTCGACGTGAGAAAGACCTCGACATCCGGCACGCTGTACACCAACGCAAACAAAACATCCGTCAGATAAATCAACCACAAGGCAACGTTCAAATGCTTGGCGCGCCGAAACAGCGTGAATGAGCCGAGCAATGCGAACGCGAGGCTGACGTGAAAATTTTTGAATGGAATTTCAACCAGTACGGGCAGGGGATTGATTTCGCGCAAAAGCGAACCGGCGTACTCGCGTCCCAAAATAATGTCGTTGAAAATAAAGTCGAGCGAAAAACCTTCCGGCAACATTCGCAGCGGCACATACGCATACAAACTCAAACCGGGGACGACGAGCAGCGCGCAAACCAAGAGACGTTTGAGTTTGAAAAAAAATTGGCGGTCGGTGGCGAGTAAAAAATAGAGCAGCGCGGGGAG
This sequence comes from Anaerolineae bacterium, assembly GCA_022072245.1. Classification (GTDB taxonomy): domain Bacteria; phylum Chloroflexota; class Anaerolineae; order UBA4142; family SHND01; genus SHND01. The sequence goes on from JAJVIA010000111.1 coordinate 15,792, forward strand.
AATAAGAATCGTCAAGCGATGATGCGCGAGCGCCAGCCCGAATACGAAAAACGCGAGATACAGCGCGCCGTTGTTCGTTTGCGGCGCGCGCGACCAGCGCCACAGCAGATACCACATCAGCGCGAGCAGAAACGCGTGCAGCGGATACACTTCCAAAATGCTCGCGTTGAACCACATCACCGGCGTCAGCGCCAAAAAAAGCGCGGCGCCCAACGCGGCGAGGGTGCGCGCCGTCAATGCGCGGATAAAAACAAAAACGACCGTGACCGCCAGCGCGCCAAAAAACGGCGTGAGCAAATTCAACTGCCACGCGACGTTCGCGTCAAGCGGCAGCAAATGCCACGCATAGCCGATGAGCGTAAAAAGCGGATAGCCCGTCGCGTGCGCCACATTCAGCGACGCCATCGCCCATTGGAATTCGCCGCTATCGCCGCGCAGCAAGCCCGGCGCGAGCGTGCTGGTATAGAGCGTCCAAGTCGCGAGCAAGACTGCTAGAGGAACGAGCCAGCGCGAAGCCGCACTGAGGAATTTCAACGCAGAGGGGTGAGGCAAAAAAATTTCAAGCGCGCGCGAAATTTTTTTGCCTCACTTGATCGCCTTTTGCCACGTCAATACAAAATTTACCGCCAAGCCATTGGGCATACCGAGTCCGACCACTTTATCCGAAGGCAGATTTGCTATCCACGCCGAATAGGGTCCGCTTTCGCCCCGTTCGGGATTATACGTTTCCCACATTGGAATTTTCGCGCGTCCAAACGCGTCGGTAAAGGAATCGGCTTGAATGTCCGCCAAGCCCTGAAAGACGCGCTGCACCAAAATCGGTTTGCCTTTATCGTCCAGCAGATTATAGAGCATGTGATGATTGCCGCTGGCTTTGGTCGTTTCTTGATATTCCGCGCGGAGCAGTTTCCAATAACTTTCGCCCGGTTTGACGTTCGCGTATTCCACGCGCACATTGAGCGCGCTCAAACGCGGGTCAAGCGGCGAGACGACGGCGGGCGCGCGCGGCGGCGGCGGTGGCGCGGGTCGCGGCGCGGCATTTGGCGCGGCGGCGCTGGCGGGCGGTTGAGCGACGCGCGGCGTTTGCGGCGGCGGCACATAGACGGGTTGCGCGGGCGCTTGCGGCGGCGGCGTATAAACGGGCGGCGGCGCAACGGGCGCGGATTGTGGCGGCGGATTAAACCATTCGGGAATTGGCGCGGGCGGCGCGTCCGTTGAAATGGTTGCGGGCGTCGGCGGCGCGCTCACAGCTTGCGGCGGCGGAATGACGAGCCGCTGTCCGGCGATGATGCGCTCATTTTCATTGAGCGCGTTCACATTCGCCAACGCTTGAATCGTCACGTCAAATTTTTTCGCCAGCGAGCCCAGCGTATCGCCGTGCTGGACGAGATAGATACTTTCTTCGCTTGGCGGCGGCGGGGGCGGCGCGGCAAACGCGGGCGCGACGACGGTTGGCGCGGCGGGCGCGGCGGTCGGTATTGCGACGCGCGGCCCGGTGCGCGATTGGCTGGACATGGCTTTGACGGCGGCGACGACGGGCAAGCGTTCGCCCACGCGATAATCGGGCGCCGCTAGCGGCGGAATTTCGCCATTGTGCGGTCCGCCGGAACGAATGGCGCGGTCCCAAAAATCGCTGTACCACGCGCTCGCTTGCGTTTTTTGCGCGCCGGTCAAAAGCCATGGACACGCCGCGAAAAAATAATCGGGCGCATCGCGCTGCATAAATTCAAACATTGCCACCGTCAAATCCGCGTGCAGCGCGGGCGTGATGCGCGGATAGCGCAAATCGGTGCGGCGGCCCACTTGATAGCCGCCCTCTGTCGCCAAAATTGGAATCGAGCGCCCCAAATGTTTTTTCGCGAGCGCGTCGTAATATTCATATTCGCGGAATGCCGCGTGGTCTTGGGCGATAACTTGGCCCGCGTTTTTGCGCGCGGCGCGCAGCGCGTTCACTTCGTCCAATGTGTTGGCGCGTTGGAGCGTCGCGTCCCACCACACCCATTGCGTCAGCGCGCCAAAATCGTATTCTTGCGCGGTCAGCGGCGCGCCGTTTTGATTCACGCGGTCGTTTGGAAAATTCAGCGGACGATTGTGTCCGAAATTGTGCAGCGCAATCCAACCGCCCTCGAGCAAAATATCTTGGCGTCCCAACGCCGCGAGCGCGCCGACCAAATCCATGTCGCTGCCGCTGCTCACCGCCGGCAAGCCGGGGTAACCGCCCGCTTCAATAATAAAGCGCGCGTCAAACAACCAATTCAGCGCGACCAATTTCGCGGTCTCTTCGTGATTGCCGGGCATGGCGTGTTGTTTCCATTCGGCGGGATTGTCCGGTTCGTTGTTGGTTTCGAAATACAAAACGCCGAGGTCAATCATTTTGCGGATGGTCAATTCCTCGCGCGCCGAAATGTGACCGGGGTTCGGTTCGGGCGTATCGTTCGGCGGCAAATCGCGGCGTAGAATTCGCACAATCGGAAAGATGCCCGCGTTGAGTAATTTGCCGCATAGCGTCAGCGAGTCGGCGTTGTCGTCCAACACGCGCAGCCATTTGATGCCGAGTTGCTGCAATTCCGCGATCCACGCGTCAAGACCGTTGGGGTCGCCGCGCCAGCCAGCGGCGGGATAACCCGCAATGCCGCGTCCATTGTCTTGCGGCGGACGTTTGTAATCAGAGAGGGATAAGGGCATAAAAGTTTGTTTCTGTTTTGTTCGTGTTAAAAAAGCTTGCGTCCCGCAATGACTAGGCCGCGCTCGGCTTCGATGCGGCGCGCTTCGGATTCCTCTTCAAACAACTCGTACAGCGCGTTGTAATCTTTTTGCGAAAGCAGCGGCGTGTTCTTGGGACGTTTTAACGCATTCTTGAGCGCATCGGGACTTTCGGGCAGAAACACAATCGGCAGTTCGACGTTGGAAATTTCAATGACCGCTTTCGGATTGGTAAAGACAATCAAGCCATCCAGCGGCGGATTGAATGACGCGCCCAAACGGTTATGGATAAAAGCCGCGAGTTTTTCTTGCTGCGCCTCTAACGCTTGCGTTGGATTGCCCAATTGTTCCGCGCTGAACCAACGGATGAGGCGCAGGACATCAAAGCCGGCGCGCCATCCCTTTTGATTGACGGAAATATGTCCGTCCAGATTTTTCAATAGCAAAACGGTTACGCCGAACGGCGTCAGCAACACATTCGGTACCGGCAGCGCATAATTGTACAAACGATATTTTTTATCGGTGCCTTTGAGCGCTTTTTCCAACTGCTCGTAATATTTCATCCCCCAGCGGTTCATGAAATAACCGCCGACATTGGAAAGGATCAAGCCGGCAATCAACGCGCCGTACATCAAAAGCAGACTGTTGCCGGGCAATTCATTTTTGCCTGAAAAGATAAGCGGAAACGTAATCGCTAACGGCGCGAGAATGATAATCAACGAAGCCGTCGTCAAAATTTTGCCGGTGCGCGCATTGCGCTCCACCAGCGCTTTATTGGTCACAACTTGAGCCATGAGATTCGAGTTTGGAGAATAGAGATTGGCGGACTGTTGTTTTGTTTGCGTCCCCAGTCTCGGTTCGCCAAATTTTTTCACATATCAAATTTTCGCAGAACGAGACAGGCGTTTTGACCGCCCAGTCCGAACGAATTGGATAAAATAGTTTCGACCCGCGTCGCCCGCGCGCCTTCGGTCACAAAGTCCAGCCCGACAGATTCTTCGTCGGGTTGCGTCAAATTGATGGTCGGATGAATTTTTTGGTCGCGGAACGAAAGCAGCGCCGCCACCGTTTCGAGCGCGCCGCCCGCGCCGAGCGTATGCCCCACCATAGACTTGTGCGCGCTGATTGGAATCCGCGACGCGCGGTCGCCAAATAATTTTTTGATGGCTTTGACTTCGATGTTGTCGCCGACGACGGTCGAAGTCGCGTGCGCGCTAATATAGTCAATTTCGTCAATGCCGATGCCCGCGTCAGCGAGCGCAAGTTTCATAACGCGCACTTCGCCATCGCCGCTCGGGTCGGGCGCGACCACATCAAACGCGTCGCTTGCCACCGAGCTGCCCAGCACTTCGCCATAAATCGGCGCGTCGCGCGCAATCGCATGTTCAAGCGATTCAATGACCAAAATCGAACAACCCTCGCCCATGACAAAACCATCGCGCGTGCGGTCAAAGGGCCGCGAAGCCGTTTCCGGCGTAGCGTTGAAATGCGTTGTAATGGCGCGCATTTGTGAAAACGCGACGAGTCCGATGGGAAACAAACCCGCTTCCGTGCCGCCGACAAACATAATGTCCGCCGCGCCGCGCCGAATAATTTCCGCGCCGTCGCCAATCGTTTGCGTGCCGGACGCGCACGCCGCCGTAATCGTTCCCAAATAACCGTGCGCGCCGGTGGTCATGCTCACATGAAATGCCGGCGCATTGGGCATGGCGGCGCCCAACGCAAAGGGCGACACGCGCTGCCATCCTTTGCCGAGCATCGTCCTCATTCCTTCTTCGGTCGCGTCGATGCCGCCGACGGCGGTGCCGAGCAAAACGCCGACGCGTTCGCGCTGGACGACGGGCAATTCCAAACGCGCATCTTGCGCCGCCAGGCGCGCGCACGCAATCGCAAACTGCGAACAGCGCGCCATGCGCCGCGCTTCTTTGGCGTCCATAAAATCGCGCGGTTCAAAATTTTTGATTTCGCCGCCGACGCGCGACGGAAACTCGGACGCGTCAAAACGCGCAATCGGCGCGACGCCGCTTTTACCCGCTAGCGTGTTAGCCCAAAATTCTTGGACCGAATTGCCGTTGGGCGAAAGCGCGCTGAGGCCCGTAATGACGACGCGCGGCCGTCGGCGCCGCGCCGCGCGCGCCATTTGCGCGAGCGGCTCTGGCACATAACGCTCTTCAAAGCGTTGGTCGAGCATGACAGGTTCGATAACGGTAGCGGGAAGCGTTCTATGCACTTGGCGTAACTCCGCGGCGAATGGTTTCGAGGATATTGCTTTCCACCGAACGTTTGGCGACGCGAATCGCGTTTTTGACCGCGACCTCGTTCGAGCGGCCGTGGCCGATAATGACCACGCCATTCACGCCCAATAATGGCGCGCCGCCATATTCGGTGTAATCCAAAATTTTTTTCACTTTATTAAAGGCGGGCATAGCCAACGCGCCGCCCACAGCCGTCAACGGCGAACTTTTGATTTCGCTGCGAATCAAATCGTTCAGCATTTTAGAAATACCTTCGGCGGTCTTGAGCGCGATATTGCCGACAAAACCGTCCGCCACAATGACGTCCGCAAGGCGCGCCGGAATGTCTTTGCCTTCGACGTTGCCGACAAAATTCAAGCCCGTCGTTTGCGCGCGCTGTTTCAATAAAGCGTGCGCGGCTTGGACGGCTTGATTGCCTTTGCTCTCTTCTTCGCCATTCGCCAAAAGCGCCACGCGCGGCTGCGGCAGCTCCAACACCGCGCGCACGTACGACTCGCCCATGATGGCAAACTGTTCCAGCCATTCCGGTTTGCAATCGGTATTTGCGCCGACATCAATCAACAAACAGGGCCCTTGCGCCGTCGGAAACAGTACGCCCAACGCGGGGCGATGTACGCCCGGAATACGCTGCAAGTATAAAACGGAAGCGGCGAGCGCGGCGCCCGTGTTGCCCATCGAAACAAACGCATCGGCGGCGCCGCGTTTGACCTGTTCAATGCCGACGACCATCGAAGAATCTTTTTTTTCCTTGACCGCCCGCGCGGGATGTTCGCGCATTTCGATTTCTTGCGCCGCGTGCAAAACGCTGATGCGCGCCGGCACATCGGGCAGCCGCGCCAACTCGGCGCGCACGCGCGCTTCATCGCCGACCAAGACGATTTCGACGCCGTACGCGTTGGCGGCATCCACCGCGCCCTGCACGTCCGGCGCGGGGCGTTTATCGCTTCCCATTGCATCCACGACGATTTTCATAAACAGCGCGCAGTATTGTAATTGAACTTGCAAATATCGCAAAGTAAAATGCGCGTTGGCGCGCGCGCCCGCTATTTTTTATAAAAATGACGTTGCTTAAAATTCTCACGTATGCTACACTCGCGTTAATGAAATTGCCTCCGGTGCGCCCGGCGGTTGGCCGCCGCATTTCTCTGGAATTGTATTCGGCGCGGCCGCTGACGTGGCTCGGTCCGATTGCGGCGACGATTTGCGGCGCGTTGGCGGCGGACGGCGTCGCGCTTTCCGGCGAAACGCTTTTGCGCGTCGCCATTGCCGTCTTGTTGACCGACCCTCTGTTGGGCGCCTGGCGCGCGGCATGGGTCAATACCGATTGGCGGCGTCCGATGCAAGGGTGGCAGGCGACGCCGACGCGCGCGTGGATGCTTGTGCCGTACGCGCGGCTCGGTTCGCCCGCGGCGCGTTTTTCGCAATGGCTTTCTTCGCGCGCGAAATTTTGGCGCGAAGCCATCGCGCCGCAGGTAGGTCAATCCATCACCGCGATTCTCGTGACCGCGTTGATGGCGTTATCCGTCGCGTTGGTGTTGGGTTCGAGCGTGTTCTTGTTGACGCTCGGCGCGTTATTGTTGGCGCCGCTCGAAAGCGAATTGGGCGAAAACGGCGCGGGCCGCTGGGCGCGCGCGTTTGCCGAAATCGGTTTGGCGTGGTTGATTGGCGACGCGGCAATTTCGCTCGTCCTGCCGCCGCTGGATTCGACGATTTTGGCGCTCTTGTTTGCGACGGCGTATCGCGGACTTATTTCCGTGCCGACGCGGCCCCGTTTGGGTTTGGCGATTGCCAATACCGCGCAGGGATTGGTGATTGTATTTTTGGCGCTGCGCGGCGCGATGGTGAACGTAACAATCATTGCGTTATTGTTGGGCGCGCAGCTCTTGTGGCAAACGTTGCTGCGCGACGGACGCGCGGAGGCGCGCGTGTATTTGAGCCGCGCGCAGTGGTTTATATTGGCGGCTATGGCGCTCGCCGCGTTAGCCCTTCCGCATTAATTCGATTCATGGTGTGACGGTCGTCTATGAAAATTGGCGTCATCTCTGATACTCATATCCCCGATTTGCGCCGTTCGCTGCCCGCGCGCGTGATGGAAATTTTTTCGTCCGTCGAAATTGTTTTACACGCCGGCGACATTACTTCGCTCGAAGTCTTGCAGCAGCTGCAAGAATCGGTTTCGTTGACGTTTGCCGTGTACGGCGAAGACGATTCGCCCGACGTCAAGGCGTATTTGCAAGAGTCGCAAGTGTTGGAATTTGGCGGCTTACGAATCGGACTGATTCACGGCAATCGGGAAGGGCGCGTCGATGTCAACAGCCGCCTCAATCGACTTTTGCGTCGCGACCCGTACACGCCGGAATATATCAATTTTGTCCTCAGCCGTTTTAGCAATGTGGACGCGATTGTGTTTGGGCATACGCACATTCCGTACGCCAAAGTGCATGAGGGCGTGTACATGTTCAACCCCGGTTCTATCAATCCGTACCGTGATGAAGCGACAGTCGGTTTGCTCGAAATCAATAATCGCGGCATTCGCGGACGCATCTTGCCCATTTAGCGTAAATTCCTGCGCGGCGCAAGCGCGCGACCGTCGCGCGCGTAATTTTGGCTAGTTCTTTTTTCCGTCTTGAAGAACCACGTGGAATGTGTTACGCTAACGCGCAGCCGCGCCGCCAGCGCGTGCGCGGCAAAAGCAGGCGTTTATTTCTCCTTTTCGAGTTGCTACTATGTCAGCGAATAAAGCGGTCTTTCAAGATGCGTTGAAAAAGGCGTCCAACGCGGCGTGGGATCAGCGTTGGGATACCGCCATCAAAGAATATCAACGCGCGCTCGCCGAATTTCCCGACGACATTTCCGCGCGCAGCGGTCTCGCGCTCGCGCTGCAAGAATCCAATCATTTTGAAAAAGCGCTCGCGGAATATAAAGCGCTTGCCAAATTGCAGCCGGGCGACCCCATTCCGCTCGCGCATATTGCCGTCTTGCTCGAACGCTTGAATCGTCGCGGCGAAGCCGCTGACGCGTACAATCAAATCGCCGAGCTGTATCAAAACCAAAAGCAAATGAACAAAGCGGTGGAAGCGTGGCGCAAAGCGAGCGCGCTCGAACCCGAACGCGCCGAGCCGCATGAAAAATTGGCAGCCGCATTTGCCGAGGCGGGACACGCGAGCGCCGCCGCGCGCGAATGGTTGGCGTTGGCAAAACTCGCGCAGCGCGGCGGCGAATTTTTGCGCGCGCAGCAATATGCCGAACGCACGTTGGCGGTGGAGCCGGAAAATACGCAGGCGAAATTTTTGTTGAATGAAGTGACGGGCCGCAGCGCGGCGGCGGCAGACCCGGGCGCGAATCCCGTCGAATTGGCGCGGCGCAGCAGTCTCGCGCGTTTGGCGGCGTCGGTGTTGGAAGAAAATACGCCGTGGCAGCGCGCCGACAATACCCACGCGGCGGGCGCCGATACCGATTCGCTGTTGGCGCGCGCAATCAACGCCCAAGAAAAAGGGCAGACGCAGGAAGCGATTCAGGCGTATGAACAAGCGCTCGCGGCGGGCATGACGCGTCCCGAAGTGCAATTCAATCTTGCGATTCTGTATCAAAATTCTTTGCGCCATCAAGACGCCATTCCGTTGTTGCAGCAAACCGCGCGCACGCCGCAATTGGCGGTGGCGTCGCGTTTCGCTTTGGGGCAATCGTATCGCGCGCAAGGCAATGTGGATGAGGCGTTGGAAAATTATCTCCAAGCCATGAAGATTGTGGACCTGAGTACGGTGAATCGCTCCCAAGCGGACCAGGTGATTCGGCTTTATGAATCGCTGGCGGAAGGGTATCTTGCCAAAGGCGATGAAGCGAGCGCGCGCCGTTTTAGCATGATTTTGTTGGATTTTCTCAACAACAAAGGTTGGCAAGATAAAGTGCGCGAAGTGCGCGAACATGTGGAATTGGCGACGGCGGCTGGCATGCCGCTTTCGATGCAAGAAGTTTTCGAGACGCCGGAATCGGAACGCGTGGTTACGCTGCTGCGCGGAAGCGCAGAGTTGGTGAGCGAACAAAAACTTTATGCGGCGGGCGATTTGGTGTACCAAGCGCTCGAATTGGCGCCCAACTATTTGCCCGCGCACGTGCGGTTGGCGGAAATCGCCGTCGCGGCGGGACGCACTGCCGACGCGTTGGCGAAATACGATGTGTTGGCGGAAACTGCCGCCGTGCGTCACGATTTGCCCAAAGCCATCGCGTTTTATCGGCAAGCGTTGAATTTGGGCGGCAGCGATGTCACGCGGCGCGCCAAATTGATTAATGTGCTGGTGCAAAATGGCCAACTGACGGAAGCGTTGACCGAGTACGCCACCGTCGGTATGGAATTGGAAACGAACGGTCAATTTCAAAAAGCCGCCGACAAGTACAATGAAGGTTTGGCGATTGCCCAGCGCGTGGGGCTGAGTAACGACGCGCAGCTGCCGCTCAAACGGCGTCTGGCGATAACGCATTTGAAATTGCGCGAGTATGACGCGGCGCGCGCGCTGTTTTTGGAAATTCGCCAAGCCGACCCGGAAGACGACGAAGCGCGTTACTATTTAGTAGATTTGCATTTGCGTCGCGGTCAAACCGCCGAAGCGGAATTTGAATTGCGCGCGCTGCTGGAGCGTCATCGCAACGCGCCCGAAAATATCGAGGCGACTCTGGTTTCGCTCGCCGAAGCGTTTCCAGACAATTTAATGATTCAACGCGCGCTGGCGGATTTTTATAAATCGCAGGGCGATACGGACAAGGCGCTCCAAGTGTTGGATGATTTGGGCGACCGCCTCTTGAACGCGGGCAAGCCGGGCGAAGCCGCCATCGTCGTCCAAGAGATTATCGCCTTGAATCCGCCCCAAGTCGCCGAGTATCGCAAACTCTTGTTGGAACTGCGCGAACCGCAAGCCGAATGAAATCAAAATGTCACGTCAAGGCGTGACATTTTTTTTTACGCGGCGGATGGCGGTTGGATGAAATGCGGATGTTGCGTTACAATAACGGCGAGCCATGAGCGAACAGGATTTGATTGCGCGCCTGCGGGATGTGTCGAGTATAGTGGATGTGGCATTGGTCACGCTCATTTTTCTCGGCCTATTTTATTTGGTGCGCGGCACGCGCGCGGTGATTTTACTGCGCGGCATTTTATTGGTCGCGTTCGCGGCGGTGTTGGCAAGCACCTTTTTGAATTTGACCGCGTTCAATTGGCTGATTCGCAATTCGATTCCCGCGCTGCTCGTCGCCATCCCCGTCATTTTTCAACCGGAATTGCGGCGCGCGTTTGAACGGTTGGGACGCCCGCGTTCGCTGCTCGGTTCGCGCACGACCGATTCGACGACTAAATTTTTGGCGACGCTGTCGCGCGCGGCGGGCGCGTTGGCGCGGCAAGAATGGGGCGCGCTCATTATCATTGAAGGGCGCACCGGTTTGCAGGAATATATTGATACGGGCGTGCGTCTGGACGCTCAAGTGTCGGTGGATTTGTTGCTCAACATTTTTAACAAGCATACAAATTTGCATGACGGCGCGGTCATTTTGCGGGATGAGCGGATTCATGCCGCGAGCTGTATGCTGCCGCTTTCAGAAAATCCCGACGTGGACCGCGATTTGGGCACGCGGCATCGCGCGGCGTTGGGCGTCACCGAAAGCACGGACGCGATTGCGTTGGTGGTTTCGGAAGAAACGGGCGCGATTTCCGTCGCGCACAATGGGCGGCTCATCCGTCAATTGGACGAAGGCAATCTGAATCGCTTGTTGACCAATTTGTACACCGGGCGCAATCCCAACAGTCCGGTGCGCCGTTTCTTTGCTCCCATCTTGGGAGCGACGAATTCGGATAAAGTGGTACAAAAGAATTAATGCTGCGCTCGCTCCTCTCTAACGCTTCTTCCGTCCTCATCGCTTTGGTGTTTGCGCTCGTCGTTTGGGTCGTCGCCACCAACGAACAAAATCCGACGCGCGAAGGTTTGTTCCCCGACGCGGTGGCGATTGATTTCGCCAATCGCGGGCAAGACATGACGCTGCTCGACCCTTCGCGTCTCGCCGCGCGGGTGCGGATTCGGACGCAAGAAGATGTGTGGCAAACTCTCAACAGCGGCAATTTTTCAGTCAAGGCGGATTTGGGCGGCTTGGACGCCGGCGATCATCAAGTGACGCTCGACGCGACGAGCGCCGACCCGCGCGTGACCATTACCGGCATTGACCCGCCGTCGGTCAAAGTGCATTTGGAAAAAACGCGTCAGGTGCCGGTGTTGGTGCGCGTGCGCGTGTTGGATGAACCGCCGTTGGGGTATGAAACCAAAGCGCCGGTAGTCGAACCGCCGACGGTGTTGGTGAGCGGCCCGCAAAATAAAGTGGAGCAGGTCAACGATGCGACGGTCGAAGTCGCGCTGCGCGGCGCGAAAACGGCGGTGGACCGCGAAGCGAATGTCGTGATCCATGACGCGCAAGGCAATCAAATTCAAGGTTTGACCATCGCCCCTTCCACCGTCCAAGTGCATATTCCCGTCGAACAGCGCGTGGGGTACAAAGACGCGGCGGTCAAAGCGTTGATTAGCGGCAATGTCGCGTCCGGTTATTGGGTGAGCGATATTAGCGTTGACCCCGCGACAGTGACGTTAGTGGGCGCGCCGAATGCGTTGAATCAACTCGGCGGTTTTGTCGAGACCGAAGCGCTGGATGTCACCGGCGCCAAAGAAAATATCGTCAAACGCGTTCGCTTGAAATTGCCCGAAGGCGTTTCAGTTTTGAACGCCACCGATGTAATGCTGCGCGTCGCGGTGGACCCGGTGTTGAGCGGTCTTACCGTGCGGCGTCCGGTTTCCGTTTCGGAAACGTGCAATCTGCCCGCGCAGATTTCGCCCAATACGGTCGAAGTAATCTTGTCGGGTCCGCTGCCGATTTTGCAGACGTTGAAAACGGACGATGTGCAAATTGTGTTGGACGCGCCGCGCTGCGCGAGCGGAACGTATCAGGCGGAATTGCGCGCGGTGAATGTGCCGGACAAAATCAAAGTGGAAAGCATCGTCCCCTCGACCGCCGAGGTGATTATTCTAGGAGAATTTCCCTGAGTTGTGCGCGTCACAAAACTCTGCTCTCGCGCGCGGCGACCGCCGCGCCTCTGACGCGCGCGCCCCTGCGGCGCGCCGCTTGAATTGGCTGGGCTTGGGCTTGGTCGCGGCGCTGCCGTTTTTGGTTTATTGGCGCGCTGCGTTCGGGCAGGGCATGTTTTTCTTTGGCGACATTGCGCGCTTTTTTTATCCGATGCGCGTTTTGTACGCCGACGCGTTGGCGGCGGGCCGTTTACCCTTGTGGCAGCCCGAAATCCTCGCGGGTTTTCCTCTCCTCGCCGAAATGCAAAGCGGCGCGTTATATCCGCTGCATCTATTTTTATTCCGCGCGCTGCCCGTTGACCTCGCGCTGAATTATGACATCTTGCTCCATTTAATGTGGCTCGGCGTCGGCGCGTTTTTGTTTGCGCGCGTACGCGGCATTTCGATTGCGGGCGCTGTGTTGGCGGCGTGCGCGTTAACTTTGGGCGGTTTTGGGACAGCGCGCATCACGCATCCGAACGTGTTGAATGTCGCCGCGTGGCTGCCGTGGTTGTTGTGGTTGTACGAATTGAGCCGCGGCGGCTGGCATCGTCTGACGGCATGGTCGCTGCTCACCTGCGCGTTCGCGTTGCAATGGCTCGGCGGGCATCCCCAATTCGCGCTCATTAACGCGCTCATGTTCAGCGTGTATGCGATTGCGATACCGTTTGTGGATAATGGATGGCGCGCGGCGCCGCGCGCCGAAAGCGAAACGCGTTTCGCCGCGCAGCCAATCGTTCGGCGCGCGTTGGATATTCTCCCGTCGCTCGCGGCAATGTTGTTGGGTACGCTCATTGCGTCCGCGCAGCTCGCGCCGACCTTTGAATTCGCGCAGCAATCGGCGCGCGCGGGCGGTGTGGACGCGGAATTTTTTACGACCTTTTCGTATCATCCGTTCTATCTCGCGCTGCTCGGCGCGCCGTTTCTGCGTGGCAATCCCTATCCGAACACGTCGGTCGAAGTGATTGCGTATGTGGGCATTGCGCCGCTGCTCTTTGCCGGCGCGGCAGTGGTTTTGAAACGCGAGTGGAAAACGTGGTTTTGGGTTGCAGTTGCGTTGGGCGCGCTGCTGTTGGCGTTCGGCGGCAACACGCCATTGTATCCCGCGCTGCGCGGTTTGCCGTTGTTTAATCTGTTTCGCGTACCCGCGCGTTTTTTATTTCCGTTCGCGTTTTGTCTCGCCATGCTTGCGGGCAGCGGTTTTGACGCGCTGCGCGCCAAAACGCGCGCGACGCCGCGCAAACGGAACGGCTGGCTTGGACTGGCTGCGTGCGCGGCGCTGGCTTTTTTGATTCTGATTTTGACCGACCGCCTGAGCGTGGACGCTTGGCTGGACGCGTGGCGTTTGCTGCCGGTGATTTTTGGCGGCCTCGCGCTGCTCTTGATTTTGCGCGCGGCGCGTCTGGATCGTTTTTTCTTTACCGTGTGCGCGCTGGGTTTGACGCTGCTCGACGCGTTGGCGTTCAGCGCGGTGTACGCGCAAACTTTTAATCAAATCGCGCCGCGCGCTGAAATTTTTCCGCGCCCGCGCGTTTTGGCGCAATTGGATTTGAGCGACTCTGCGCGCGTGCTGACGAGCGAATGGATTCTGCCGTGGATTGCGGTGATGAATGAAAGTTTGTACGCGAATCTGAACGCCGCGCAGAATGTCCAAGCCGCGCACGGCTATACGCCGCTCGCGCCGCGCCATACGATGGAATTTTTGGCGCAACTGTCGCCGGTGATGTTGAATAAATTGGGCGTACGTTATTTTTTGATTCCGCAATTGCTGCCGGTGGACGCCCAAACCGAAGCGGCGGACGTGGCGAATCCGTTTTTGCTCGACCCCATTACGGCGCCGTTGAAATTTTCGCCGATTGACGCGACGGGCATTGAAATCGAATCGTCGCTCGCGCAATCCGCCGCGCTGCCGGACGGCGCGGTGGTGGCGGAAATTGAATTGCGCGATGAAAATGGACAGGTCTATCGCCAGCCGCTGCTCGCCGGCCGCGATACGGCGGAATGGGCGTATGACCGCAGCGACGTGGCGCGAACGATAAAACACGCGCGCCCCGAAATTGCGTCGTCGTTTCCCGCGCGTTCGGCGTTTCCAATTCAAACGCACGCCGGGCATACTTATCGCGCGTACATTTTATTTTCCAGTTATCCCGCGCCGATTACGCAATTGCAAATCATTCCCAAAATTGACGCGGGCTTGCTGCATCTGCAACGGATTGCTTTGCGAAATGGCGCCGCGCAGATTGACCTCGCGCCGCTTTTGGGCAAGGCGCGCCACGCGTTGATCTATCGCAGCGAAGATGTGGCGGTGTATGAAAATCCCGACGCGTCGCCGCGCGCGTTCATTACGCACAATGTCAAACGGGCAAGCGACGCGGAAGCGTTGCGCCAATTGCAGGCGCCGCATCCGAACGCGGAAATTTATGTTTCGGACGGTCCCGAATTTGATAGCGATATTGGGCAAGGATTTAACGAGCGCGCGCGGCTGACGACGTACGAACCCGAACGCGTCGTGATTGACGCGCAGTTGGATGCGGAAGGATATTTGGTTTTGGCGGACGCGTGGGACCCCGGCTGGATTGCGTTGGTGGATGGCGCGCCCGCGCCCATCGCGCGCGCGGACGTAATTTTTCGCGCGGTCTTGCTGGAACCGGGCGCGCATCGCGTGGAATTTTTATATCGGCCCCGCGCGTTCTATAGCGGCGTCCTGCTTTCGGGCATCGGCATTGCGCTGTGGGGCATTGCCGTTTTGGGCGCGGTCTTGTGGCGCTTGCGGTTCTCGCGCGTCAAATAAAATTCGCGCGTAAAACGCGCGACGCAATAAAAACCCGCGACGCAATAAAAACCTGCGAAAACGCTTGGGCGCGCGTTTGACATTTCCGCTTTGCGATATAATACTCGTGTTCAATTTCATTCGCGCTGAGGTAGCTGTATGAATCTAGTGAATCGTATCATCGTCGTCCTTTTGCTCATCGCCGCGTTTGTATTTTCGTGCGCGGGCTTTTTCGTCATGCTGCTTGCGCGCAACAGCATTGCGACAACCGTGCAACCGACTCTGAACGCGTTGACGGACCCGACGCAAATTTTTCCGCTTTTATTTTGTCTCGGCTTGGCGGTCCTCGTGGCGGTTTTGGCGCTGCTGCTGCTGTATGCGGAATTGATGCCAAG
Source organism: Anaerolineae bacterium (assembly GCA_022072245.1). Classification (GTDB taxonomy): domain Bacteria; phylum Chloroflexota; class Anaerolineae; order UBA4142; family SHND01; genus SHND01. The sequence continues at coordinate 31,009 of JAJVIA010000111.1, forward strand.
CGGCAAAGTGCGGATGCGTCTCAAATCCATTCAAGGCGCGGACGTGATGATGAGCGCGGACGCGATTGTGACGCAACTGCAATTCGCGCTCGATCCCTTGCCCGGCGTTATCAACGTCACGCCCAAAGTGTCCAAAGGCAAAGACGATGCGGTGGATGTCTTGGTGGAATTGGCGACGACCTCCGATATTTCGGTGAAACAAAAAACGGACGAGGTGATGGACGTAACGCGTTCCGTTTTAGAAGGCGGTTTGGGTTTGCGCGTGGGCAAAGTGCAAATCAAAATTGACCAGATGAAAGCGCCGAAAAAAGGCGCGCCCAGTTTGCCCAAAATGGATTTGCCGCGCTTGATTTCTGCCAAGCAAGAGGAAGCGAACGATAACGCCGCCAAATAAAAAACTATGAACGAGTTTTCGGGAATTGAAACGCAATCGCCCCAACCCGAATTGAAAACGCTGGTCGAAGCATTTATCCTTGTCTCTGACGGCCCGGTTTCGTTCGAGACGCTGGCGCAAGCGCTGGCGCAAGACGTGACGACGATTGATTTTGTCGTCGCGGAATTGGAAAATGAATACGCCGCGCGCGGCATTCGTTTGCAGAAAATGCGCGACCGCGTGCAATTTGTCAGCGCGCCCGAAGTGTCCGAGTATGTGCAAAAATATCTCGGTCTCGATACCGCGCCGCGCCTCTCGCCCGCCGCGCTCGAAACGCTCGCCATCATCGCCTATCGGCAGCCGATTACGCGCCCGCAAATCGAAGCGATACGCGGCGTGAATTGCGACGGCGTGGTGCATACGTTGCTCGCGCGCAATTTAATCGAAGCCGTCGGCGAACTCGAAACGGTGGGGCATCCGACGATTTACGGCACGACGTTTGATTTTTTGCAATACTTTGGTTTGACGAGTCTGGAACAGCTGCCGCCGCTGCCGGACAACATGATACCGGTCCTGCCCGCGCTCTTGACTGAAACAGAAACGGAAACGACGCGCGCGGCGAACGAAAATACGTCAGTCTTGACGGCTGGCGCAGAAAACGCGTCGGACGCGGACGCAGCGATTGTTCGCGAAAATAAAGCGGACCCCGCCGACGCGCGGGCGGCGGAAACGGACTTGGCTGATGCCGACGGTGACGCTTTGACGTATCTCCAAGCTCTTGTCGCGTTTCCGACGGAAAACCTTTAACGTCCATGTTCAATCCCGAAAATTTTTATATTGTCGTCCAACCGAACGCGAAAGCGTCGAGTTTGTTTGCCGCGCGCGCGTATGCGCCCGGCGAGGCGATTTATCCGTTCGATTATTGGTCCGCGCCGTTGACGCCGATGCACGTGACCAATCATTCTTGCGACGCGAACGGCGTCTTTGTGGATGAGATGTTGATTGCCGCGCGCGCGATTGCGCCGCATCAAGAAATCACGTTCAATTATTTGAAACATCCGCTGCCCGCGTCGCCGTGGGATTTTGAATGTTTGTGCGGCGCGGCAAATTGCGTCGGACGCGTGCGCGTAAAAACGAGCGCCGAACTTTGAGTATGTCGTATTTGCCTCCGCACGCCTATCTCGACCAGCGCCAGATTCCATACGAAAAAGCGACGTTCTCGCCCGAAACAGCCAAGGGCGCGGCGAATGTGGCGCGCGCTTTGGGATACCGCGAACGGCAGATGATTAAAACGCTGATTTTTGAAACCGCCGCGAGCGAAAAAATTTTGGTGATGGTCGGCGGCGACCAAAATATCATTTCGGGCAATTTGAAAAAAGCGGTGGGTTCGCGCAACATTCAATTGGCGCAGCCCGAAATTGTTTTGGAAACGACCGGTTATGTCATCGGTTCGATTCCGCCGTTCGGTTGGCAGCCGGAAAATTTTCGCGTGTTTTTGGATGCGGCGTTGATGGCGGAACCGGTGTTGGGCGTTGGCGCCGGCGTGTGGGGCAACGAGATTTTGATGACGCCCGAAAATTTGATTCGGGCGAGCAATGCCCAAGTGGTGAATTTGACGGAACGACACTGAAAACATGGAACGCCTGCAAAAAATTCTTGCCCAAGCCGGCATTGCCTCGCGCCGACGCGCCGAAGAAATGATTCTCGCGGGCCGCGTCCGCGTGAACGGCCGCGTGGTCACGCAACTCGGCGCGCAAGTGGACCCCGAACGCGACAAAGTTTTGGTTGACAATCATCCCGTCGTTCTCGAAACCAAAGCGTATTTTTTGCTGTACAAACCCAAAGGATACATTTCCGACCGCGACGAGACCGCCAATCTCAAAAGCGCGCTCGACCTCATTCCCGGCAATTTGCGATTGTTTGCGGCGGGACGTTTGGACATGAACAGCGAAGGACTTTTGTTTCTCACCAACGACGGCGCGCTGGCGAATCGTTTGACGCACCCGCGTTACGAACACGAAAAAGAATATCTCGTTCTCGTTTATGGCGCTCCCGACGATAAAACGATGGAGCGTTTGACGCGCGGCATCCCATACGAGGGCGAATGGCTGCGCGCGGATGCGGCGACGCGGGCGGGCCGCCGTCAACAATTCGGCGAAGCGGGCCGCGATGAAACGTGGCTGCGGATTATTTTGCACGAAGGGAAAAAGCGCCAAATTCGGCACATGTGCGCCGCGCTCGGTTTTCCCGTGAAACGTTTGATTCGCGTGCGGATTGGGCCCTTGCAGCTTGGCAAACTCGCGCCGGGCGCTTTTCGTAAAGTCACGCGCGACGAAATCGCGCAATTACAGAAACAGGCGCAGCCGCGCGTCCAAATCAAAAAACGAGATACGCGCAGCGTAAAAGGTCGCGCGGCGAATGGGGGCGGAACATCGCGCAAAAAAATCGAAACTCGAAACTCGAAATTCAGAAATCCAAAATCCTAAATCCAAAATCATAAATCCAAAATTTGAAATGTCCCACCTTCCTCACGCCATCGCCATTGACGGCCCCGCCGCGTCGGGCAAAAGCGCGCTGGCGGAACTGCTTGCCGCGCGGCTGAATTATTTTTATCTGGATACGGGTTTGATGTATCGCGCCGTGACCCATGCGGCGCTCGCGCGCGGCATGGCGCTTCAAGATGAAGCGGCGGTGACGCGTTTGGCGGAAACGATACAAATCAATGTCCTGCCCGGCGCCGCAAACGCCGCGCGCAATTATGTGACGACCGTTGACGGACGCGATGTATCGGCAGAATTGCATCGCCCCGAAGTGGATCGCAATGTGTCGGCGGTGTCGGCGTACGCGGGCGTGCGGCGCGCCATGACCGCGCAGCAGCAGCGCATCGCCGAACGCGGCAATATCATCATGGCGGGCCGCGATATTGGCACCGTCGTCTTGCCCAATGCGGAATGTAAAATTTTCCTCACCGCGTCCGTCGAGGCCCGCGCGCGGCGCCGTCTGGCTGACCGTCGCGCGCGCGGGCAGTCGGCGACTTTGGAACAGATGCGCGCGGAAATCGAACAGCGCGACGCGTTGGATTCTTCGCGCAGCGTGGCGCCGCTGCGCGTGGCAGAGGATGCGATTGTTTTGGACAATAGCGCCATGACGCTAAAAGAGACGTTGACGCGCGCGCTCGAAATTATTCAAGCGCGCGCGCAAGCGTTCGCATAATCGCATGACCGCACAGCTGTCTATTCCGCCCTTTCATCCCATCGGCAATTTTTTACTGCGCGCGGCTTACGCGGTTTTGCTCCGCCTGGACATACAGGGCCGCGAACATGTTTTGAAAACGGGCCCGCTGATAATTGTCATCAATCACACCCATTTTCTCGACCCCGTGATTCCCGCCGCGCTCTTGCGCCCCGATATTTTTCCGATGGCGAAAACCGAAGTGTTTGAAGGAAAATGGAGCTGGGTGTTTAATTGGTACGGTTCGTTTCCGGTGCGGCGCGGCGAAGCGGATATGCAAGCGTTCAAACACGCGTTCCGTCTTTTGCGCGCGGGTCATGCAATTTTGATGGCGCCCGAAGGCACGCGCGCGCGCAGCGGCGGTTTGCAAGCCGCGCACGAAGGAGTCGCGTTGATTGCCGCGCGCACAAACGCGCCGCTTATTCCGATTGCCCAATGGGGCGGACGCGGCGAATTTAATCGCAATTGGAAAAAATTGAAACGCACGCCGATTCAGGTTCGCATCGGCGCGCCGCTGCTGGTCAAAACGACGAGCCACAAACCGACGCGCGACGAAATTCACGGCATCACCGACGACATTATGTTTTCACTCGCGAAAATGCTGCCGCCCGAATATCGCGGTCTCTACAGCGCGGTGGAAAATTTTGCGCCGCGCTATCTTGTGCCATACAATTCTGGCGCAGTCTCAACGTCTGCGCCAAAGGAGGTACTGCCCATGCCGAACTAGACGCGCGGAGAAAATGAGCGCATGACCTGATTTTATGATTTGAATCAGGTGACGAGGTGGAGGTTCCTTGCCGCGCGGCAAGCGCTACGCGATTCCTTTTGCGGAATCGTCAAAATCGAAAGTTCAGCGGATGCCTCCTTTGTGTGATTGCGATTACACAAAAATTTTCTCCTCTTTGGACGATGCCTACAAAAACGACGGGCGACCGTCGAAACAAAATGGCGTCGTCGCAGCCCCAATCCAAAAATTATCTGGACGCGTCTCTCGCCGCCGATTGTTTCGCGCGCGCGACGAGGTGTGTT
>JAJVIA010000111.1:35741-39382 GCA_022072245.1 Anaerolineae bacterium
CGATTTGCCCCGCGCGCAATCGCGCATCGCAAATTTTCAATTTGCCTCACGCCTGACAAATTACAAATTTGTCGTACCGAGGAGAAAAAATCATGTGCGGCATCGTCGGTTATGTCGGTTATAAACAGGTCTCGCCCGTTTTACTCGACGGGTTGAAACGGCTCGAATATCGCGGTTACGATTCATCGGGCATTGCGGTTCGCACCGATGACGGAAAAATCGTCGTGCGTAAAAGCGAAGGCAAACTCTCGAAACTCGTAAATCAATTGAACGGCGCGGCGCCGCGCGGCACGCTCGGCATGGGTCACACGCGTTGGGCGACGCACGGCGCGCCGAACGACGTGAACGCGCATCCTCACACGGACGAAAGCGGAAACGTCGCCGTGATTCACAACGGCATTATCGAAAATTACATGGAACTGCGCGCCGAATTGAAAACGCGCGGCCATGTTTTGCAGTCGGAAACGGACACCGAAATTTTCGCGCATTTGGTCGAAGAAGAATTTGCGGCGCGCGGCAATGTCGGCGCGTCCGCTTTGCTCGACGCAGTGCGCGCGGCGTTGGGCCGCGTGCGCGGCGCGTATGCGTTCGTCATCATGGACGCGCGCGTGCCGGATTTAATAATCGGCGCGCGCCATTTTTCGCCGCTGGTGGTCGGCGTGGGCGAAAAGGAAAATCTATTTGCGTCCGATATTCCCGCGCTGCTCGCGCACACACGGCGCGTCTTGATTATCGAGGACGGCGAAATCGTCGCGCTCACGCCCGACGCGACGCGCATCTTGACGCTTGACGGCGCAGCCGTCGAACGCGCGCCATTCGATGTGACATGGGATGTTGCGGCGGCGGAAAAGGGCGGCTATCCGCATTTTTTCATCAAAGAGATTAACGAGCAGCCCTCCGCATTGGCGAATGCTTTGCGCGGACGCATTGACGCGGAGCGGATTGCGCTGCCCGAACTCGTCGCGCTAGATTTGGAACGTGTGGAACGCGTGCACGTTGTCGCGTGCGGCACATCGTATCACGCGGGGCTCGCGGGCAAACTCGCGTTCGAGCAGTGGGCGCGCGTGCCGGTCAATGTCGAAATCGCGTCCGAATATCGTTACGCGTCGCCCGTCATTGACGCGCAAACTTTGCTGATTCTGATAACCCAGTCGGGCGAAACCGCCGATACGCTCGCGAGTTTTCGTTTGGGCAAACAGCAGGGCGCGCAAACGCTGGCATTGACCAATGCCGTCGGCAGTTCGATAACGCGCGGCGCGAACGCGGCGTTGTATCTGAATGTGGGTCCCGAAATCGGCGTCGTCGCGTCAAAAACATTTACCGCCCAAGTCGCGCTGTTGGAACTCGTCGCGTTGGATTTCGCGCTGCGCCGCGGTCGCCAAACGACGGATGACGCGCGGCAGATTTTGCAAAATTTTTTGCAGCTGCCGGACTTGATGCAGGCGACGTTGGGCGTTGATTTTCAGGCGCAGCGTTTGGCGCAAATCTTGACGCGGCATCGCTCGGCGTTTTTCTTTGGGCGCGGCTTTGGTTATGTCGCCGCGCTGGAAGGCGCGCTGAAACTCAAAGAGGTGAGTTATCTGCACGCGGAAGCGTACGCGGCGGGCGAACTCAAACATGGCCCGATTGCGATGCTCGACCCCGAAATTCCCGTGATTGCGATTGCGACGGCGAGCGCGACATTGGACAAAGTGGTTAGCAATATGCAAGAGGTGCGCGCGCGCCGCGCGCCGGTCATTGCGATTGCCACTGACGGCGATACAGCCATTGAATCACATGCCGACCATGTGATTTACATTCCGCGCGCGCCCGAATATCTGACGCCGCTGCTGACGATGCCGCCGCTGCAATTGCTCGCCTATCACGTAGCGATTGCGCGCGGCTGCGATGTGGACCAGCCGCGTAACTTGGCAAAGAGCGTGACGGTCGAGTAAAAACTTTAATCATTTTCCTATTGACGCCCGTGTAAAAACTGCTATAATTACGCATGAAATATACACCCCCTCCCGTATGGGGTAGGGTAAGAGGCACGGCGGAAAGGAGGCGGCAAGTTGGCGATGGACGAAAAAACAGCTCTGTTGAATCGCGCGCGCTCGATTCAGGGACACATGGGCGCGGTGACGCGCATGTTGGAAGAGGACGCGTACTGCATTGACATTATCAAACAGACGCAGGCGATTGAAAAAGCGCTGGAGAAATTGAACGCGCTGATTCTGGAACGGCACTTGAACGCGTGCGTGACGACGGCGATTCGTTCCAACAAAGCCGCCGAACGCGAGCGCGTGATCGGCGAATTGATGGATGTGTTTCAGATGGCGAGTAAAAAATAGAAAAACGTCAAGGGCAGACGACGCTTGACCGAACGGTTCGTTGTCTGTCCTTGGCGCGGTTACGAGAAAAAAATGGCTACGCAACAAATTGTTTTACCCATCAAAGGCATGACGTGCGCGAGTTGTGTCGCGCATGTGGAACACGGCTTGCAAGATACGCAGGGCGTTTCCAAAGCGGTCGTAAATTTGGCGACCGAACGCGCGACGGTGCAATACGACCCCGCGACGGCGACGGTTCCCGATATGGTCTGGCATGTCCAAGATGCGGGATACGATGTCATCACCGACAAATTGGAATTGCCCTTGCGCGGGGTCGCGGACGCGGCGCAACTTGCCGCCGCGCTCGCCGAAACGCCCGGCGTATTAAAAGCCGTCGTCACGGCGGACGCGGCAAAACTTGAAATCATTCCCGGCGCGGTGACGATTGGCGAATTGCGCGCGACAATAGAGCGCGCGGGCGCGCAGGTTGCGGACGACGCGCAAGGCGCGCAGGTCATGGATACGGTGGATCGTGAAGCGCTCGCGCGGCAGCGCGAATTGCAGAGCGAACAGCGCGATTTAATCATCGGCTTGGCGTTCACGATTCCGCTGTTTGTGTTTGCAATGAGCCGCGATTTGCTGCACGGCGTTTTGATGCGGCACGATATTTTGCCGTGGCTCTTTGAAAATCAGTACGCCGATTGGGCGATGCTGCTGCTCGCCGCGCCGGTCTATTTTTATGTCGGGCGCAACTATCATCGCGGCGCGTGGAACGCCATCAAGCATCGCGCGCCGAATATGGATTTGTTGATTTCGCTCGGCACGAGCGCGGCATTCTGGTATAGCGTCGCCATTCTCGTCGCGAGTGAATTCAATTTCTTTCTGGGCGACCACGTGTATTTTGAAACAGCGGCGGTTATTATTACGCTCATCAAAGTCGGCAAGTATCTCGAAGCGCGCGCAAAAGGCAAGACGAGCGCGGCGATCAAGCAATTGATGAATTTGACGCCCAAGACGGCGCGTGTGCTTTCCAAAGGCGTGGAAAGTGAAATCACGGTCGAAGCGGTGCGCGTGGGCGATGTGCTGGCGGTGCGTCCCGGCGAACGCGTGCCTGTGGACGGCGTGGTGTTGAGCGGCGCGTCGAGCGTGGACGAATCCATGCTCACGGGCGAAAGTATTCCGATTGAAAAACATATCGGCGCCATGGTGTTGGGCGGCACAATGAACAAGACGGGCGCGTTCACATTCGAAGCGCGCAAAGTTGGCAAGGAAACGGCGCTCGCGCAGATTGTGAAATTGGTCGAAGAAGCGCAGACCAGCAAAGCGCCGATT
>JAJVIA010000037.1:0-14115 GCA_022072245.1 Anaerolineae bacterium
GCCTTCGTTGTTTGTGATAACGACGTATTCGGACGCCTATCCGCTCACTTCGGTCTCGCGCTTTGTCGTGTTGGCGTTTCCGTTATTTCTGCTGTTGGGGACGCTTGCGCCGCGCGGGTGGCAGGGCTTGGTCTTGGCTGTTTCGTTTTTGCTGCAAACGCTATTGCTGGTATTGTTTGCCGCGTGGGTGTTTGTGCGATAGAAATGCTTTATCAGAATTCAAATGCGGAACTCGCGTAAATGGTTCGCGTACGGCGCGGGTTGGCTCGCGCTGTTAGCTCTATTTTCCATCGGCTTGGACCGTTTGCCGCCGCCCTGGTGGGATGAGGGTTGGTCTTTGACGGTCGCGCGTACGTGGGTTGAACGCGGGATGTATGCGCGCTTGTTGAATGGACACTTGGCGCCGCCTGGCTTGGAAGCGGCTTTTCCGACAACGCTGCTGGCGGCGGCGAGTATGCGCGTTTTGGGCGTGGGTCTCGCCCAGGCGCGTTTGGAAGGCGCGGTCTTGACCGTTAGCGCGTTGGGCTTGCTGTTTTTTTTGACGCGGCAATTGTTTGGACGCACGGCGTCATGGTGGCTGCTCATTGTCTTGTTTTTGATGACGATGCATCCGCAGATGCATGTATGGTTCATGGGGCGGCAGGTGTTGGGCGAAGCGGCGCTGCTGCTGTTTTTGGTTGGCGGATTCACGGCAATGCTGTATTGCGAAAAACGCCCTTGGCTTGCCGTTGCGAGCGCGGGTTTGTTATGGGGCGTGGCGTTGATCAGCAAAGCCCAAACGACCCCGTTTTTCTTTGTGACGCTTGTGGGCTTGATGAGCGCAACCGCGTACGTGCGTCAATTCCGCGCGACGCTGTGGTTCGGCGCGGCGGGCGCGCTGGCGTATGGCGTCTATCGCGTCTTGCCGATGGGCTTGGGATGGTGGATGTCGGGCTTTACGCTGCCATACGAACCGGTGACAGGGTTATTGGATGCGCTCGCCGTTGTGCTTGTGCCGGAAATGCGATGGAAGGCGTTGGGTGTGCTGCTGACATTTTGTTTGCCTTTGCTGTGCGGCGTTGCGTACGGTTTTTGGAGTTGGCGGCAAGAGCGCGACGCGCGCGCGATGGAACATTGGCTGCGTTTGGGTTTGCTGATTTTTGTCGCCGCGTGGCTCGCTTGGTTTTTGCTGCTGGCAAACAGTTCGATTCCGCGTTATGTGTATCCGCCTGCGGTGTTGGGCGCGATGTTTGTGGCGGCAATGTTGGACCGGTTCACCGAACATTTTCGCTTGGGCGGCGCGGTACGGCGGGCGACAGAGATGCTGCGCGCGCGACGCGTTGCGCGCGATGGCTTGCGCGCGTTGACGGCATTGCTATTGTTGGCGCTCGCCGTGCCGTTCACGCTTTTGATGTTGTTCTATGCCATAATTTTTAATTCGAATCAGGACGCGTATAACGTCGCGGCGTTTTTGAATTCACAAACCGCGCCGCACGCGCGCGTGGAATCGTACGAGGCGGAATTATTTTTCTTTTTGAATCGCCCTTATCACTATCCGCCCGACCAAAGCCATGTAGAATATATCGAGCGTGCAATATATCCAGAACGCCAGGTCGCGTATGACGCGTTGGCGGCAGACCCGGATTATTTGGTGGTAGGCGAATTTGGGCGCGGTTGGCAAGTCTATGACAAAGTGTTGGCGACGGGAGCATTTACGCCGACGAAAACGTTTGGCGGATATGAAATATACGCGCGCGTCCGCGCAACCAAATAGGCGCGCGCGCAGCGGGGCGCGCGTTGGATAATTTTGCGACGCTATCGCAAGCGGTGCCGATGCCGCATGCGCTGTCTGCGAGGGAAATTCCCACCCAAGATGCCGAAGCGGCATTGGCATTTTGTCGCGCCTTGGCGCAGCTGTTAAGCGCGAATCCAAACGCGTCTGTGCCGCCGCGCGCGGCGCGTCCGGTTCTTTCGGTCGTCATTCCTGTTTTTAACGAACAGGAAAATTTACGCGAGTTGTATCGGCGTTTGATTGCGGCGCTAGAGCGCATTGAAAATAATTTCGAGATTTTGTTTGTGGACGACGGCAGCCGCGACGCGAGTCTGGAAATTTTGACGCAGCTGGCGCAAAATGACGCGCGCGTAACGGTCATTGCCTTTGCGCGCAATTTTGGCCATCAAGCCGCCATCAGTGCGGGATTGGATCAAGCGCGCGGCGAGGGCGTGATTGTGATGGACGCGGATTTGCAAGACCCGCCCGAAGCGCTGGAGCAATTTGTGGCGCAATGGCGCAATGGGCACGATGTGGTGTATGCTGTCCGCGAACAGCGCAAAGAGAGCTGGTTCAAACGCGCAAGTTACGCGCTCTTTTATCGGCTCTTGCAGCGCGTCGCCAACATTGACATTCCCCTCGACGCGGGCGATTTTTGTATCATGGATCGCCGCGTGGTGGATTTGTTGGTGAGTATGCCCGAACGCAATCGGTTTGTGCGCGGGATTCGGAGTTGGGTCGGCCTCGATCAAGTGGGCTTGAAATACGAACGCGCGGCGCGGTACGCGGGCGAAACGAAATACAGCTACGGGCGCTTGATGACGCTCGCGCTCGATGGTTTCGTCTCGTTCAGCTTTGCGCCGCTTCGAATCAGCTCGCTCTTGGGCATTGCAATCTCTATCCTCTCGATCATCCTCGCCATTTTTTATGCCGTTCAAAAAATTACGGTCGGCCTCAATCCGCCAGGGTTTGCCACGACAATTGTGGCGATTTTGTTTCTCGCGGGGATTCAATTGATCACGATTGGCGTGATTGGCGAATACGTCGGACGTATTTTTGAAGAGGTGAAACGGCGGCCCTTGTACGTGACAAAAAGTATTATCAAGCAAGCTTGAATGCCGACTCGAATCACTGCCGGGATGCAAATAGGAAGCATATGAGTCGGACTCTGCCAAATCTGTTGGCAAACCTTGCCGGTACGGGATGGCTGGCTCTCAGCAGTCTCATCCTCGCGCCGCTTTATATTCGTCTATTGGGGATTGAATCGTATGCCTTGATCGGTTTTTATTTTGTATTGCAAGCCGCGCTTCAGATTTTTGATTTTGGTCTTGGGCCCATGCTGAATCGCGAAATGGCGCGATATCTTGCGCAGCCGGAAAGAACTAGCCCGGTGCGCGCTTTTGTTCGCAAACTTGAATTTGGCTATTGGGCTCTTGGGATTCTGATTGGGGGTTGCATTTGGCTTCTCACGCCCTTCATTGCCAACTCTTGGTTCGAAGCCGCTTCCTTGTCCAAGAGCGTCATCCAACAATGTCTCTATCTTGTCGCAGTGATAACCGCCGTGCAGTGGCCCATAACTTTGTACGAGAGTGGGTTGATTGGCTTGCAGCGTCAGGTGCGGTTGAATAGTCTTCAGATCATGATGATTACGCTCCGCAGTCTGGGAGTCGTACTGGTATTGTTGTTAATTGCGCCGGATATTAGACTTTATTTTGTGTGGCAACTGATTTTTTCGATTTTTCAGCTTGTAACGCTGCGCGTAACCTTTTGGCGTTGTTTGCCGCCGTCAACGCACGCCGCACAGATAAACTATGGCGGGTTTCGCGCCGCCTGGCGTTTTGCCCTCGGCATGAGTGGCGTCAACATTGCCGGACTGCTGCTCTTGCAGTTTGACAAAATTGTCTTGAGTTGGAGTCTTGCGCTTGAAGAATTTGGCTATTACGTTCTTGCAACTTCGGTGGCAAGCGCGTTAATCGTGATTATCGCTTCCGTTTTCAACACAACTTTTCCGCGCTTTTCCGCGCTGAGCGCCAAAGACTTGCCAGAGCAGTCTCGGCTTTTTTATCATCAAAGTTCTCAACTAATGGCTGTGCTTGTGCTTCCCGTCGGTGTGACATTAGCTTGCTTTGCCAATGAACTGATTGCGTTGTGGTTGAGAGATGATTCGGTTACCGTTGCAGTCGCGCCGATTGCGCAGTTGCTTATTATTGGGACGATGCTTTATGGATTGAGATATGTGTCCTTTACAGTGCAGCTCGCCAGCGGGTGGACCTCTCTCGCGTTTTGGCTCAATCTGCTGCTGGCGCTTTTTTATCTGCCGGCAATCTTTTTGCTCGGCCAAAACTATGGGGCCAAAGGCGCAGCGTCCGCATGGCTATGCCTCAACTTGATTTATCTGATTGTCAGCGTCGCCCTAACGCATCGTCGGTTCTCGTTGGGCGGAACAGGTTGGTGGTTTATCAAAGATGTGTGTCCGGCGATGATTATTTCCATTCTCGTGGCGCTGCTTGGTAGAGGACTGCTGGCAAATCAGAGCAATGTTGTCATCGCGCTCATTGGCTGCCCGGTTGTCTGTCTCACGGCAATGGGGTTATCTATCTTGGCGACGCGCGATATACGGCTCTGGCTAAAACAGCAGTTGGTGAGTTTTCGCTCATCGGCGGCTCTGTGATTATGACTGTGACGAGTGAATGAAAATGTCGCGTAAAATCTTGTTTGTAGGACGGGCAATTTTTTGCTACCAATTCGTCCGACACTCGTTTGTTGTTTGGAGTGACAATATTTTTCTCAACGAGTTTTCGAATGATCAGAAAATTTGGATGCTCAAAAAATACTTTTGTTATTTTTAGCCGAGAGATTGAATTGGTGAAAGCATGAGAATAACTACGGAATGGTATCAAGCCAGATGGGTCGTATTTGCGGTAATTGCATTGGGAATTGGCTTGAGACTATTGGCCGCTACACAAGGACACAATTTTGACGTAGATTCTTATTTGATCGTTGCAGATATTATTGAGCGCGGTGGCAATGTATATGCCGAAACTATGCGGTACAATTATGGACCAGTTTGGTTCCATATATTGTCCGCTATCGGCAAAGCCGCTTCTTTTTTTCCTACTAATCAAGAGATTGCTTTTCGTTATATTCTCGCTGGATTGCTAAGTTTGGTAGATGTCGGTATTTTTTTTGTGTTGTGGAAAAAAGCTAGCGCGGCAGCCGCATATTTGTTTTTTTTGAATCCAATTTCTATTTTGATTACAGGATACCACAGTCAATTTGATAATTTGGCGATTCTGGTTGGTTTGTTTGCCGTAATCATACTAGGAGATAATTTTGACAAAGGTTACGACTCACGAAAATTGGCAGGGTTATTAACTCTTGGTTTGTCGCTAATGATAAAACATCTCTTGTTCGCCTTTCCATTCTGGTTAGCTGTAAAACAAAAGGGGATCTGGGAAAGAATCGCAATCATCATTATCCCAACGCTGGTATTTCTACTAAGTTTTGCGCCTTATTGGCAGGACGGCCAAGAAGGGATCATCTATAATGTGTTTTTATACAGGTCGTGGGATAATCAATTTTTCTTTCGTTTATTTATTCCAGAGATTTTGAGTAAATTCATAAATGCGCCCATGGTCTGGCTCTATTGGCTGTTCATCTTTGCAATTGTCTTGAGACATCGCAACGCTTTTAATTCGTTGCTCTTGTACACTTGTGTTCTTGTGGCAACATCGCCAGCGCTGACTAATCAGTACCTAGCAATCGTTATTCCATTTATCTCAGTAAATCCAAATTTTTTCTTTCTTTTATACACTATGCTCGGAACGTACTATCTTTTGATTAGTACCGATGGGCTCCATATTGCCGCACTGCAGTCTATTTTCCTCTTGAGCGCCGAAAATTATTATGCAATCTTGGTGATATTGTTGTGTTGTGGGTTTATCTGGCACGTATGGCATCAAGAGATTATTGCTTTGACGAAACGGACGTTGACGGGAATAGAAATTTGGATAGGAAATGAAAAACCGACGAACAGGTAGAGTCAAATTTAAAAGCGGTTTCATTCGGCGGATCCTTGCAGAGGATTTGTCCATCGTGAAAATCTGTAATGCTGCAGTTTCTCGAAATAATCGAGCGTTCATATTGTTCGTGGGCAAGAGGCAAGAATTCATTTCATGCGTATCCTAATGCTCGACAACGAGTTTCCACCCCTCGGCGGCGGCATGGGGACGACCCATGAAGCGCTCTTGAAACAATTTGCGCCGCGCGCAGAGCTCGAGATTGATGTAATCACTGCCGCGCTGGGCAAAGAATCGCAAAGCGAACAATTCGCAGAACGAATCCGCCTCTGGAAGGTTCCGGTGAATAACCGGAATCTGCATCACTCTTCCAATCGTGAATTGATTGCCTATACGCTTCAGGCGCTGCCTCTCGCGCTCAAACTGCAACGCGCGCAGCCCTACGATTTCTGTTTTGCTTGGAGCGCGCTGCCCGCGGGTTTCATTGCGCGCATGGTGGAATGGCGCACCGGACTGCCGTATATGGTGTGGGTGAGCGGCCCCGACATTCCCGGTTTTGAACAACGCTACGCCAGATTGTATCCATTGCTCTGGCCTTTATTGAAAACCACCTGGCGTCATGCCAAACCCTTGATTGCCAAATGCAAGCAAGAAGTAGATATGATTCACGCCTGTGACCCGAATATACCGGTTCATATTATTCCCAATGGCGTAGATTTAAATTCCTTTTCTCCGGGCGCGCCGGTCCCCGATGACGGCCCGCTCAAATTGATTTGCGTCGCGCGGCTCATCGAACGCAAAGGACAGCGCCATCTGATCCAAGCCGTCCAAGCGCTTGTGGCTTGCGGCATGGATGTTACGTTGGATTTGGTAGGGACTGGCGATGCTTTGCCGCAATATCAAAAACTGGCAAGCGATTTGGGAATTATGGAACGCGTAAATTTTGCCGGTTATGTCTCACGCCAAGAGATTCCGCAATGGTATGCGGCGGCGCATGTTTTTGTCCTGCCATCGTACAACGAAGGCATGGCGTTAGCGGCGTTGGAAGCGCTTGGCGCCGGGCTTCCGCTTGTCCTGACGCGAACCGGCGGCACCGAAGAATTGGCGCAAGCGGGCGAGAATGGGTACATCTTTGAATGGGGCGACGTTGACGCGTTGGCGCAGCATTTGAAACGACTCGCGCAGGACCGTGAATTGACGCGCAAAATGGCGCGCGCTTCGCGCGCGCGCGCAAAACGTTTTTCTTGGCCCAAGATTGCCGCCGAATATATCGAACTGTTCGCGCGCATGTAAAATGCAGATACCGGCGTTATGAAAATCGTTTATTTCATTGACCACTTGCGCCCCGACGGAACGCAATTTGTATTGCATCAGCTCGTGCAAGGGCTGAATGTGCGTGGCCACGCGCAAACGGTAATTTGTTTAAATGATTCTTGGGATGAATTGTTCAAGCAAAAACTTGTTGACGGCGGCGCGCAAGTTCGCATTGTGGGCAAACTAGCGTTAGCAAGCGGTTATGGATGGTGGACGACGCTGGCATTTCTGAGACAAGAACGCTTTGACGTGGCTGTGACGCTGCTCTTTGCTTCGGATGTCGTGGGGCGAACCTTGGCGCACGCGGCGCGCATTCCTTGGATTGTAACTTCAATCCAAACGCGCGATGAATTTTATGCGAGTTGGCAGCGTTGGTTGGTTCGGCGTACCATGCACTGGGCGGATAGCGTTATCTTGAATAGTATTCATGTCCGCGATTTTGCCATTTCCGAAGAAGGCGCGCCGGCGGACCGCATCGTTGTAATTCCGAATGGTATTTCCGTCGAAAAATATATATCTACCGTTCCAAAATTGACGCTTCGCGCACAGTTAAATCTCCCAACCGATTGTATATTATTGGGCAGTATTGGGCGGCTTGTTCCCCAAAAGGGTTTTGATATACTTTTGCAAGCCCTAGCGCAGTTGCGGCGGCGTGACCTTTTTCTTTGCATTGCGGGTGTGGGACGGGAGGAACAAAATCTAAGAGCGCAAGCGCGCGAATTAGGTTTGCAAGCGCGCGTCGTCTTTATGGGGTATCGGCGCGATGTGTCCGCTTTGATGCACTGTTTGGATTTGTATGTTCACGCCTCGCGTTTTGAGGGTATGCCGATCGTTATCCTGGAAGCGATGGCGTCAGGTTGCCCGATTGTTGCGACCGCTGTGGATGGAACGCGCGAATTGATTCAAGACGCGCGGGATGGATGGCTCGTGCCACCCGAAGACCCCCTGGCTCTGGCAAACGCAATTCAATCAGCTTTGGATGACCCAAATGAAGCCCGTCGGCGGAGCGCCGCAGCATTACAGCGGGTGTCGGATTATTTTGACACGAACAAAGTATTGGATGCTTGGGAGCGCGTATTTCAGGGACGCGTAATTGAATTTCACAATTCGCCAAGTTCTGTATGAGCAATGAACGCCTTGAGGCGCATAACGTGTGGCGCGACAGCGCCTTGCCGGAATTATCCATCGTCATTGTCAACAGCGATGGGACCGCTGATACCCTGCGCTGCCTGGATTCAATTTTTGCGCATCCGCCTCGAAATTTATTTGAGGTTGTCCTGATTGATAATTGTTCGCAAGATTCTTGCATCCCACTGGTTGCCAAACTGTATCCCCAAGTCCGTACTGGAACCGCGCCCGTCCGTCAAGGGTTTGCTAAAAATTACAATTTGGGAATTCGTCTCGCGCGCGGCGCCTTTGTCATGATCTTGAACAATGATACGGTAGTTCAACCAAACGCTTTAGATCGTTTGCTCGCTGCCTTGCAGCGCTATCCCGCTTATGGCATGGTTGGGCCACAACTTGTCTGGGCTGATGGCGCGCTACAGACCGTTTGCGCCCGACCCTTAAAGACGCTCTTTTACTATTGTCTCGAATTGTTGTTCTTGGATTTAGCTCTGCCCACCGGCAAGTTGTACGACGCCTATCGCCGTCGGAAACTCATCGCGCGCCCTAGCGGTTTTATCCCGTGTATCAGCGGGGCTTGTATGCTCTTGGCGCGCGAAACGTTGGAGCAGATTGGATTGTTGGATGAAACGTATGATTTCTATTTTGAAGATATCGAATGGTGTCATCGCGTCCAGCGCGCGGGACGCCAAGTGGCGTACATTGCCGAAGCAAAAGTTACGCATTTTGCCGACCAATCGCTCTCCAAGGTCAAAGTTTGGGCAAAGCAGAGCGAATATCGCGGCGCAGTGCGATACTTTCGACAATATTATGCCGTATCCACGTTTCAACTTTATCTGTTGTGGTTGACGACTTTGATAGCTTTTTGGATGCGTTTTTTAGCTTTCGCTTGCATCGAGCAAATTTCAGGCGAAAAAAAATATGCGGCGGATTATAAAACGCTTGCCAAATGGATCTTGAAAATACGCGTTGACGACAGGAAAATATGACTCAAAAAATTATCATCCTCGGCACGGGCGGCAATTGTATTGACATTCTCGATACGCTGCATGACATTAACGCCGCGCGCGGCGAGCGCGTATACGAATGTGTCGGCTTTCTCGACGACGACGCCAAACAATGGGGCAGCGAAATTCTCGGCGCGCGCGTCTTGGGCGGCCTCGATACCGCGCCGCAATACGCCGATTGTTTTTTCGTCAATGGCATCGCGGGCGTCAATTCGTTTTGGAACAAGCGCGAAATTATTGCGCGGACGCAAATGCCGCGCGAACGCTTTGCAACGATTGCGCATCCGACGGCGAGCGTTTCGCGCACCGCGCAAATTGGGAACGGCGTCGTGATTTTTCAGCACGTGACAATTACTTTTAATGTCGTCATCGGCGACCACGTGATCATTTTGCCCAACACCGTAATCAGCCACGACGATGTGATTGGCGCGTACGCCAGCATCGCAGGCGGCGTCACGCTTTCGGGCAAGGCGCGCGTGGGCGAAGCGTGTTACATTGGCGCGCACGCGTGCGTCAAAGATAACATTGTCATTGGCGCGGGCAGTCTGGTGGGCATGGGCAGCGTGGTCTTGCAGGACGTGCCGGAAAATACCGTCGTCGTGGGCAATCCCGCGCGCGTATTGCGTCCCGTGCGCGCGGAAACAAAATAATGCGCGCCTTTGCTCTCCGTTTCGGTATCCTCTTGTGCTGCGCGCTCATCCCGCTTGCGCTATTTGCGTATCTCAATCCGCCCGCCGTATCAAACCTTAAGGAAATCGCGCAGCGCGTCGCCAACGAATACGACCGGCTCTTGCAATGGCGGATGCAGGAAGCGTTCACGCTGGCGGCGTTTCCCTCGCTCCGCGCTTTTGCGGCGTCCACGCCCGAAACGCGCGCGGAACGCGCGGCGGTGGCGTTGAATGAACTCAAGGCGCTGGTCGCGTCCGATAAAAATGTGCGCGAAGCGTTGATTGTGGACGACGGCGGCATCGTCATCATGTCCACGCTGGACGGGTGGGGCAATTCGTTGGCGCAGCGCTCGTTCGTGCAGGACGCGTTGAACGGAAAAATCGCCGCGTCGCCCGTTGCGCGCGACCGCGCCGAAAATTCCAATTATTACGCCGCGCCGATTTTTAACAATGCAAACGAAATTGCCGGCGCGTTCGTGATGCGCGTGGACGCTCAAGAGTTGTGGAATGTGCTGCCGCGCGGCGCGAATTGGTACGCGATATTGAGCGACGAGAATGGCGTGCGCTTGGGCGATACGGGCGACGACGCGGCGCGCCTGACTTCGTTCGGCGCAATGGACGGCGCGCGCGTCGCGCGGCTTGTCCAAGCGCAAACGTATGGCGCGGAATTGCCGTTCGTGCGCGCGACCCAATTCGAACGCGCGCAAACTTTGGTTACACAAGGCGCATTTGACCAATTGCGCGCGGCGGATTTGAACGCGGGCGCGTTGGCGTACCAACGCTTGCTCACAAAACCGTGGACGGTGTTGGCGCTGACGGCGCAGCCGTCGTGGAGCGCCGCGTTATCCGCGCTGGCTGCGCCCGCGCTTGTGGCGCTCTTGCTCGCGTTCGGCGGCGCGTTGCTTTTGGAGCGCGTATGAAGCGCGCGCCGGCTCAACCTTCGCCCGCCGTCCGCGCGGGCATTTATTTTCTCCTCGCCTTGCTCGCGGTCGCGTTTTATCTCGCGGTCGCGTATCTCCAAAATGGCGCGTTCGGTTTTCCTCTCGATGATGCGTGGATTCATCAAGTGTATGCGCGCAATCTCGGCGCGCGCGGCGAATTTTCTTTTTTTCCGGGCCAACCGAGCGCGGGTTCGACTTCGCCGCTGTGGGCGTTGTTGTTGAGCGTCGGTTACGCGCTGCATCTGGATTTTCGCGTCTGGACCATTGGCTTGGGCGTCGCGTTTCTCGGCGCGTCCGCGCTCATGACGCAGCGCGTCACGTCTCATTTGACGCCGCGCGCGCGGCTGGCGGATTGGTTCGCGCCGCTGTTTCTTGTTTTCGAATGGCATCTCGTGTGGGCGGCGGCGAGCGGCATGGAAATTTTGTTGTTTGTGTTTTTGGCGCTCGCGCTGTGCGAAGCGTTTTTCGCGCGGCGCGGCGCGTGGTATCTCGGCTTGCTCGCGGGTTTGCTCACGCTGACGCGGCCCGAAGGAATGGCGTTGGCGGCGCTCATTGGCGGCGGTCTATTGCTGCCGCGCTCTGACGCGTCCATGTTTCAACGCGTCAAAGGGCTGGGCGTTTTCGCCGCGCTCTTTGCGGTCGCGCTGCTGCCGTATCTGGCGTTCAATCTATATGCGAGCGGAACCATTTTGCCCAATACGTTTTACGCCAAGACGGCGGAATATGTATCGCTGACCCAAGAAAATTTTTTCGCGCGCTGGCTGCGAATGTATCGCCCGCCGCTGCTTGGCGCGCAGCTCTTGCTCGCGCCGGGGTTGCTGTTTGGCGTATGGCGCATGGCGCGCGCAAAAAAATACGCGCTGGCTCTGCCCGCCGCGTGGATAATTTTGCTCCCGTTGTTGTACGCCTGGCGCTTGCCGGTGGAATATCAATTCGGGCGCTATCTCATGCCCGTTATTCCGTTCATCATCCTGTACGGTCTCGTCGGAACGGAACTGTTGTTTCAAAAAATTTCGCTGCGTTTGCTGCGGCGCGCGTGGGCGCTCACGCTGGCGGTTTTGCTCGGCGCGTTTTATCTGCTGGGCGCAAATTTTTACGCGCAATCCGTCGCGGTGATTCAATGCGAAATGGTCGCGGCGGCAAATTGGACGCGCGAGAACTTGCCCGCAGGCCAAAGCATCGCCGCGCACGATATTGGCGCGCAAGCGTATTTCGACGCGCGGCCCGTGTTGGATTTGGCGGGTCTGGTTTCGCCCGAAGTGATTCCGTTTATGCGCGATGAAACGAAATTGCTGGAATGGATGCGCGCGCGCGGCGCGCGCTATGCGGTCTTTTTTCCGACGTGGTATCCGCAGATTGCCCGTGACGCGCGCGTCCGCGAAATTTTTTCGACGGACTGCGCGACGACGCGCGCGCTGGGCGAGGAAAATCTCAAAGTGTATCGTTTGGAATAAAATAGACGCGCGGCAAAAATTTTATTCCAAACGACTGCCCACAAACTCGCGCTGTCCGCGCGCAAATTCGTCCGCGCCCATCGCGCGTTTGCCGGCGAGTTGAATCGTGTGCAGCAGCAAAACGCCTTTGCCCGTCGCCACGCCAATATCTTTGCCGATTTGCAAAACGACGCCGGGCGCTTCGGGCGTGTTGTATTCCAAAACGGACGCGCGCAGAATCTTGAGTTGTTCGCCGCGATAATTGGCGTACGCCGAGGGCCACGGTTGATACGCGCGCGTCATGCGCTCCAAGAATACGGCGGATTTGCCCCACTTGATTTGACCGTCCTCTTTGGCGATGAGCGAGGTCATGGTGGCGCGCGCATTGTCTTGGGGCTGCGGCGTGAGTTTGCCCTCCAGATAAGCGGGCAGCGCGTCGCGCACGAGTTCGGCGCCCAGCGCGGCAAGTTTGCCCGTGAGCGTGTCGGCGGTCTCGTTCGGCGCCAGTGGGATGCCGCGCTGCGTCAAAATCGCGCCCGTGTCGAGACCCGCGTCCATTTGCATCAGCGTCACGCCGCTTTCCGTATCGCCGTGCAAAATCGCGTATGGGATGGGCGACGCGCCGCGCCAGCGCGGCAGCAGCGAAGCGTGGACGTTGAGACAGCCCCAGCGCGGCGTCTCTAAAATCGGTTTGGGCAAAATCATGCCGTACGCGGCGACGAGAATGACGTCGGGTTGATAGGATTTCATCACGTGCTGTTCGGCGCCGTTACGCAGCGTGCGCGGTTGTTCGAGCGCCAAGTCGTGCGCGAGCGCAAATTCTTTGACCGGCGAATTGACCAGCTGGTTGCCGCGGCCCACCGGTTTGTCTGCGCGCGTATAGACTGCGACGACCTCATAGTGCGCGAGGAGCGTTTGCAAAATTGGCACGGCAAACTCTGGCGTGCCCATAAAGACGATGCGTGTCATGGCGGGGATTTTACAAGCTAGAGTATAATTTACAAACTTATGCCCAAACGTCGTTGGCTCATCCAGCCCGCCGCGCCGCCGCATTTTCAGGCGCAGTTTCCCGAATTTTCTCCCCTTGTCGCTCAAATCTTTTTCGCGCGCGGTCTCGCAACTCGCGCCGACGCGCTGCGTTTTGTCGGCGATGGCGACGCGCTCGCGGACCCGTTCTTGATGAATGGCATGTCCGCCGCCGTCGAACGCATTCGCCGCGCGCTACGCGACGGCGAAGCGATTGCGGTGTATGGCGATTTCGACGCGGACGGCGTGTGCGCCACCGCGCTGTTGACCCAAGTGTTGAAAAAGTTGGGCGCCAAAGCGCTGCCCTATATTCCGCATCGCGTGCATGAAGGATACGGGCTCAATCGAGACGCGCTGCAAGATTTAAAAAACAAAGGCGCGCGTGTTGTCGTCACGGTGGATTGCGGCATTCGCTCGCTCGCCGAAGTGGAAGGCGGGACCGCGCTCGGTCTCGACATGATTGTGACCGACCATCATTCCGTCGGCGAAATTTTGCCGCGCGCGGTCGCCGTCATCAATCCGAAACAACCGGGCGACAAATATCCGTTCCAAGAATTTGCGGGCGTCGGCATTGCGTTCAAACTCGCGCAAGCGTTGGCGCAGACGCCGCTGCCGGGCGCGGAAACTTTGAATCTGGACGCGCTGCTCGATTTGGTCGCGCTGGGCACGGTCGCCGACCTCGTGCCGTTGGTCGGCGAAAATCGCACGTTGGTCAAACGCGGCATTGCGCGGCTGATCCAAACGGAACGGCCGGGCTTGCAAGCGCTGATTCAGCAGACCGGCGCCAAAACGCGCATCGTCAACGCGGGTACGATTGGCTTTTATTTGGGTC
>JAJVIA010000037.1:14215-20421 GCA_022072245.1 Anaerolineae bacterium
ACGTTGGTCAAACGCGGCATTGCGCGGCTGATCCAAACGGAACGGCCGGGCTTGCAAGCGCTGATTCAGCAGACCGGCGCCAAAACGCGCATCGTCAACGCGGGTACGATTGGCTTTTATTTGGGTCCGCGCTTGAACGCGGCGGGCCGCATCGAACACGCGCGCACGGCGTACAAATTGCTCTCGACCGAGTATCCGGGCGAAGCGGAACAGCTCGCCGCCCAATTGGAAACGACGAATCGCGACCGCCAAAAATTGACGGACGAGTTGACGCAAAAGGCGCGCGCGATGGCGGCGCAATTGCCGCCCGACGAATATATTTTGATTGCCGGTTCGCCCGATTTTCCTGAAGGCATCATCGGTTTGATTGCGAGCAAAATGCAAGAGGACGCGTACCGTCCCGCGATTGCAATGACGCATCAAGTTGACAGGGGACAAATGCGCGGCAGCGCGCGCAGTATTCCCGAATTCAATATCATTGCGGCGTTGGACGAGTGCGCCGAATTGTTGGTGCGGCACGGCGGACATGCGGCGGCGGCGGGTTTCACGGTGACGAATGAAAAATTTCCCGCGCTGCATGCGCGGCTGCGCGCGATTGCGGCGCGCGAATTGCGCGGCTTGGATTTGAAACCGACGCTCTCGATTGACGCGGTGGCAGAGTTGAGCGCCATGAATTGGGAGGTTCTCGCGCAGCTCGAACGCTTGCAGCCGTTCGGTTACGGCAACCGCGAACCCGTGTTCCTGTCCAAGAACGTGCTGGTCAAAAATGCGCGCATTGTCGGCGCCGACCATTTGGCGCTGACGCTTTCGGACGGCGCGGTGGCGTGGGACGCGATTGCGTTCCGTCAAAAAGAGATGCTCGCGCAATTGACGCCGCTGCCGAAACAGGTGGACGTGGCGTATCATCTCGCCTCCAAAGTGTGGAACGGCGAGACGCGTCTGCAATTGGAAATCAAAGATATGCGAATTGCGGATGGCTGATTGCGGCGCGCCAATTCCTGTCCGCAGGTCTTGCAATGAGAAATTTGCCGGACGCAATCGCGTTTCAATCAAAAATTTTTCATGAACCGCGAATATCCTTCCCAGCCCATTCCCGGCGTCGGCGTGATTGCGTTTGACGGCGAAAAATTTTTATTGATTCGACGCGGCAAGCCGCCGCGCGCGGGCGAGTGGAGCATTCCCGGCGGCGCGGTGGAATTGGGCGAAACGGCGCGCGCGGCGGCGATGCGCGAATTTACCGAAGAGTGCGGCGGCGAAATCGAATTGCGCCAGGTGGTGGATACGGTGGACCTGATTTTCAAGGACGCGGCGGGCAAAATAAAATATCATTACGTCGTCATTGATTTTTGGGCGGAATGGCGCGGCGGCGCGTTAAAAGCGCAAACGGACGCGCTGGACGCGCGTTGGGTGGCGCTCGCGGAATTGGATCAATACGCGTTGCCGCCGATAACGCGCGCGGTGATTGAAAAAGCGGCGGCGCTGCGCGCCGCCCAATGAAATGCAAACGCGAATTTTTTTGACGCTCGCGGGCGCGGCGGGAATGGTTCTTGCCGCGCTGTTTTATTTCTTGGCGGAATACGCTCAAGGCGCGCTGAGTTTTTTGCTCTTGCTTCCGTCCGCAGGATTCGTCATTTTCGGGTTGCTCTTGTTTATCTCGTTTGGCGAGATTTTTGTCATGACCGCCGGACTGCGCCGCCTCGCCGCGCGTTTGCCGACGCGCCTCTTGTATCTCGTCGCCGCGGGCTATGTCGCTTTTGCCGGGGCGTACGCGCTGCTCTATGCGCTCCTCGTTCCCGACCCGCGCGGCATTCAAATCCTCGCCGCGCTGTGTCTCGCGCGCTGGTTCACGTTGTTTTTGATTGCGCCCCTTTCGCAAACAAAATAAATCGCGCGGCTCTGGCTCTTTCGATTCTTTGGCGCGTCAGAGGATAAATGCCGAAATGCAAAAGATATGCAACGCGCGCGCGGCGGATTTGCGTTGTAGAATGAGCGTAAATTGTTAAACGGAGGAATCTCATGCTGCAAACGACACCCCAAACGATGGGGCAACAATTCGGCCGCCGTTCGTGGGCGGAACCGTGGAAAATCAAGATGGTGGAACCGCTGCGCGTGATTACGCGCGCCGACCGCGAGCGCGCGCTGCAAGACGCGGGCTACAATACGTTTCTGTTGAAATCGGACGACGTGTATATTGATTTGCTCACCGACAGCGGCACGAACGCGATGAGCGACCGGCAGTGGGCGGGGATGATGCTCGGCGACGAGGCGTACGCGGGCAGCCGCAATTTTTATCATCTGGAAGCGGCGATGCAAAAGTATTACGGCTATAAATATCTGGTGCCGACGCATCAGGGGCGCGGCGCGGAACATCTCTTGTCGCAAGCCGCCATCAAGCCGGGGCAATTTGTGTGCGGCAATATGTATTTCACCACGACGCGTTTACATCAAGAACTCGCAGGCGGCACGTTCACCGATGTTATTATTGACGAGGCGCACGACCCCGCGAGTACGCATCCGTTCAAAGGCAATGTGGATTTGAACAAGGTGCAAAAGTTGATTGACGCGGTGGGCGCGTCAAAAATCGCGTACATTTCGCTCGCCGTGACGGTGAACATGGCGGGCGGTCAGCCGGTGAGCATGGAGAACGCGCGCGCGCTGCGCGCGCTGTGCAATCAGCACGGCATCAAGATTTTTCTCGACGCGACGCGCGCGATGGAAAACGCCTATTTTATTCAGGAACGCGAAGCGGGGTATCAAGATAAATCGCTCGCCGAAATTTTGCGCGAGTTTTGTTCCTATTCCGACGGCGCGACCATGAGCGCGAAAAAAGATTCGCTCGCCAATATCGGCGGCTGGCTCGCGTTGAACGATTACGATTTGTTCGAGGAAGCGAGTAACTTGGTCGTCGTGTATGAGGGGCTGCACACGTACGGCGGCATGGCGGGGCGCGACATGGAGGCGTTGGCGATTGGGATTGAGGAATCGGCGCAAGACGACCACATGCGCGCGCGCATCGGTCAGGTGCGTTATCTGGGCGAATTGCTCACCGATTGGGGGATTCCGATTGTGCAGCCCATCGGCGGACACGCCATTTTTCTAGATGCCCGCGCGTTTTATCCGCACATTTCGCAGGATGAATTTCCCGCGCAAACGCTGGCGGCGGAATTGTATCTCGATTCGGGCATTCGCTCGATGGAGCGCGGCATTGTGAGCGCGGGGCGCAATGCCAAGACCGGCGACCACAATCGGCCGAAATTGGAATTGACGCGGCTCACCATTCCGCGCCGCGTGTACACGCAGGCGCACATGGACGTAGTGGCGGAAGCGGTCAAAGCGGTGTACGACCATCGTGAAACGACGCGCGGTTTGAAAATGGTCTTTGAGCCGAAATATCTGCGTTTCTTTCAGGCGCGGTTTGAACGACTGTGATCTGGCGCCAAGCTGGCGACGGCATCGCCTTTAACGTCAAAGTGATTCCGCGCGCCCACCGTGATGAAATTGTCGGCGTCGAAGGCGACGCGCTGAAAATTCGTTTGAACGCGCCGCCGGTGCAAGGACGCGCCAATCAAGCGCTGATAAAATTTCTCGCGGCTGTTTTGGACGTGCCGCGCGCTCAAATCGAAATTGTGCGCGGCGAAACTGCGCGGCATAAAACGGTGCGCGTGCGCGGCGTGCCGCTGGAAAAATTGCAAGCTGCGTTCAAAGCGTGACGGATTCATCCGTCACGCTTTTTTATTTGTATGCGGCAAGCCGAATTTCGAATGGGGAATTTTGACGGGCAGGGCGCTCGATTTTTTTTACGGCGTGAGGATGCGCCCGCAATTGGCGCACCAGACCAATTCGCTGCCGACTTTGATGCGCGAAAGCAACCCGGCGGGGACGGCATAGCCGCATTGGCTGCACGACGCGTTTTTAATTTGCGCGACGGCGCGGCCTTTTTTGGCTGCGCGCAATTGGTCATAGCTGCGAAGCGTTGGGGCGTCGAGACGCGCGCGGAGCGAGGCGCGCTGCTGCGCCAGTTCCGCATCGGACGCGTCGAGCTGATGCAGATTGTTTTGGGCGAGGAGGCGCTGCGCGTTGGTTTGCGTCGAGCTGTCTGCAAACGCCGCGCGTTTGGTTTGCACGGCGGCGTTTGTCGTTTCAATTTTTTCCATCAAACTCAGGGCGCGGTCTTCGAGTTCGCGTTTGCGCTTTTGCAGCATTTTTTCATCGTCGTTCAAACCCGCCAATTCTTTGGCGTTCGTGATGCGGCCGCTGTACAGGCGTTCGTTGACGAGGGCGAGTTTGTCGGTCAAACTGCCGGTTTCGAGTTCGAGGTCGCGCAATTGATGTTCGAGCGCGTCGAGCTGCGTCGTCGCGCGCTCTAGGTCTGCGCGCGCGGCGTCCACCGCGGCGGAATCGGCGTATTGTTTTTCGGCGTCGGCGCGCGCGCGGGCATTTTCTTGGCTTTGCAAGTCCAGATTTTGTAGTTCCAGCAACAGGAGATTGACATTCATTTTGGGGTTTCCTTAAAGTTTGCGCGCAGAGCGTGAATCTGGTGGGGGAAACCTATTGACATCCCCCCAAAAATAAGCGATAATGCGGGTCATAGTGGGGCGAAGTGGGGGAAAGTGGTGAAACTGACCCCCATTTTACATCTGTAGTGGGGAAATTTAGAACGATTGTTCTATACGGATTTCAAGTATGTTTGTCGGCGAATATTCGCACAATCTCGATGATAAAGGACGGCTGACGCTGCCCGCGCGGATGCGCGAGTTGTTGGGCGTGAGTGTGGTGGTCACGCGCGGGCTGGAACGCTGTCTGTTGGTTTTCCCCGCCGCTGATTTTGAAAAATTTCTTTCGGGCATCAACACCGTTGGCATGGGCGGCGCCGATGTGCGCGGATTATCGCGCTATTTTAGCAGCAAGGCAACCGAAGATTCGCCCGACAAACAGGGCCGCGTCAATTTGCCGCAGGTATTGCGCGACCACGCCAATCTGAATGGCGAGGTGATGGTGATTGGCGCGTTCGACCATGTGGAATTGTGGGACCCGGCATTGTACGAAAAGCAGGATTTGGAATTGGTAAAGAATGTGCCGGATATGTCGGAACGCGTGAACGAAGCGCTGCTGCGGATTCGGGAAAAGTAGTGAACGTTCGCCGTAACGTTCATATTCGCAGGGGGAACAAAGCGCGTGGGGGAGGGAACGAAACGCGTGGGAGGGAACGAAACGCGTGGGAGGGAACGAAACGCGTGGGAGGGAACGAAACGCGTGGGAGGGAACGAAACGCGTGGGAGGGAACGAAACGCGTGGGAGGGAACAAAACGGCGTTCGTTCCGTACAGGGTATGAAGGCGCATGTTCCGGTATTGTTGGATGAAGTGATTCAAGCGCTCGCGCCCAAGCGGGGGGGCAGGTATATTGACGGTACGGTGGGCGCGGGGGGACATGCAAAAGCGCTTTTGGACGCGTCGGCGCCGGACGGAAAACTTTTGGGTTTGGATGGCGACGCGGAGGCGTTGCGGCTGGCGCGTGAAACGCTCGCCCCTTTTGGCGAACGCGCAATTTTGGTTCGCTCGAACTTTACGCAATTGAAAACGGTGGCGGCGGAATGGGATTGGATGCCGTGCGACGGCGCGCTGCTCGATTTTGGTTTGTCGTCCATGCAATTGGCGAATCCCGCGCGCGGGTTTTCGTTCACGAGCGATACGCTGGATATGCGGATGGACGACCGCACGGCCGTGACGGCGGCGGACATTGTGAATGAATGGGACGAAGCGGAACTCGCCGATTTGATTTATGAATATGGCGAAGAACGCGCGGCGCGCAAAATTGCGCGCGTGATTTGCGAACAACGGCCCTTTCATTCGGCGCAAACTTTGGCGGACGCGATTCAAGGCGCAGTGGGGCGTCACGGCAAAATTCATCCGGCGACGCGGACGTTTCAAGCGCTGCGGCTTGCGGTGAATCACGAGTTGGAAAATGTGGCGGCGGTTTTGCCGCAATTGACAGAAGTGGTGGGGTCGGGCGGCCGCGTCGCCTTGATTACGTTTCATTCGCTCGAAGACCGCATCGTAAAAAATTTTTTCAAACAAAACGCGCAGTGGCGCAATCTGACCAAACATCCCATCCAACCGACGTATCAACAGACGCGCGAAAATCCGCGAGCGCGCAGCGCGAAATTACGCGTGGCGGAGAGGGTGTGAGGGGGATTGGGAGATTGGG
>JAJVIA010000037.1:20521-39273 GCA_022072245.1 Anaerolineae bacterium
GAACGTTGGCGCGCTTGGCGAGAACAGCTTGACGCTAAATACCGAAAATTTTTGAAACGGACGCAAGCGCGTTGGGAAGCGCTGCCTTCGTTCGGTACGCTGCGTCTGGCGTTGGTCGCCATCATTGCGTTTATCTTGGTGGCGTTGGTGTATTTGGCGCAAGCGTCGAATGCGGCGCTGATTGCGCGCGAGCTGCGCGTCAAACAGATGAAAATTCAAGAAGTGGAGCGCGAGAACGCGCAGCTGCGTTATGAAATCGCGGCGTTGGCTTCGCCGAGCGCGATTGAACAGCGCGCGCGCAAACTCGGTTTGGGCCCGGCAAAAAAGGTGGTGTATGCCGAAATGCCGTGGATTCAACCGCCGCCGAATGAATTGATGCCCGCCTTTTTGCCCGACGGAAATTTTCAAGCCGTGCCGCAAACTTTTGAAACCGATTCCAGTACCGTGTTGGAACAGCTCTTGTCGGTTCTGGGTTTGGGAAATTTGAACGCTTACGTGAACGCTCAAACCAAGTGAGTTACGAGCGCTGAGGACTGTGGACTGAGCGACGAACGATTTATCTCAGTCCGCAGTCCTCGTTTCTCAGTCCTGCCTGTGTCTGCTCTAACCTCTGCCCAATTCGCTCGCCGTTCCTACGTGCTGTTTGCGCTCATGCTCGCCGCCGCGTTGGTGATTGTCGTGCGCCTCGGTTATTGGCAGGTGGCGCGTCACGACGATTTGAACAAGTTGGCGCTGGCGTTGCGCGAACGCACCATGACCGAATACGCTACGCGCGGCGACATTATTACGAGCGACGGCGTGTTATTGGCGACGGATATTTTTTATTACGAAGTCGCGGCGCATCCGCACTTGATTCAAAATCCCAAAGAGCAAGCCCAAGTCCTCGCGCCGGTTTTGAACATGTCGGAAGCGGAACTCGTCCAAAAGTTGTCGGATTCAAGTCAGCAGACGGTGATGCTCACCTTGACCGCGCCGGTCTCGGCGGGCAAAGAGCTGACCGCGCTGCGGAACGCGGGCAAAATCGGCGCGATTGAATTTGTAGCCAAACCGCAGCGCCGATATCCGGGCGGTTCATTGGCGGCGCATATTGTCGGTTTTACGAGCGCGAGTCGGACCGGCGCGTACGGCGTTGAACAATACTTTGACGAATTGCTGCGCGGCCGCGATGGACAAATTCGCGCGGAAGCCGACGCGTTGGGCGATGAAACGCTGCCCTTTGATTTGCCGCAAGGTTCGCCCGCGGTGAACGGCTCGACTGTGGTTTTGACCATCAACAGCGCGATTCAAAGCATTGTGGAACGCGAACTCGCGCGCGGCGTCCAAGAGTTTGGCGCCAAGAGCGGCCAAATTTTGGTTTTGGACCCGCAGACCGGAAAAATTTTGGCGCTGGCGAGTTATCCCGCGCCGGATTTGAACGCGTTTTCGACGACCCGTCTGGATGCGTACGCCGACCCCGCCGTAAGTTTGCCGTACGAACCGGGTTCGGTATTCAAAGCGTTCACGCTCGCGGCGGGTCTCGATTCGGGAAAAATTTCGCGCGGCATTGTGTTGAATGATCCCGGCTCGGTGGTGATTGGCGGACGCACGATTTACAATTCCGACCGCAGAGGATATGGCAATGTAGATTTGGTCACGGCGATGGCGAAATCGTTGAACGTGATTGCGTCGAAAATTGCTTTGGCGACGGGGCCCAAAACGTTTTATCAATATCTGCACGATTTCGGTTTTGGCGCGTTGAGCAATGTGGATCTGGCGGGCGAAATTCCCGGCACGGTCAAAAATCCGGGCGACGGCATTTGGTACGAATCGGATTTGGGCACCAACTCGTTCGGGCAGGGCATTGCGACGACGCCCTTGCAAATGGCAAACGCTATGGCGGTCATTGCGAACGGCGGCAAGTTGATGCGGCCCTATATCGTGGATCGCATCATTCGTCCCGACGGCACGGTCGAGACGCGTTCGCCGTACATGATTCGCCGCGTCCTCAAACCGGAAACGGCAGCCCAAGTCACGGATATTTTATCGCAATCCATTTTGACCGAATCCACGAACAAGGCGCGTTTGCCCGGCTATACCATTGCGGGCAAAACCGGCACGGCGCAAATTCCGGCGCCCGGCGGCTATGACCCGAAATGGACGATTGCGTCGTTCAGCGGCTATTTTCCCGCCGACAATCCGCAGTATGTGATTTTGGTAAAAATTGATCGTCCGCAAAAATCGCCGTGGGGTTCCCAAGTGGCGTCGCCGATTTTCGCGGCAGTGGCGCAGCAAATCGCGCAATTGACCGGCTTGCCGCCGGATGATGTACGCAAGGCAATGACAAAATAAGCGCGCGTTTTTTCGGAGCAGAGAATATGGCAATCGCCAAACGTAACGTCAGTGTATCACGCGGTTATAAACCCAAACAGGCGCGCGTCCAGCGCGGTCCGAATATCTGGCAGCGCGCGCGTTGGACGCTGACGCAAAACGCGCGCGAGCTGTTGGCGTTTGCGGGCGACGAAATCGCGTATGCGACGGCGGATACGTTACAACTGCTGGATTATTTGCGCTATCTATTGCGGCGCGCCGCGCCGCAGCGACGCGAGCTAGAAACGTTCGCGCAGGAATATGAAACGGCGCAGGAAGTGAGCGCGTTGACCGCCGAGCCACCGCGCGCGCTGCGCGTTGGAATATCGCGGCAATAGAATGTAGTTATGTTGACGCTCGGCGATTTGTTTTTGGCATTGACGGAAACGAAACCATCGGGTGAGGGCGGGACCGCTGACGGCAGCGTTCCCGACAAGGTTGCGGCGCTCTGGCAAGCGCGCATCCTGCGAGTGGCGATTGATTCGCGGCAAGTAATACCGGGTTCGGTGTTTTTTGCGTTAAAGGGTGAAGCGCTCGATGGACATCAGTTTATTGGCGAAGCGTTGGCGCGCGGCGCAATCGCCATTGTCGGAAACGCGCGCGCGCGCGAATCGGGGTTCGGAGGCAATCTAACTCTAATAGATGTCGCCGGGTTACAACCGAACCCCGATTTGCCCGCCTCGACCATTCCGTTTTTTGCGACGCCCGATAGTTTGAGCGCGCTGCAAAAATTTGCCGCCTACTGGCGTCGCAAATTTCCCGCCGTCCAAGTCATTGGCGTGACGGGCAGCGTCGGCAAGACTTCGACCAAAGAATTGATTTGGACGGTTTTGAAACAGCGCTATCGCACCTTAAAAAGTCAAGGCAATCTAAACAGCGAAACGGGTTTGCCGTTGACGCTTTTTGAATTGAACGAAACGCACGAACGCGTCGTTTTGGAAATGGGAATGTATGCGCCGCGCGAGATTGCGACCTTGTGCGAAATTGCCGCGCCGCTGGTCGGCGTGGTTACGCTCGTCGCGCCGATTCATCTGGAACGTCTCGGCACGCTTGAACATATCGCGGCGGCAAAGGCGGAATTGGTCGAAGCGCTTCCCGCGCGCGGCTGGGCGATTCTCAATGGCGACGATGCGCGCGTGCGCGCGATGCGCGCCAAAACGCGCGCGCAAGTAATGACTTTTGGTTTGGATGCCGCCAACGATGTATGGGCGGACCAAATCGAGAGTCGGGGCTTGGAAGGCATGGCGTTCGCGCTGCATCACCGCGATACCATTTTGCATGTGCGCGTGCCGCTGCTCGGTCAACACAGCGTGCATACCGCGCTCGCGGCGGCGGCGGTTGGTTTGACGCAAGGATTGTCGTGGGAAGAAATTCTCAACGGTTTGCAAGACGTTTCCGCGCAGCTGCGTTTGATTGCGGTTCCGGGCGAAAACGGCGTCACGCTTTTGGACGACACGTATAACGCGAGTCCGCCTTCGACGTTATCGGCGTTGAATCTGTTGGCGGAATTGAACGGACGTAAAATTGCCGTGTTGGGCGATATGCGCGAATTGGGCGCGTACGAACAAGAGGGTCATTCGCTGGTAGGCATTCGCGCGAGCGAGATTGCGGATGTGATTCTGGCGGTGGGTCCATTGGGCAAGTTAATCGGCGACGCGGCGCGCGAACAAGGTCACGCCCAAGTCGCTTTTGCCGCCTCGAATGAGCAAGCGGTGGCGCAGCTGCGAAAATTGACGCAGCCGGGCGACACGATTCTTATCAAAGGTTCGCGCGGCGCGCAAATGGAAGAGATTGTGCGCGCGTTGGCTTTGGATACCGAAATGCACGGAGGCGGCGCATCCTAGGCGCGAGCGATCATGGCGATTCCGTTGACGTTAGGCACGTTATCTTTTTTGCTGGCGGTGATTTGGGGGGCGCCGTTGATTCGGTGGCTCAAAGCGCATCGCATCGGCAAACAGATTCGCATCGAAGAACCCGAATCGAATCAAGTGAAAATGGGCACGCCGACCATGGGCGGCATCATGATTATTGTGCCGGTTGCGGTCATTACGCTGGTGCTGAACATTTTCAATTTGGCGAGCGGCAGCATCATCGGCGGCTCGATTATGGCGCCGCTGTTGACGATGCTTTCTTTTGGCGCGTTGGGCGCGTATGACGATTGGATGGGCTTGCGCGGCGCGCGCGGCGCGGTGGGGTTGTTGGGACGTTACAAAATTATTATTCAACTGATTCTCGCCACGATTATTGCATTGATTTTATATTTTCCGTTGGACATTCACAGCATCGCGATTCCGACGATTCCGCAAAAAATTGATTTGGGTTGGATCTATATTCCGATTGCGGTCTTTATCATTGTCGGCACGGCGAACGCCGTAAATTTTACGGATGGGTTGGATTCGTTGGCGGGCTGGGTGACGGGGTTCGGTTTTGCCGCGTACGGCGTGATTGCGTATTTGCAGCAGCAGATTTATCTGGTGACGTTTTGTTTCATCATGGTCGGCGCGCTGCTTGCGTTTCTCTGGTACAACGCGCATCCGGCGGAATTGTTTATGGGCGATGTCGGTTCGCTCGCGCTGGGTTCGACGCTGGCGGTCGTCGCGTTAATGACCGGGCAATGGCTCTTGCTGCCGTTGGTGGGAATTATTTTTGTCGCCGAAGCGGTCTCGGTCATTCTCCAAGTCGGCTATTTCAAACTGACCAAAGGGAAACGCATTTTCAAAAAGACGCCAATCCATTATCATTTTTTGCTTTTGGGCTGGAGCGAAATGCAAGTGGTGCAGCGCTTTTGGCTCGTCGGTTTGCTGGCGGCAATGTTGGGCGTCGCGTTGGCGTTGTTATAAAAATGGATTTGCACAACAAGCGCGTCCTCGTCATGGGTTTGGGTTTGCACGGCGGCGGTTTGGGCGTGACGCGCTGGCTCTTGAAACAGGGCGCGCGGGTCACCGTGACGGACCTTAAAACGGCGGATGATTTGCAGCCGACGCTCGAACAATTGCGCGAGGCGGAGGTTGAATTTGTTTTGGGCGAGCATCGCGCGCGCGATTTTGAAAACGCGGATTTGATTATTCGCAATCCGGGCGTGCCGCGCGAAACGCCTTTTTTACAAATCGCGCGCGAACGCAATATCCCGGTGCGAATGGAATTGGGATTATTTACGGAACTCTTGCCGCGCGGGATGGCGCAGGTGATTGGCATCACCGGCACCAAAGGCAAAACGACGACGACGTTGATGACGGGCGCGATTTTGCAGCGCGCGAATCCGAAAACGGTTATTGCGGGCAATCTGCGCGTCTCGGCGCTCGAACTGCTCGACCAAATTGACGCGACTGTGCCGGTGGTTTTGGAAATGTCGTCGTTTCAACTCGAAGAGTTTGAGGAATTGAAACGCAGTCCGCACATTGCGGCGCTCACGAATGTATATCCCGACCATCTGAATCGCTATCGGGACCTGGACGAATACACGTGGGCTAAAGCGCAGATTTTTTTGCATCAACAGCCGCGCGATTTTGTGATTTTGAATTTTGACAATGCGGTCTGTACGCGATTGCGCCCAAAAGCGCTGGGGCAAACGGTGTGGTTCAGCCGCACGCGCGCTATCAAGCAAGGCGCGCGGGTTGAAAAAGATTGGTTGGTTTGGCTTGACGAAAACGGTTTGAACAAAATTTTACCAATTGAAAATTTGATTGTCGGACAGCACAATATCGAAAACGCGCTCGCGGCGCTTGCCATTGCAAAAGCGTGGGGCGTCGAGTCGGATGTGATTGCCGCGGCGTTGCGTGAATTCAAAGGGATTCCGCATCGGCTCGAGCTGGTGCGCGCGTGGAACGGCGTGCAGTATATCAATGACACTACCGCCACCGCGCCGCAGGCAACGATAGCGGCGTTACAAACTTTGGCGCGCGGCGACAGACAAATTTATTTGCTCGCGGGCGGTTCCGACAAGGGTTTGCCGTACGGCGCAATGGCGAAAAAAATTTTGGAAACGCGCGCCCAAGTGATTTTGCTGGACGGCAGCGCGACGGAAAAAATGGAACGAGCTTTGACGGAACAAAACGCGCAGACGCAGGTCGCGGGTCACGCGCAAACTTTGGCGGACGCGGTACGATTGGCGCAGACGCTGGCGCGAGCGGGGGACATTGTTTTGCTTTCGCCGGGCGCGGCGAGTTTCGGCATGTTTGCGAATGAATTTGAACGCGGCGAACAATTTCGCGCGTTGGTTCAGGCGTTATAGTAAATTTTACTTTGGAATTGAGGGCTTTATGGCGCTTCCTGTAACAGCTCACACTTCATGGATTCAAAGCGTGCGCGCGCATTTGTGGGCGCGCAATGTGCGCCCCGCCGATTATGTGCTGGCGGCGCTTGTCGGCGCGCTGCTGGTGATTGGCGTCATGATGATTTACAGCGTTTCGGTGGGTCCTAATTTGCAGACGGGCGACGCCGACCCGTTCAGTCTCGTCGAACGGCATGTGACCATGTTGGCGCTCGGCTTGTGTACGCTCGTGATCTGCTCTCGCCTGGAATATCATTTTTGGCAGCGCGCGGCGGTGTGGCTCATGCTTGGCACTCTGGCGCTTTTGGTGGCGCTGTTATTGTTTGGCGAAGGCGTGCAAGGCGCCAAGCGTTGGCTGTTGGGACCCTCGATTCAGCCCGGCGAAATCGCCAAGCTGGTGATGATTATTTATGTCGCCGCGTGGCTGTCCTCCAAAGGCAAAAAATTGCGGAACCCGATGTATGGCTTGATTCCTTTTTCCATCCTCGTCGGTATCGTCGCCGGTCTCATTATTTTGCAGCCCAATTACAGCACCGCCTTTTTGATTGTCGGCGTAGCGTTCACCATGTTTTTTGTCGCCGGAGCGGATTTGAAACAATTTGTCGTTTCGGCGGTTTTGGCGGTTGTGGCGGCGGGTTTTGTTATTTCGCGCTCGGAACGCGCGATGGCGCGTCTCTGGTCTTTATTGACCGACCCCGCCAAAGAATTGAATGATGGTTCGTGGCAAATCGCGCAGACGTTGATTGCGCTTTCGTCGGGCGGAATTTTCGGCAAGGGCTTGGGGACGGGCGGCGGACAATACGGTTACGTGCCGCTCGCGCACTCGGACGGCATCTTTGCGATTTGGGGCGAAGAAACGGGCATGTTTGGCGCGGCGCTGCTGGTGGGCTTGTTTGTGGTCTTGGCGTATCGCGGTTTTCGCATCGCGCAAAAAGCGCCGGACGATTTCGGCCGCGTCCTCGCGGCGGGCATTACCTTTTGGCTGGTTCTGCAAGCGTTCGTCAATATCGGCGTCGTAACGCAATTGATTCCTTTTACCGGCCAACCGCTGCCGTTTATTTCGTACGGCGGTTCGTCGCTGGTGATGAGTTTGGCGAGCGTTGGAATTTTATTGAGCATTTCGCGCGCGATGCCCAAACCGCCGGTCGTCAAAAGTGTGCCGGCGGTGGGCGCGGCGGCTTCGTCGGTCAAGGAAAATTTAGCAACGACTAAAAAGAATGCGACTCGTTTTTACGGGGGGCGGAACCGGCGGCCACGTGTATCCACTCGTCGCCGTGCTGCAGGAATTCAACGCGCCGCCGACCCCGAATCGGACGTCTGAATTTTTGTATCTCGGACGCGACGCGAGCGTCGAGCAGCGCATCGCGGCAAGTTGCGGCGTGCCGTTTGTTGGGATGCGCGTCGGCGGCGTGCGCGGCAAAACGCTGCGGGCGCAGTTGCAAAATAGCGCGCAATTGGCGAGCGCCGCGCGTCATGCGACGGCGGTCTTGGAACATTTCAAACCCGACGCGGTGTTGGCGACCGGCGGCTATGTGAGCGCTCCGACGCTTTGGGCGGCGTGGCGCAAAAAAATTCCGGCGGTGATTGCTTTGCCGGATCTAGAGCCGGGTTGGGCGATTCGGGCGACATGGCGATTCAGCAAACAGGTGACGGTTTCGTTCGCCCAAGTTTTGAAATTTTTTCCGCGCGGTCGCGCCACCGTGACCGGCTATCCGGTGCGGCGCGAATTTTTTCAAGCCGCGCGCGATGCGGGGCGCGCACATTTCCAACTCGATAATGCTTTACCGGCGGTCACAGTCTTTGGCGGCAGTCAGGGCGCGCGCGCGTTGAATGAAATTGTGCGCGTGAATTTGCCCGCGCTGCTCGCGGCGACGCAAGTGATTCATCTGTGCGGCGCGCCATCGTACGCCGCGCTGAACGCGGAACGCGCGCGGTTGGACCCGGCGCGCGCGGCGCGCTATCGGTTGTTTGAATATCTGAATGAGGACATGCCGCTCGCGCTTGCCGCCGCCGATTTGGTTGTGGCGCGCGCGGGCGCGGCGACGCTCGGCGAATTTCCGGCGGTGGGCGCGGCGAGTTTGTTGGTCCCCGGGTTGTTTGCCCAAGGTCATCAAACCAAGAACGCCGAATTTCTCGCGGCGCGCGGCGCGGCGGAAATTTTGACAGAGGAAAAATTGACGCCCGCTTTTTTGCCGACGACGCTGAATTTATTGTCAGACCGCGCGCGTTTGGACGCGATGCGGCGCGCGGCAAAAGCGTTGGCGCAGCCCGCCGCGGCGCGGCGCGTGGTGGACGTTTTGCATGAGGTGTGCGCGTGACGCGACATATTCATTTTGTCGGCATTGGCGGCGCGGGTTTGTCGGCGTTAGCGCGGGTGATGTTGGGACGCGGCGCACGCGTTAGCGGTTCCGATAGCGCCGCTTCAGCCGTCACGGACGCGTTGGCGCGCGCGGGGGCGCAAATTTTCATCGGACACGCGGCGGAACATATCGCGGGCGCGGATACATTGGTCATTACGTCGGCGGCGGCGGCGGACAATCCCGAAATCGTCGCGGCACATTTACAAAATATCCCGATTTTGAAACGGCGCGAATTTTTGCGCGAGGTTACGGCGGGCTATGATGTGATTGCGGTGGCGGGTTCGCACGGCAAGACGACGACGACGGCGCTGCTTGCAAGTATTTTGAGCGCGGCGGGTTTGGACCCAACCGTTGTGATGGGGGGCATCCTTCCGGCTTGGGGAACGAATGCGCGTGTCGGCCAGAGCAAATGGTTTGTCATTGAAGCCGACGAATACGATTACGCGTTTTTGGGTTTGACGCCGTATCTGGCGGTGGTCACGAATGTGGATTACGACCATCCCGATTTGTTTCCGACGCGGGCGCGCTATCAAAATGCGTTTGCGACCTTTATGGCGCAGACGCGTGCGGACGGCGCGATTGTGGTGTGCGGCGACAATGACGCGGCGCGCGCGTTGGCGCAGGCAAGCGGGCGGACGGTGATAACGTATGGTTTGGACGCCGCGAACGTATGGCGCGCTGAAAAACTCGCTGCGAATGAGCGCGGCGGCACAGATTTCGTCGTATTTTGCGACAAGCTAGAGGTCGGAGCGTTTGCGCTCCAAATTCCGGGCTGGCACAATGTTTTGAACGCGCTGGCGGCGCTCGTCGTAACGCGACGCTGTAATGTCTCGTATGCAGAATCGCGAGAATCGCTCGCAAAATTTAGCGGAGTCGGGCGGCGATTCCAGATTCACGGGACTTTACACGGCGCGACCATCATTGACGATTACGCGCATCATCCGACGGAAATTCGCGCGACCTTGAGGGCGGCGCGACAGCGTTTTCCGCACGCGAAAATTTGGGCGTTGTTTCAACCGCACACCTTTACGCGGACGCGCGCGTTTTTGCAAGAATTTGCCGACGCGTTTCAGGATGCGGACCGCGTGTTGGTGACGGACATTTACGCGGCGCGGGAACGCGATACGTTGGATGTGAGCGGCGCGACCTTAGTCGAACGGATGGATGCGCGCAAAGCGCAATACGTTCCAACCCTGCAACAAGCGGCGGCGCGTTTGCGCGCGGAATTGCAAGCGGGAGATGTGTTATTGGCGCTGGGCGCGGGAGACGTGAATCGGATCGCCGACGAGTTAATGCAGGACAATCATGCGTGATGTTTTAGGTCCCAAAAATTGGATCTTTTGGTGGGCGGCGTTGACGGCAGCGGTCTTTTTTCAAGAGCAATTGCCGACCGTTGCGCAATTTTTCATGGACAGCGGTTTCTTTTCGTCCACCACGTTTCCGTTTAGTTTGGTCGCGGGTTTGAATGCGTGGATTGATAGTATCGCGCAAAATATCGAAAACTCGATTCAATTCAACCCACAGGCGACTTTGATTGCCATCGGCCCGATTCAGATTCAGGCGTGGGTCATTGCGGTCATTGTAGGGCTGCTGGTCTTGGGCGGGGCGATTGCGCTGTATATGCGGGCGCTCAAAAGTTCCGCGTTGGGCGATGATATTTTGGCGCTGTTGGCGTTGTATTTTATCTTGCGCGTCGAGGCGCACATTATCGGATTGACCAATGTGCCGCAGCTGGAAGGCGCGAGTAATTTCTTGGGCGACCCGCTCATGAGTTTTTATGTCATGATGTTCTTTTTGCTCCTTTTGGTGTTCATGGGCGGCGGATTGAACAGCCGACGCGCTTTTTGGCGCGGGTTGATGGAAGCGGTGCTAATTGCGTTGTTTGTGGTGCCCGCGCAGACGGCTGACTTGATTGGCGCGATGATTATGGGGCTTTATACCTTTACCAATTTGCTCATGACGAATCTGGTGTTTGGGCTGTTCTGGGGCGTCACCGGCGCCGTCCTGGCGATTACGCGTTTGACCAAGCCGGCGGCGGCATAGACGCGTATGGGACTCGAAAACATTGCGCGCGGGCAAGCGCTCGCGCCGCATACGACGTTTCGCATCGGCGGGCCCGCAGAATATTTTTGGCGCGTCCATTCGCGGGCGGAATTGATCCAAGCCGCGCAATGGGGACGCGCGCAGGCGCTTGAAATTTTCATTCTCGGCAACGGGTCCAATATCTTGGTGTGCGATGCGGGCGTGCGCGGGCTGGTGATTGAAAATCATGCGGACGCGATAGAGATGGCGCCTGATGAAAAAGGCGAGACGCTGCGCGTGACGGCAGAGAGCGGCGCGCCGCTGCCGGGCTTGGCGAACCGCTTGGCGCGCCAAGGTTGGCGCGGTTTGGAATGGGCGGTTGGGATTCCCGGCGCCGTCGGCGCGGCGATTGTAACCAACGCGGGCGCGCACGGCGGCGCCATCGGCGACTGTGTGATACGCGCGGAAATTTTGGACGCGCAAAATGAAATTCGATGGTGGACGCGCGCCGAGTTGCAGTACGAGTATCGCAATAGTTTTTTGAAACGCCATCCGCATCAGTACATTGTCTTGCGCGCCGAATTTGAATTGGCGCGCGCGGACGCGGCGGATTGCATTGCGCGGATGAATCAATACGCCGCGCAGCGACGCAAAACGCAGCCGACGGATGCGAGCGTGGGTTCGATGTTTAAAAATCCGCCGGGCGATTACGCGGGGCGTTTGATCGAGGCGGCGGGGTTCAAGGGTATGCGCGTTGGGAATGTCCAAGTCTCGAATGTACACGCGAATTTTTTCGTGAATCGGGGTGGCGCGACGGCGAACGATGTGTTGGAATTGATCGAGATAGTGAAAAAGGGCGTGCGTGAAAAATTCAAAGTGGATTTGGAATTGGAAATCGAACTCGTCGGCTGGTAGCGCAGTCCGCGCGTTTGGATGTCGGTTTATTGAAGCGATACGCGAAAGATGATGAACGGCAAAATTCGAGTCGGCCTAATTTTTGGCGGCAAGTCGGGCGAGCATGAAGTTTCGCTCGCGTCGGCGCAAGCGGTGTTGCGCGCGTTGAACCCGCTCCGGTACGACGCGGTTTTGATTGGCGTGAGCAAAGAGGGCAAGTGGCTCACGGACGGCAATCCGCTCAAAACTTTGGTCAATGCCGCCCATTCGCCTTTGCTGCGCCCCATGAATGGCGCGGACGTTCCAGCCGCGCAGACCGCCTTGCTGACGCGCGACGCGGCGGAAATGACGGCGGCGGACGCGCTGCACGAACGCGTGGATGTGGCGTTTCCGTTAATTCATGGACCCAATGGCGAAGACGGTACGATACAAGGTTTGCTTGAACTCGCGGATGTGCCGTATGTCGGCGCGGGCGTGGCGGCGAGCGCGGTGGGCATGGACAAGCAATTGATGAAAGCGCTGCTGCGCGATGCCGGTCTGCCCGTCGTCGAATTTTTGGTCGTGACGCGACGGCAATGGGAACGCGAGCCGGAAGAAACGATTCGCGAAATCGAGACCGCGCTGGCGTATCCGTGTTTTGTAAAGCCCGCGAATTTAGGTTCGAGCGTCGGCGTCGCCCAAGCGCGCAATTGGGATGAATTGACGCAGGCGTTGGCGAACGCGGCGCTGTATGACCGCAAAATTTTGGTGGAACGCGCGGTGGATGCGCGCGAAATCGAGTGCAGTGTGTTGGGCAATGATACGCCGCTGGCATCGTTGCCGGGCGAAGTGATCCCCGAACGCGAATTTTACGATTACGCCGCCAAGTACGCGGACGAACGGACGCGTCTGATTGTGCCAGCCGCTTTGACGGACGAACAGACGCAGACGGTGCAGGAACTCGCGGTGCGCGCGTTTCTGGCGCTTGATTGCAGCGGCATGGCGCGCGTAGATTTTTTTCTGGATAAACGCGACGGCAAAATTCTAGTCAATGAAATCAACACTATTCCCGGTTTTACCGCCGTTTCGATGTATCCGCGCATGTGGCAGGCGAGCGGTTTGAGTTACCCGCAGTTGCTTGACCGTTTGATTGAATTGGCGTTGGAACGTCATGCGGACAAAAAGCGTAACAAGACGACGTATTAGGTTGCGCCGCCCAAAAATTGGTAGGCAAAGACTATGAGCGTTCGCCGACAGACCCCAAGTTCTGAAGAAAAACCCGCCGCGCGGCGCACCCGCCGCAAGCGCCAAGTCGTTGGCGCGGCGCCGCGCGTGCGCGTGGTGGCGACGGAACCGCGCGCGAAAACGACGCGGCCGCGCGCGCCCCAGAAACGCGCGACATTCGATATTGCCGCGCCGCGCATCGAATTGAATCCGTGGCGCACCGCGCGCGATTGGCGCGCGAGCCGTCCAAAATTTCTCGCCGGATTTTTGCTGGCGGCGCTGGCGACGCTGTTGTGGGCGAGTTTCAATCTCGACGCCTTTTTTGTTTCACAGCCGACGATAATCGGCGCCAAGATTGTGCCGCACGACGAAATCGCCCAAGCGGCAGGCGTGAATGGCTGGAATATCTTTTTTGTAAATCCGCGCCAAGTCGAGAGCGCCGTGCGCGCTTTGCCCGAATTCCAAGACGCGCAGGTGTATGTGACGCTGCCCAACACGGTCGAGATTTATACCGTCGAACGCACGCCGCGTTTTGTGTGGGAAGTCGCGGGCAAGAATTTTTGGGTGGATCAGGAAGGCATTGCGATGCGGCCGCGCGGCATGGTGCCGAACGGTTGGCACGTGCGCGATGCCGAAGGCCGCGCGGTGAAATATGGCGAACGCATCAATCCCGACGCGTTCAACGCCGCCGCCGCGCTCATCAATGCGTGGCAAGCGGCGCCCAAGTATTTTGAATGGACCAAGGCGCACGGCCTCACGCTGCGCGATGAACATGGCTGGCTGATTTATTTTGGCAGCGCGAATCAGATGCAAGACAAACTCACGGCGTTACAGATTGTGACGACGCAACTGTTGCGCGACAAACGCGCGGTTACATTTATTGATTTGGGCAGCGGGCTGCCCTATTACCAAGAAGCGGCGGCGAAAACCAAATAGCGCGTTTCACCTGGAGGCACAATGAGTATTCCTGTTGCAGTTCTCGACATTGGTACGACCAAAACTGTTGCGCTCATCGCGGAACGGGCGTCGGACGGCGTTCGCATTTTGGGCGTTGGCATGGCGCCGAGCGAAGGCATTCGCAAAGGCGTGGTGGTGGATGTGAAACTCGCCGCGCAATCCATCGCGCTCGCGGTGGAGCAAGCCGAACGCATGGCGAACATGTCCATCGAAGGCGCGTATGTCGGCATCGCGGGCGCGCACATTGCGTCCATCAATTCGCGCGGGGTCGCGCCGATTCCGCACGGGCGCGCGGTGACCCAAGACATTGTGCAGCGCGCGATGGACGCGGCGCAAGCGATTGCGGTGCCGGATAATCGTGAAGTGGTTCACGCGATTGCGCGCGGTTTTTCGCTCGACGGCCAGGACGGCGTGCGCGACCCGATTGGGATGATGGGCTATCGCCTCGAAGTCGAAGCGCACATTGTGACCGGCGCGGTGGCGTCCATTCAGAATTTGTACAAAGCGGTCGAAGCGGCGGGCGTGCGCGTGATTCAATTGGTGTTGGAACCGATTGCGTCGGGCGAAGCGGTGTTGACGAGCGCCGAGCGCGATTTGGGCGTGGCGTTGGTGGACATTGGCGGCGGCACCACCGACATTGCCATTTTTATTGAAGGTAGCGTCTGGCACACGGTCGTGCTGCCGATTGGCGGCATGCACTTGACGAATGATTTGGCGGTCGGTTTGCGCGCGCCCTTTGCGGCGGCGGAAGAAATCAAAATAAAGTACGGCACCGTTTTGGCGGACGATGCGCGCCCCGAAGAAATTATTGAACTTGCCGCGTTTGGCGAAGAAGAAATGCGCGTCGTGTCGCGGCGCGAGGTGGCGGAAATTTTGCAAGCGCGCGCCGAAGAAATTTTTACGCTGGTCTTGACCGAGATTAAACGTTCGGGCTACGACGGCTTGCTGCCGGCGGGCATCGTATTGACCGGCGGCACGGCGCAGCTGGCGGGCATTAAAACGTTCGCGCGCGAAATTGTGGGCTTGCCGAGCCGGGTGGGTTCGCCGCAAAAAATCGAAGGACTGGTCGAACGCGTGAGCGCGCCTGCCTTTGCGACGGGCGTCGGTTTGACGCAGTGGGGCTTGCACGAAGCCGACAATCAAACGCTCGAACTGACGAAAATGGAAGCGCGCGCGCGCCGCAAGAGTCGTGAAGGCGTTTTCGCGCCGTTGGTCAATGTGGGCGGTTGGCTGCGGAACGCGCTGCTGCCGGAAAGAGGTGAAGCGCAATGATGCGTATGAATAAACTAAAATCGAGCATTTTTGCGGCGGAAGTGAATCGTCGCGCGCTGCTCGTGCGCTTGTTGGC
Organism: Anaerolineae bacterium; assembly: GCA_022072245.1. Taxonomy (GTDB): domain Bacteria; phylum Chloroflexota; class Anaerolineae; order UBA4142; family SHND01; genus SHND01. The sequence goes on from JAJVIA010000037.1 coordinate 35,922, forward strand.
GACGGCGGCGTTATTGGCGGCTGTTTTGAAAATTGGGTCTTGACATAGTCATAGTTGGGGCTTATAATCTCCCTCATATCCTAAATCTAGTGTATTTTCAAGTAATTTATCACTAGATAGGGATAGGTCACGTTGATTGCAAGCGCCCGATTTATTGCTAGTAGTAGCCATAATTTGCCACGCTCGTGTGGCGCGAACATTGTGAGGTAGAGCGATGGAGCGAAATTCCCTTACACCCCCCCGACCGCCGGTTCCACCCAAACGCACGGAACCCCTGTTTAATGGCGTCGAAAATTTTGCCGCAATCAAAGTCGTCGGCATTGGCGGCGGCGGCACCAACGCCGTCAATCGCATGATTATTGAAGGTCTGCGCGGCGTAGATTTTATTGCGGTCAACACGGACGCGCAAGCCCTGATTCATTCTCAAGCGCAAACCAAAATTCGCATCGGCGATAAATTGACGCGCGGTCTCGGCGCGGGCGGCGACCCCGAACGCGGCATGAAATCGGCGGAAGAGACGGCGGACGAAATCCGCGATGCAATCAAGGGCGCGGATATGGTCTTTGTGACGGCCGGCATGGGCGGCGGCACCGGTTCGGGCGCGGCGCCGGTCATTGCCAAAGTCGCGCGCGAAATGGGTTCGCTCACCATCGGCGTCGTGACCAAGCCGTTCATGTTTGAAGGCGCGAAACGCAAACGCGTGGCGGATGAGGCGTTGAATCGCTTGAAAGACAGCGTGGACACGCTCATTATTATTCCGAATGACCGCTTGTTGGACATTGTGGATAAAAAGGCGTCGCTCCAATCTGCATTCCGTCTCGCTGACGATGTGTTGCGGCAAGGTATTCAGGGCATCAGCGAATTGATTACGGTGCCCGGTTTGATTAATCTTGACTTTGCCGACGTGAAAACGATTATGGGCGAAGGCGGCGCGGCATTGATGGCGGTCGGACGCGGCAGCGGCGAAAATCGCGCGGTGGCGGCAGCCGAGATGGCAATCAAATCGCCGTTGCTCGACGTGAGCATTGACGGCGCGCGCGGCGTACTCTTTAATGTCACTGGCGGCGAAGATTTGACGCTGCACGAAGTGTACGAAGCGGCGGAAATTGTGCGCCGCGTCGCGGACCCGGATGTCAATTTGATTTTTGGCGCGGTCATCAATCCCGAAATGAAAGACGAAGTGCGGATTACGGTCATTGCGACCGGTTTCCAGGCGCAAGCCAAACGGCAACCGGGCGCCGGTGTGGCGACGGGAAACGTGGTCGCCGCGCCGGGCAAAAAGACGATTGATTTTCCGGTGCGGCAGTTTGACCGTGAAGATTTGGACATTCCCGCGTTTTTACGGAAACGCGGCTGATAACGAGTTTTGAACCGCTTACTCCACGCTTGCAAAATCACGATGGGCGTCTCTGTGACCAACAAGTTGTGAAGGGGCGGGAACCGGCGGAGAAGCGGGGTAGTGGGACCCCGCTTCTTTTTTTTGCGCCCGAATTCGAGTTCCTTAAAATTTTGCGTCAAGACCAATCGGGGCGTCATTTTTTTATTTTTGGTGATATACTTGCAATATCCTCAGCCAAGCGTCTTGGCTTGAGCATAACAGCGTTTCCCAAGTTGTACGGTTATTGGTTCGACCCGCGCCTGGACGTAGGCGCGGCGCGTTCAAAACACTGTGAGCGAAGGGAGGTGGTTCTTTGGCGCGAGCTGTATGCTTGATTGTTGCCCCCGGGCAATTTTGTTTTGCGCGCACGGTTGGCGCGTAAAACAGATTCCGTTTTCCGCATCTCGGGAATTCCGTTGGGCGCGCTCTATTTTCATTATTCGGCGCGCGTGGCGGTCCCGCCCAATTCTTTTTTTCTTTTTTTTCGGAAAGGAGTACGCGCTGTATGAATCGCCTTGCGGGCATCGTGACGCTTCGCGTGGCTACCTATCGCGAAATCGCCGATGACCCCAACGCCACACGACCCGCGCTGTGGATTGTGGCGCTGGTCAGCTTGTTCGTCGGCGCGGTCTCTGGTTTGGTACGTTCCGACCCGAACGATCCACAGCGCCTCGCAACCTTTGATGCGCTGAGCGTTTTGGAATACGCGCTCATCGGTTTGGCGTTCGGATTGATCGCGTGGTTTGTCGGAGCGTGGGTGTTGGCGTTTGTCGCGCGTTGGTTCGGCGGCAAGACCAATACCAAAGAGATGCTGCGCGTCACGGGGTATGTCGAAATCTTTGCGCTGGTCGGCGTATTGTCGCTGGTCACGCTCTGGCTTCCGGCATTGACGTTCGTGACGACGGCGGTCTTGTTCGTTGTCAGTATTCTGCGGCTGCTCGGTTATATCATCGGCATCCGCGAAGCGGCTGAATTTTCCACCGGCAATGCTATCGTCACTGCCATCTTTGCGCTGCTTGTGGCATTTCTCATTCGCGGCGCCGCAGAATTGCTTGCCCGATTCCTTGACGGAATCGTCTAGCGTCAACGGAATGTAGCTTTTTACATTCACAATTCACAGTTTCAACCAAAGGAGAAATAAATTATGGACCGCATTATGGGCGTTATTACTCTCAAAGCCCCCGTATATCGCCAAATCGCCGAAGACCCGGCGGCGACCAAAACCGCAGCCATCATCGTTGTTCTGATTTCGATTGTGCGCGGTTTTACGCAAGGTCTCGTCCAACTGGACCCGAACTCGGGTTTGTTTAGTACGGATTTCGTACGCGGCGTTATTAGCGCGATTATCGTCGGCGTACTCGGCATCGTCGCTTGGGTGGTCGGTTCGTGGATTCTGGCATTCGTTGCCAACATGTTGGGCGGCAAGACGAATACGCAAGAAATGATGCGCGTAACCGGTTATGTGGCGATTTTCGGTATCGTCAGTCTTTTGATTCTGCTCATCGTATTGCTGCCGGTGTTGGGTTGTCTCGTCGGCCTCATGAGTCTGATCGTCGCGATTCTGTCCATCATCGGCTATGTCATCGGCGTTCGCGAAGCGGCAGAATTTTCCACCGGCAAAGCCATCATTGCAGCGATTATCGCCGGGATTGTGAACATGCTTATCGTGGGTATTTTGGGCGGCTCACTGCTCGCCATCTTTAACCCGATGCTTGGTCTCGGCGGCTAAGTTTGCCGTTTGCGTTCTGCAAGACCCCAGACCAGAGTCGTACGCGGCTCTGGTCTTTTTTTTACCGCGTTTCAATTTTTGCGCTGCGCCATATTTTTAAGGTCAAACGCTTGAAATGGCGCGCGGTTTGTGTTACACTCCATTTCACAAAACCACAATATCTCGTGGGTCATTAAGAATATACACAAGATTTAGTGCATTTTTTAGGGTTTGGGCAGCGTTGTCCATGCCCTATTTTTGACCTG
>JAJVIA010000135.1:0-1694 GCA_022072245.1 Anaerolineae bacterium
TTTTCCACCGCCAACTCCATCAACTTTTCAATGCGCGGCAGCATCTCTGCCGGATTCGGATGCAAACCTTCTTGCACCAGCGCGCTGTCGTACAATTGCTCCACCGCCAGTTTCGCCAATTCCGATTGCGGGTCGTCGTGCAGCGTTCGCGCGAGATTTACAATGAGCGGGTGATGGCGATTCACTTCTAAAATTTTTTTCGGGACTTGATATTCTTTATCGAAATAGCGATTCAAGCGTTGACGTTCTCGTTCGCGGTCGTCGCCGGGCGAAACGAGGCGCACGGGATTATCTTTTAACACTTTGGACGGGCGCACATCCAAAACGCGTTCGCCCAACACGCGCGTAAATTCGCCGAGCAAGAGATTGAAATCGTATTCGGGCGTCTCTGGCTTGGGTTCATCCGCCGATTTCTCTTCGGGCAGTTCCAAATCCGCGTCGTCAATGTTGCGAAATTTTTTGCCCTGATATTCATCGAGCATTGGCGCAATCAACGCGTCGAGCGGGTCCACCCAATACAAAACTTCGATTGCGCGCGCGCGGAACGGGTCAAGATGCGGACTGTGCGCGACTGATTTCATATCGTCGCCCAACACAAAATAAATTTCAGTTTGTTCCGCGCTCTGGCGTTGGATGTATTCGTCCAACGAAACCAGATTGCCGTCTGATTTGGATGACGCGTAACGGAACAATGGCAATACCTCGTTCTTGGCGCCGGGGTCCGTCGCAAGCGCTTCGCGGAACGCGCGCCCGTACTCGTTCCAAAACCGCGCGTATTTTTCGGCGTCGTTCTCCGCCAGTTGGTTCAATTCGCGTAAAACGCGCCCGCGTAAAATTTTTGTCAACTGCCGCATCGTCTGATTGTTTTGCACCGTTTCGCGCGAAACGTTCAGCGGCAAATCTTCCGAATCCACCACGCCGTCCACAAACCCCAACCACTTGGGCAATAAATCCGCGCAGTATTCTTGAATCAGCACATTGTGCGAATAGAGCAGCAGCCCCGGTTCTTTGCGCGGCGAGAACATATTTTTCTCGCGCTGCGCGGGAATGAACAAGAGCGCGCGCACATTCACGGGCGTATCGGCGACAAAATGAATCGTCGCCAGCGGTTCGGCAAAATCGAGCGTCAACTGCTGATAGAAATTTTTGTAATCTGCCGGTAGCGCTTGGGACGGATTTTTGCGCCATAGCGATTCTTGTTGATTCACGCGTTCCGCGCCGAGATAGATGGGAAAGCGCACAAAGTCGGAATGTTTTTTGACGACCTGTTTTAATTTCCACGCGTCCGCGAATTCGGCGGCATCCGCTTTGAGCGTGATATGTATTTCGGTGCCGCGTTCATTCTTTACGGCGGGTTCGATGCGGAATTGGTCGTCGCCGACGGAAAGCCAAGCGACCGCTTCCGCGTCCGGCAGATAACTGCGTGAGACGACGCGCACGCTGTCCGCCACCATAAACACGGCATAAAAGCCGACGCCGAATTGTCCAATCATGTCGGAAGGGTCGAGTTTGTCCGCGCCGACCTTTGCCAGAAATTCGCGCGCGCCCGACTGCGCGATGGTGCCGAGATTCGTTTCCAACTCTTGGCGCGTCATGCCAATGCCCGAATCTTTGATGACGAGTTTTTTCGGTTCGTCGCCCGTCGCTTCCGGTGTTTCGATATGTATCGCCAATTCCGCGTCGGGGTCCAACAC
>JAJVIA010000135.1:1794-17778 GCA_022072245.1 Anaerolineae bacterium
AAGCGCATAAGGCAGCAAGCCGGTGATGGTCGTGACTGCGTATGCGCCGATTATGGCTGCGGGCGGTTCAACCAGCGCGGATGCTTGCCCGTAGGCAAATGCGCGCGGACGTGACATCCCGTCGCGATACAGGGGAACCGAAATCGCCGTCCCTTCGGGAAAATTTTGAAGCCCAATCCCAATTGCGAGGGCGATTGCCGCCCCAAGACTTGAACCCGGCACACCCATGCTCGCCGCGCCAAACGCCACTCCAACAGCAAGCCCCTCCGGAATGTTGTGCATCGTAATCGCCAACACCAACAAGACGCTGCGGCGCCAAGTTGTCTTGATTCCTTCGGCTTGGTCGCGCGCCAGCCCCAAGTGAAGATGAGGCAAAACGCGGTCCATCGCGAGCAAGAACGCGCCACCGCCCAGGAAACCAATCAGCGCGGGCAGCCACGCGATAGAGCCATTTTGCTCCGCCATTTCAATGGCTGGCGCAAGCAGCGACCAAAAGCTGGCGGCAATCATTACGCCCGCGGCAAAACCGAGCATCGCGTCTAGCGCGCGCCGGTCAAAGCCGCGAAAGATGAATACGAGACCCGCGCCCAATGCCGTGACGAACCATGTAAAGCAAGTCGCGAGGAATGCTTGCATGACGGGCGTCTGCGTAGAGAACCATTCAAGCATAAGAATAAACACGCGGCGACTGCCAGTGGAGGTCTGGTAGAGCGCCGCGTCAATAATTGAAAAAACCGAAAAAATCTAGACGAGCCGATGGCGAATTTTCGCGCTCGCCAAATCCATAATCGTCACGACGACGACGATGGCGAGAATCACCGCGCCGGCTTTATGATATTGCAATTGTCCGACGTAATTTTGAAAGAGCAAACCGATGCCGCCGCCGCCCGCGAACCCGATGATGGTTGCCATCCGAATGTTAATGTCCCATTGATAAATGCTATAGGAAATAAATGGCGGGACGATTTGCGGCAGCACCGCAAAGGCAATCGTCTGCAAACGGTTCGCGCCCGTCGCCGTGACGGCTTCGACGGGGCCCTCTTCGATATTTTCCACCGCTTCGCTAAACAATTTGCCAATGAGTCCAAAGGTCGTCACCGCGAGCGCCAACATGCCCGCGAACGCGCCGACGCCGACCCAGAACACAAAAATGGCGACATACAAGAACGCTTCAATCGAGCGCAAGAAATTCAAAACGAAACGCGCCGCATAATAAATCCACGCCGTGCCGCGCGCGCGTCCCGTGATATTTTTTGCCGCGAGAAACGCGAACGGAATGGCGACGATGGCGCCAAGCGTCGTAGCGAGCAGCGCTTGAAAAATCGTAACCAGAATTTGGCGCAAAATCGCGCGCCACACCTCGACGCTCGTATCAATCGTGATATAGTCGTAAATGACGCTGCCCAGCGTCGGCGCGGGTTCGAGCAATTTCTCCAAGTTAATCTCGGAAAGATTCCACGAGATGATGAAAACGATAATAAAGATGACGGTATAGAGAATGCCGCGCCGCGTTTTGTAAAAAGGTTTGGGCGGCGCTTGCAAATCTTGCGGCGTGGCGGCGGCGCGGCGTTCGCCGTGCAGAATACGTTCGCGCCAAATCGAACTCACAAAATCTACAATCATTACGACGATGGCGATAGCCCACAGCGCGGCGGCATATTCTTGATAACCGCCTTTGCGAATCGCTTCAAAAATATAAAAGCCGATGCCCGCCGCCGAGACAAAACCGACAATCGTCGCCGAGCGCATGTTAATGTCCCACCGCAAAAGCGAATAGGCGAGAAACGAGGGAATGATTTGCGGAATCACGGCAAAGCGCACCGATTGCAAGGTCGTGCCGCCCGCCGCCGTCGTCGCCTCGACCGGTCCCTCGTCAATGTGTTCCACTTCTTCGGAATACAATTTTGCCACTGCCGCGATGGAATGAATCGAAAGCGCGAGCAAGCCGGTGAACGCGCCCAACCCCGTCCACGTCACGAGAATGATTGCCCAAATCAATGTGTCCACCGAACGGACAAAATTGAAAATCGCGCGCGTGACGTAATAAATGACGGTACCGCCGCGCACGCGCGCCATGATATTGCGCGCGCCGAGAAACGAAAGCGGCGCGGCAACCGCAACCGAAATGAACGTCGCCATCAACCCCAACGCAATCGTTACCCAAATGCCGCCCGGCACAATGCGCGGCACGGTCGCGTCGGGCGCGACGAGCCCAAGATTTACCATCCACGCGGGCGCGGGTTCTTGGGCGATGCTGCCAATCAAGATGTGAAAGTTCTCGCTCGGTTTCGGCGGGCCCACTTCTTGTACAAAACGCGCTTCTACCGCTTGCACCACCGGATTGTCCGGGTCCAAACCGTCGCGCGCGGCAAAGGAAGGAATATTGAATTGCGACGTGAATTGTCCGTTTGCGTCTGTCGTAATGACGACCGGCGCGTCGTTCATACGCACTTGGGCTTCATTGGTGCCGTCGTATTCAAGCCAATACACATTGCCGGAGGTCGTGGGCAAGAATCCTTCGCCCGTCATCGTAAGCGGGTCGCCGACCGTGCCGCACGCGCGGTCAATGCGTACGGGGAAACCGCTGTATTCGGGCGGCGGAGGCGGGACGGTGGGACTGCATGGCACCTGAATCGTTACCCAGCCGGATTGCTGTTCCGTATCGCGCGTAAAAAAATCGGGATGCAGCAGCGCATTGAAAATATATTTTACGTCGTCAAAGCGCGTGACGAGACGCGTGAAATCTACGCCGGTCACTTGCCACGCGAGGATGTAAATAATCAGAATCGGGACGGCAAAGCCGAAAACGCGCGACGCGCTCAAACCGCGCGCGCGGCGATACGCGTCAAAAACGTTCCAAAGCCAAAAGAGCGCGAGCAAAAACCACAGCCAACTCGTTTTGAAAAAAGCGGTTTCAATTACGGCAATCCGCAGCACTTCGGACGTAAATTGAATCAACAACGCCAAGACCACGGTGGCGACGAGAATGGCGCTGCCCGCCTCGCGCGCGCCAAGATACAATTGGCCCGCGCCGGGAACGATGAGCGAGAATAAGGGAGCGAGAAGGGGATTTTTGGTGGTGCGGGAATTGGAAGTTTGGGCAGACATCGGCCAAGTTAAAAATTAAAAGCAAAAAGTCAAAGGCGAAACATAGCGTCTGGCCAACTTTTAGCTTTTAACTTTATACTTTTCACTTTAGATGATACTCACGCGCTGCGCGTCCTGTCCATAGATGGCTTTGAATTCGGCGTCGTCAATCGCTTCGGGCAAGCCCTCAAAGACCAATTTTCCGTCTTTGAGCGCAATGGCGCGCGTGGCGTAGCGATGCACGAGGTCGAGAAAATGCAGACTGCACAAAACGGTTAAACCATCTTCTTTATTCAATTGTTCGAGATATTTGAGAATCGAATGGGAAAGCACGGGGTCGAGCGATGCGACCGGTTCGTCGGCGAGAATGAGTTTTGGTTCTTGCATCAACGCGCGCGCAATGCCGACGCGCTGCTGCTGACCGCCGCTCAAAGAATCGGCGCGGACGTACGCTTTTTCTTTCAAGCCGAGCCGTTCCAGATTTTTGAGCGCGAGGTCGTGGTCGTGTTTGGAAAACAGATTGGCGAGCGATTGCGCCGAGCCGACATAGCCGAGCCGCCCGGTCAATACGTTGGTAATGACATTCGAGCGTTTCACCAGATTAAATTGTTGAAAGATGAAACCCATCTGCCGCCGGATTTTTCGCATCTCGTTCGGAGAGGCGGCGGTGACATCTATGCCATCCCAAAAAATTTTGCCGCTCGTCGGTTCAATCAAGCGATTGATACAGCGCAAGAGCGTGGATTTACCCGAACCGCTCAAGCCAATGACCGCCAGAAATTCGCCGTCCTCCACTTGGAATGTAACATCCTTCAAAGCAACGGTGCCGTTGGGATAAACTTTGGTGAGATTTTCGACGCGCAGCATAAATCGGAATTTGAAAAAAATTGCGCTGCGGGGCAGTGCAATTTTTTTGGTATGTGAACAGGCAGCGCCGACGCGCGGCGCTGCCTGCAAGTTGATTCTTATTTCACGAGACTGGAGGGATCCACGCCCGCTTTTTTCATGAGCTCTGCAAAGGCATTATAGAAATCCGGTCCCACTTTTTCGAGACCGCCATAGCTATACAGATTGCGGAGCATCGCATTGCCGCCCGGGTCATTCGAGATAAAGAGCAACCCGTTAACGGTCGCGTCGGTCAATGCGGGGTCAACGCCCTTGGCGACTTGCAAACCGTCATTCGGGATGTTGTCGGTGATATAGAACGCATCCACCTTGTCCAAGATGTCGGGATAATTTTCTTTGATGGGTTTGCTGTCGGTGCGAACGTCAACGAACGTGGCGCCGGCGTCACAATCGCCCTTGTACACGGCGATAGCGACATTGTCGTGCGAACCGGCGTTCTGCGTACCCTTCAAATCCACCTCGGGGTCAATGCCGTTGGCTTTTAACACAATGACGGGGATGATATAGCCAGAAGTGGAATTCGGGTCCACGAAACAAAAAGTCTTGCCTTTCAAATCCGCGATGGTTTTGATGTTCGATGCTTTGTTGGCGATGAACTGGCCCTGATAGAAATTCTCGAGCTTGCCTTTGTATTTACGCAGCGAGACCAACAAAGGCGTCACGTCGTATTTCTGTTGGGCAAGAATCGCCGAAAAGGTATTGAGAAAACCGAACTGCGCCTTGTTTGCGCCCAACGCTTCAATCGAAGCGGCGAAATTCGTACCGACTTCGATATTGTAGCTAAGCCCGGTCAGTTTGCTCAAGCAGTCGGCGATGGCGGTGCCGGCTTTGGTGATGGTCGGCACGTCGCCGGACGGGACCAGCGTAATGACGATGGGTTTGTCGGGCGAGCCCAGCTCTCCGGCTTTGGCTGTCGGCATTCCATCGAGTTTGTTGCAGTTCGGCGGTGGAACGGTTGCCGTTGGTTGCGCGGCGGCGGCGGTGGTTGGCTGCGCGGCGGCGGCAGTTGGCTGCGCGGGCGCGACGGTGGGTTGCGCGGGCACAGCGGTCGGTTGCGCGGGCGCCGCAGTCGGTTGCGCGGGCGCCGCAGTGGGCGGCGCTTGAGTGGGCGCAGCGGTGGGCGTTGCGCAAGCGGCAAGAGCGAAAACCGCCGCAAGCGCAAGCGTGAGCAACAAAAACTTTTTCACTTCTCCTCCTTGAATCGGGGAATGGGTTGACGCAATTTTCTTGATTGTCGCGCTGCGGCTTGGGTCGGCTCGGAAGATGGGGACGCGGAAACGCTGCGTTGCCATCGCCATTGGCTGGACATGGACCGCGTGACTTGCGAGTCATCAATGAGGAATTGCATTCTCGCCATTCGAGGGAATTGGACGTGCGGCGATTGTTCGCGCGCGCACGACGTCTGGCCAAATGATACACCCTAATTCCCAATACAACAAAATGCCGCGCGCAGGGCTGGCGCATTATCCGCAAGACCCCAAATGTTTTCGTCGCGGCGCGCGCCGCGATAGATATTCTTGCTGCAAAACACTTGAGGTCTTGGCTCCGCGCCCGACTTGACGCCGCCCTGATGCCGCGCGGGTGTGGCGTGCGGTGGTTTCACTTTGACAAATGATAACGGACGCCTCTATAATCTTTGTTCAAGGAAAATGATTCTGCCATGTCCCAATTCCAATTTGAAACGCTCGCGATTCACGCGGGCCAAGACCCCGAACCCGCGACGGGCGCGGTGACAATCCCCATTTATCAAACTTCAACTTTTGCGCAGCACGCGGTCGGCGCGCATCGCGGTTTTGATTACGCTCGCACCGACAATCCGACGCGCACCGCGCTGCAAGAGTGTTTGGCGGCGTTGGAGCGCGGCAGTCATGCTTTGACTTTTGCTTCGGGCATGGCGGCGATAACGACGCTGTTGCTCTATTTCAAGCAAGGCGACCATATTGTCGTCGCCGATGATGTATATGGCGGCACGTACCGTTTGTTTCAACGCGTGTTTGCCAATTTTGGTTTGGAATTTTCGTTTGTAGATTTGACGGATTTGGACGCGACGCGCCGCGCGTTGCGCGCGCAGACGCGAATGATTTGGGTTGAATCGCCGACGAATCCTTTGCTCAAAGTCGTGGACATTCAAGCGTTGAGCGCGTTGGCGCGCGGACGCGGAATTTTGGTGGGCGTGGATAATACTTTTGCTTCGCCGTATTTGCAGCGGCCGCTCGAGTTGGGCGCGGATTTGTCCATGCACTCGACCACCAAATATCTCGGCGGACACAGCGATGTCGTCGGCGGCGCGCTTGTGACAAATCACGCGGCGCTGTATGAACGTCTCAAATTTTTACAAAACGCGGCGGGCGCGGTGCCGGCGCCGTTTGATTGCTGGCTCGTGCTGCGCGGCTTGAAAACGCTCGCGCTGCGTCTCGAACGTCATTCGCAGAACGCGCTGGAAATCGCGCAGTGGTTGGAAATGCAGCCGCAAATCGCGCGCGTCTTGTACCCCGGCTTGCCGTCCCATCCGCAGCACGCGGTGGCGCGCAAGCAAATGCGTACGCCCGCCGGCGCGCCCGCGTACGGCGGCATGATTTCATTTATCGCGCGCGGCGGACGGGCGATGGCGGAAAAAATCGCGGCGGCGACCAAAATTTTTACGCTCGCGGAATCGTTGGGCGGCGTCGAATCTTTGATTGAAATACCTGCCGCGATGACGCATTTGTCCGTCGCCGATTCGCCGTTAGCCGTTGACCCCGGTTTGGTGCGTTTATCCGTCGGCATCGAGAACGTTGCCGATTTGCAGCAAGATTTGGACGCGGCGCTGGAAAGCGTCTGAATTTATGTTTTATGATTGCGACGGATAGCGCGCGCGTGCGCCCCGACAATCAAAAAGCATGAATCATGAAGCGGAAACCTGCGTGGAATCGTTCATTGAACAATATCTGGAATATCTCGCCGCCGAAAAGGGTTATGCCGAAAATACGCTCGCGGCGTACCGCAATGATTTGCGCCAATTTTATCTTTTTGTCGTGAACACGCGGCCCGACATTACGTCGTGGGCGCGCGTGGATTCGCTGCTGCTTCAGGCGTATTTGCTGGATTTAAAAGCGCGCCGCTATTCCGCGTCGAGCGTCGCGCGCAAAGTCGCGGCGTTGAAATCTTTTTATTTTTACTTGACCCAAAGGCATGTGTTGGCGGTCAATCCCACATTGGATTTGGACCCGCCGCGCGTGTCCAAGACGCCGCCGCGCACATTGAATCCCGAACAGGTGACGGCGCTCTTGAATGCGCCCGCCGAGCCGACGCCGAAAGGTTTGCGCGACCGCGCGATGCTCGAAGTCATGTACGCCACCGGTCTGCGCGTGACCGAATTGGTGACGCTGCAATTGACGGATTTCAACGCGGCGGCGCGGACGCTGCGCGTGGGACGCGGGTTACAAGAACGGACGCTGGAATTGACCAATGCCGCGCACACCGCGTTGGAAATATATCTGGCGCGCAGCCGCGCGAATTTTGGCGCGCCGCCGGACAGCGGCGCGTTGTTTGTGAATCCGCGCGGCGAACCGTTGACGCGGCAAGGCGTCTGGTTGATTTTGAAACATTATGTGGCGCAAGCGGGCATCGAAGGCGCGGTGACGCCTCATTCGCTGCGCCATGCGTTTGCGACGCATCGCTTGCAAGAAGGTTCGAGTTTGCAAGACGTTCAACGCTTGTTGGGCCACGCGCATATATCTTCAACACAGCTGTATAATCGTGGGCAAGCCACGGCGCTCACGGTGCGCCCGAAATCGGATTTGGAGTTACACGAACCATGAGCTATGTCTCTCAATTGCTCGGCGAAAATGAAGAGGTCGTTTTGGTCGCGCGCCAAAGTTGGGTCGTGTTGTTGCGCGCCGCGGTGGTGGATTTAATTTTTGTCGTCATCATTCTGGCGGTTGCGGCGCTGGCGTTTGGTTGGTCGCAAGGGCAGCCGCTGACGTTGGCGCTCGCGCTGCTGCTTTTGATTCCGATAGGGCGCTTTGTGTGGCAGGTGACGCGTTGGCGCAACCGCGAATACATTGTCACCAATCGCCGCGTGATTCAGGTGGATGGGACCATTAACAAGAATGTGATTGATTCGTCGTTGGAAAAAGTGAACGATGTGCGTATGACGCAATCGATCTTGGGGCGGCTCTTTGATTACGGCGACGTTGAAATTTTGACCGCGAGCGAATTGGGTTTAAATCGCTTTCAGCGTCTGACCGATCCGATTAAATTCAAGACCGCGATGTTGAACGAAAAAGAAAAGTTGGGGTTTGACGAATTGGCTGCGCCCGCCGCGCCCGTTTCCAAACCGTCAGAAATTTCAATCTTGATTGCCCAATTGAATGCGCTACATAAAGAGGGCATGTTGACCGACCAAGAATTTCAAAAAAAGAAAGCGGAATTGTTGGCGCGTCTTTGAGCGCGCGCCAAAAAAAATTGCGTAATGATTCCCCGCAGCGCGCGTTTGCAACGCGTTGTGGGCAATCGCCAGTTGAAATGTACTTGCCGCAGCGCGTAGGGCGCATTCTCTAATGCGCCCTGTTAATGCGCGCTGTCGGCGTAAGAGAACGCTTTTAACGCGTTGTGGGCAATCGCCCGAAATTGCGCGTCAATAAATTTCAATTCATTGAAAAAAAAGCGTTGATGCCGTACGCATTGCGCTGGTCCGAGAAAGGATGCCATGAGTTTGTATCGTCCGTCGCGTAAACCCCGAAATGCCGCCGAAGGCGAAGCCGCTGTCTCTGATGATGTTCCGCTTTCTACATCCGGGAATGGAGAACTGACGGATGCGTCATCCAAAACGGTCACGCCGCCTCCCGCCGAAAATACCGCGAATATCGTCAATCCCGATTTAACTGTCACCGAAATTAAAAAGGGCGCGCGCCCCGGCGATGTGTATGTGCGCCGCCACGAACCGCACCGCCGCCTCTTTCGCCGCGTGGGTCCCGGTCATTTTGAAGCGACTGAAGAAGCGTCGCAATCCCCCTCTCGTCCGCAGGTCATTTATCGCAAACTCAAAGCGATTTTTATCGGCCGTCCGTTAGAGAGCGCGCAAGAAATTCACGAACGTCTTTCCAAAGTCAAAGCGCTTGCCGTTTTTTCGTCCGACGCGATTTCCTCTGTAGCGTATGCGACGGGCGAAATCATGTTCGTACTCATGATTGCTGGCACGGCCGCGTTGACTTTGACCATTCCGATTTCGTTCGTGATTGCGATGTTGTTGTTCATTGTCGCCTTCTCGTACCGGCAGACGATTTTTGCTTATCCGAATGGCGGCGGCTCGTATATTGTCAGTCTCGAAAATTTGGGGACTAAAGCGGGTTTGGTGGCAGGCGCGGCGCTGTTGATTGATTACACCTTGACCGTAGCCGTTTCCATTTCCTCCGGCACGGACGCCATCACCTCTGCCTTTCCGGTTCTGCGGCCGTATGCGGTTGAAATCGCGTTGGGTTTCGTGGGACTTATGACCGTCGTCAATTTACGCGGCGTCACCGAATCCGGTTCCATCTTTGCCGTGCCGACGTATACCTTTATCGTCATGTTGGGCGGCGTGATTGTGCTTGGCTTGGTCGGCGCGTTATTGGGATGGTATCAACCGCCGGCAAATCCCGTCGCGCATCCGGTGATCGAGCCATTGAATTTATTTTTGATTCTTACCGCGTTCTCGACGGGCGCGGTCGCAATGAGCGGCACCGAAGCCATCTCGAACGGCGTTCCCGCGTTCAAGCCGCCCGAAAGCAAAAACGCGGCGCGCACGCTCACGGTTATGGGTACGATTCTCGCCGTCTTTTTTGTGAGCGTTTCGCTGCTCGCGATTTTCTTTAAAACGGACCCGGGCTCTTCCGAAACGATTATTTCACAATTGGGACGCGCGGTGTACGGCGATTCGATTTTGTATTACATTTTCCAATTTGCGACCATGGGCATTCTCGTCGTCGCGGCGAATACGGCGTTTGCCGGTTTTCCGCGCCTCGCCTCGATTCTAGCGCGCGACAATTTTATGCCGCATCAATTTTCTTTTCGCGGCGACCGTTTGGCGTTTTCGGTAGGCATTGCGGCGTTGGGCATTGTCGCGGGCTTGCTCATTTTGATTTTTCAAGGCGACGTGCATGGTTTGATTCCCTTGTATGCGATTGGCGTATTTTTGGCGTTCACCTTGTCGCAAACGGGCATGGTGATTCACTGGCGCAAATTGCGGACGGCGGGCTGGAAACGCAGCGCGGTCATTAACGGTATCGGCGCGGTGGCGACGGCGCTCATTTTGGTTGTCGCCACGCTGACGAAATTTACGCATGGCGCGTGGATCGTCATAATTCTCATTCCTCTGTTGGTTGTAATGTTCTCGATGGTGCATCGGCATTACGAGCGCGTGGCGGTTCAATTGCGGATCGAGCCGGGGCAACTGCCGCCGACAACCGTCAAACAATTTGTGCTGGTGCCGATTGATACAGTGACTTATGCTTCACTGCGCGCGCTGTCGTTTGCGCGTTCGATGAAGGAACAAATCATTGCGGTTCATGTGAACACCGATACGGAACGCGCGCAAGAGACCAAAGAAAAAATGGCGCAGTATGCGCCCGATATTTCTTTTATCACGCTCGATTCGCCGTATCGTCAGTTCGTGCGTCCGATGGTGGCGTACGTCGAAGCGCTGCACAAGCAAAACCCCGATGTGTTTGTGACGATTATTTTGCCGGAATTTATTCCCGCGCATTTTTGGGAACGCGCGCTGCACGGGCGGACCGCGCAGCGTCTGCGCGCGGCATTCGAGACGCATCCGAACGTCGCCGTAGTGATGGTGCCATACTTGTTGGACAGTTAGCCCGTCGGACGGCGCGGCCCTCTCTCTGTCCATCTTTCCCATTGCGACATGCCCGATTCGGAATTATACTTGGGCAGCGGTGGGGGAATTGGCTGCTTGGCGAAAACCATTTGGCTTGGTCTTGCGGTCGTCGTCTTGACGATACGCGCCGATGTCGCCCCGCGATATACGGCATCTTTTTTTTAGGCGGTTCTTTATGGCGCGATTGATTCTCTTGGGAACTGGCGCAGCGTGGTGCGGTCCCGAACGTGAAAATACCTTTCTCTTGGTGCGCGGCGCGACGACCAATCTTTTGATTGATGTCGCCGGCAGTCCGACGCAACGCTTGGCGCAGGTGGGCGTTGGCCCGCACGAAATTGACCACGTTGTGTTGACGCACAATCATCCCGACCACATTTACGGCTTTCCGATTTTCATGCTGAACGCGTGGATGGCGGGACGGCGCGCGCCGCTGCATGTGTACGGTCTCGCGGATACGCTGCGTTCCGCCAAAGCGTTACTCAAGGCGGTCGGGTTCCGCGCCTGGCCCAACTTGTTCAAAATCAAATATCACACCGTCGTCATTAACAGCGAGGCGGCGCTGCCGCGCATTGACGAGTTTGAAATCAGCGCCCGGCGCGGCAAACATTTTGTGGCGACGATGGGTTTGCGCGTGACGAATCACGCGACGGGCAAATGTTTTGCCTATTCGGCGGACACGGCGCCCAGCGCAAACATTGTCGCGCTCGCGCGCGACGCGGATTATTTTTTGCACGAAGCGACGCAATTGGACGAATCGAACGCGGGTCATTCGAGCGCGGTCGAAGCGGGGCAGGCGGCGCACGCGGCGGATGTTGGAGAATTGATTTTGATTCACGTTCCGCCGGAAATCAACGCGTCAAAATGGAAGCGCGCGGCAAAACGCCATTTTCGCGGCAAGGTGACTGTCGCCAATGATTTTGATGTGATTGCGTTTTAACGAATTGAAAACCCCGCCGTCGGTGCGGGGTCTTTTGTGAGAGGGTCTTGAAAAATTCTACGCTTTTGTTAGAATGACGGACGACGAAAACAGGGATGGAGCAAAATTATGACGGATGAACGGGTAGCGCTTGTTACCGGCAGCGGCAAAGGCATTGGGCGCGGCATCGCGGAACGCCTCGCGCGTGACGGTTATATCGTCGTCGTAAATTATCGGCGCGACGCGGCGGCGGCGCAAGCGTCGCTGCATCTGGCGCAAAGCGTTTCGCCCCAATCTATCGCGCTGCAAGCCGACGTCGCGACGCCCGAAGGCGCGCAGCAGTTAATCGCGCAAACGCATGAAAAATTTGGCCGCCTGGATGTGTTGGTGAATAACGCGGGCCCTTTTTTGGTAAAGTCGTTGTTTGATACGTCGGTGGAAGAGTGGCAAGAAATTCTCAACGGCAATTTATCGTCGGCGTTTTATTGCATCAAAGCCGCGCTGCCCATCATGCGCGAACAGCTGAACGGACACATTATTAATCTCGGCTCGCTCAATTCCGAAAACGCGCGCGGCGCGCCGACGACGACGGCGTACAATGTTGCAAAAACCGGCTTGGTCGTGCTGTCCAAATCGGTCGCGCGCAATGAAGCGCGGTTTGGAATTCGCTGCAATCATATCAACCCCGGTTTTATCGAAACGTATGCGACGACGGACGCCGACCGCCGCGAATTGCCCAGCATCATTCCGCTTGGCGGTTTGGGCAAGATTCAGGATATTTCCAATCTGGTCGCGTTTTTACTTTCCGAACAGGCAAGCTATATCACCGGCGCGGTGATTAATGTACATGGCGGGTTGTGGGTGTAGGAATTTTTGATTTGTGGTTGATGATTCATGATTGAACAACGACTGGAGTGTTTGCGCGCGGAAATGACGCGGCGCGGCGTGGACGCGGTGGCGGTTGTGCCGTCGGCGAATTTATTTTATCTGACCGGCGTGCAAATGCACGTGTCGGAACGCGTGACGCTATTGGTGGTGACGCGTGACGCCGCGCATTTGATTGTGCCGGCGCTCGAAGCGCCGCGCGTCGAGGCGCGGGCGCGCGTGCCGTTGACGCTGCACGCGTGGAGCGATGCCGAGTGGGTCAAAGCGGGCTGGGCTTCTCTGGCGCAGCATTGCGCGCTCGACGGCAAACATATCGCGCTAGATTATTACAGCGTGCGCGCCTTGGAATGGACGCAGTTGCAAGCCGCCGCGCGCGGCGCGCAATTTTCCGACGCGAGCCCGTTGTTTGATACGCTGCGTATGGTCAAGGACGCGGCTGAAGTGGACGCCATGCGCCGCGCCGCGCGGACGCTGGAAACTTCGCTGGACGCATTGTTGAACGAGGTACGCGTCGGCAAAACGGAACAAGAACTTGCGGCGCGCTGGCAGTGGCTGATGTTTGAACACGGCGCGGACGGGATTCCAGAGGCGCCGATTGTGGCGAGCGGCTCAAATTCCGCGCTGCCGCACACCACCGCCACCGCGCGCGAAATTCAAAACGGCGACCTCGTTATTTTCGACGGTTGGTGCGCGGTGGATGGCTATTACGGCGACATTACGCGCACGTTCGCCGTCGGCGCGATTACAGATGAATTGAAACACATTTACGACTTGACGCGCCGCGCCAACGAGGCGGGCAGGGCGGCGGCAAAACCCGGCGCGCAATGTCAAGACGTGGACCGCGCCGCGCGCAAAATTATTGCCGATGCGGGATACGGCGAATTTTTTGTCCATCGCACCGGACACGGGTTAGGGCTGGACGTACACGAAGCGCCAAACATGGTCGAAGGCGATACGCGCGTTCTTGCGCCGGGCAATACGTTCACGGTCGAGCCGGGCATTTATCTGGCGGGCAAAGGCGGCGTTCGCATCGAAGACGATGTTGTAGTTACCCAAGACGGGAGCGAGTGTCTGATGCTCTCGACGCGCGAACTGCGTACGCTATAGTCGTTCAGAAAATGTTTTGGTCAGTGGGCGTCGAGACCTTGCGGGTTTCTCGCGATGCTCCGCATCGCACAAACCTGCCAAGTCTGGCAAGCTGCCGCACGCTTTGGCGTTCCCATAAATTTTCACCGCGTAGGCGCGTGTCACCTACGCGGTTTTGTTTCCGATGAATTCAAACGCGCGTTACAATTTTTTTCGCACCTGCGTCGCCATTCTCGCCGCGTTGACGGCGCTGCTCATTGTCGTGCCGTTGGTCTATGATTTGGCGGGCGTTCGCACCAATCTCGAAGAAATTATTGCGCCGACGCGCGCCGCCGTAACGCAGCGTAAAACGCGCGCGGCGCGCGCGCCCACCGCAACGGCGGAACCGCAGCCCGCGACAATGACGCCCACCTCCATTCCGCCCACGCCTGTTCCGCCGCAGCCGACGGTCGCCGTATTGAATAACATTCCCGTCGAACGCTTGCTCGTCTTGAACGCCGCGACGCGCGCGCATGTGCGCGACATTTTCGCGCAAGGACAGGCGCAGGGGCGCAATGCGCGCGTCTTTTCCAAAGTCGGCGACAGCACGATGGTGTATCCGCCCTTTATGGTGGTCTTTGACCACAAACTGTATCGGCTTGGCAAGTTCGCGTATTTGCAGCCGACGATTGACCATTACGCGGGCGCGCTGGGGCGCACGAGCGCGGCGGTGAAAAAAGGGATGCACACGTGGTCGCAATTCGACCCCGCGTGGTCGGCGTCTGAATTGTGCGCGCCGAATGAGGGACCGCTGGCGTGCGAAATTCGTTTGAACAATCCCGCCATCGCCATCATTCGACTCGGCGCGAACGATACCGAATTTCCGCGCGAGTTTGAACGCAATCTCAATGCCATTGTGCGCTATTGTTTGGAACGCGGCATTATTCCGGTGCTGGGCACCAAACCGGACCGGTTGGAAGGCGAATCGAATCTGCTCAATCACATTGTGCGAAAGACGGCGGCGGCGCACAACATTCCCTTGTGGGATTATGATTTGATTGCAGGCACAGTGCCGGGGCGCGGCTTGGAGCCGGATTTAATTCACATGCGAGGAGGCGGGACGCGCGATTATACG
Organism: Anaerolineae bacterium; assembly: GCA_022072245.1. Lineage (GTDB taxonomy): Bacteria > Chloroflexota > Anaerolineae > UBA4142 > SHND01 > SHND01. The sequence continues at coordinate 16,642 of JAJVIA010000135.1, forward strand.
TCGCCAGAGGCAATGCGCGCGGGCGATGCGCTCGAAGATTTGACCGCCTTGATGATGCTCGACACGCTGCGCCGCGAATTAGAAATGCGCTAATTCATTTCAAATTAAAACCCCGTCGCATGACGGGGTTTCTTTATGGCGCAAGGGGCTGTTCCAATGCGGCGGTAATCAGGTTCGCGTAAAATTGCGCGCCTTCGGGGCGCAGGTGAATACCGTCTTTCCAAAACCATTCGGGATGCGCCGCGCTCGCGCCGTTCCAATCAATGACCTGCACGTTGGAAAACATTTTCGCGCCTTGCGTCAGCGTATCGTTATTGGCGTCCTGCCATTTGCGCGGCGCCTTGTCGGTGAGAAATACAACGCGCGGCGTGTCCGCCAAGATATTCATCATTTCTTGAAATTGTTTGGTCGTGAATGTGCCATTGTTGCCCAGATGCACAATCACAACGGCGGGCAGGCGATCGGCGTCTTTGTATGCTTGCAGCAACCGAATCGCGGTAGAAACTTGACGCCCCAATTTTGCGTCCACTAAAATTGCGTTGACCGATTTGCGTAAATAATTGGACGCGCCCAACATGACCGAATCGCCAATCGCCAAGACTTGGACTTGGCTCGGATGGGGAATTGGCACAGCCGGCGCAATGACCGGGGCTTGTGCGGACGCGGCAGGTTTGGGCGGTGTGATAGGTTTCAAGACCGCGTCTTGCGCGCGGCGAATTTCGTCGCTCGTCAAACAATTGACGCGACACGCTCCGCTGCGTTTTTGTTCGCGCAAAAGATGGACGCCGAGCGCGCTTTCAAAATCATTTTCCGCCGCGTCCATTTTCACCGCGTCGGTTGCGCGTGCGGCAGCCGTTGACGTTGCGGCGAGACTCAATTTGCGTACCCACGCATCAACGACCTCGCCGCGCGCGAGATTCAATTTATTGACCCACGCGTCAACGACCGGCGGCGCGCTCACGCCAATACTTTCCGCGTCAATTATTTCTGTATCCGTTGGCGCCAAGTCGGCGGGCATTACAAACGAAACCGAAGTCATTTCTGACGAAACGGGCGAACCGACTGGGTCGGCAGCGCTTGCGATTTGTTCCGACGCGAGCGGCATTTCAAGCGGCAGGGGCGCGCTCTGTTCTTCCG
>JAJVIA010000135.1:17878-22610 GCA_022072245.1 Anaerolineae bacterium
TCGGGATGATACAACGCGCCCATCCACAGCGCCGAAAGCGTCGCGCCCAGCATCAAGACAAGCAGCGCGCCGCGCGTTTTCAAGCGCGTGAGGAGCAATGCGAAAACGAGGGGCCACAATAAATAAAATTGTTCTTCGACCGCCAACGACCACAAATGCTGCAAGAGCGAGGGCCGCCCGATGGTTTCAAAATAACTTTTTTGCGCCGCAATCAAATACCAATTTGTGATATAGGTCAATGCCGCGACCACATCGCCGCGAAGCGTCGCCACTTCGTCGGGCAGGAACGCCACCATCCAGACCAACACTGCCGCGAGCATTACAAATAACGCGGGCAAGAGCCGCCGCGCGCGCCGCCGCCAAAAATTTCCAAAACGGATGGCGCCGTGTTTGCGATATTCGTTTCGCAGCAGCAGCGTAATCAAATAGCCGCTGACGACGAAAAAGACTTCGACGCCGAGAAAACCGCCGGGCAGCCACACCAGATCGGCGTGATAAACAAGCACGGCGAGAATCGCCAGCGCGCGCAAGCCATCCAATCCGGGCAAATAGCCGGAACGGGTCGGGTTGGGGGGCGCGACCATTTGGCGCGCGCGCGCGGTCAATTTCGCAAACATTTTTCTCTGGATTATAGAACAGAATTCAGATCCAAGACGTTGGAATTATGTTCAAGGTTTCAAAAAAAAGCAAACAGCCCTGCCTTTGCGTTAGGGTAACTGCAAAAAGCGCGCTCCAGCTTTGCCCTTTGGCGTTTATGCGATAGGATGCGCTCAAAATTTCACGCTGCACGAAAAAAGGAGCAAGGCAAATTGTGATGAGAATCAAATTCACGCCGCAGCCCGCGCATGTCTGAATCCGCCTCATTCCCGACGCGCGCGACGGGGGGGTATCGCGCCCGTAATCCGGGCCGTCGGCAGTTTGCGCGCCTCGCGTTTGCATTGACCGGCTGGCGCGTTTCAATCGAGCATCCTGTGCCTGCGAAATGCATAGTAATCGGCGCGCCGCACACTTCGGGCGCCGACCTGTTTGCGACATGGTTTTTGATGTTGGTCACCGGAATGAACTTTTCATGGGCTGCCAAAGATGAATTATTTTTTCCGCCTTTGGGATGGTTCTTGCGCGCGATTGGCGGCATTCCCGTCAACCGCCGCGCCCGCACCGATTTTGTCGGGCAGATGGTCAAACATTTTGAAACGCGCGACGCGTTTGTTCTGGGTATTGCGCCCGAAGGCACGCGCGGGACAAAAACATTTTGGAAGACCGGTTTTTATTTTATCGCCTTGCGCGCCAATGTGCCGATGGTTTTTGGTTATGCGGACTATCAGCGCAAGGTGGTTGGCTTTGGGCCAATGATGATGCCGAGCGGCGACTTGGACGCCGATTTTGAACACATCAAAAGATATTACAGCGCGATTCCCGGCCGCTTTCCCGAACGCCAAGGCGAGATTCGTCTCAAACCGCCCGGAAATATCGCGGCAAGCGACCTGCCAAGTCAAGATAGTACGATAAATTTATGATTTGTCCGCCTTTGGGCAAAAAAATGCGCGCGCCGCAAATTCGGCGCGCGCATTTTTTATAAAGCGTCACGGCACATAATCGTTGGTGAACGCTTTGGTCACGTCCACGTTTGTCTCGATGAATCCTGCCTCGCGCATAAATTTTTCCATCGCCTGCCAATCGGCGAGCCGCGTTTCGCCGAGCCGCGTATTTTTCCACAGCGGAATGGAGGCGCGCAAAACCGCTTGGCTCGTCTCTAGATTGGCGCCGCCCGCTTCGGGCACGCGCCGAATCGCAATTTGCAGCGCCTCGTCGGGATTGTTGATTGTGTCTTGGACCCCGCGCGTCAATGCGCGCACAAAACCGCGCGCAAGGTCGGGATGATTTTTCAACGTCGCTTCATTGGTCGCAACGCCATTGCCGACCAACTGCGCGTATTCCCACGTATTGATGCTGTTGATTTTTTTGCCCGCGAGCTCCAACTGTACCGGCTCGTTATTGGCGTACGCGACGGCGGCGTCCACCGTGCCTTGACTGAGCGCTTGCGCTTGCGTAAAACCGATATTGTCAACGGTCATGTCTTGTTCGTTCAAACCGCTGGCATACAACAGCGCGCGCCACGCGGTGTAGGACGCGCCAAACAAACCGGGCAAGCCCACCTTTTTGCCTACGAGGTCTTGCGGCGTTTTGATATTTTTTTCAGCCAGCGAAACCACCGCAATCGGAAACGCATTGTACCAATTGCCGATATAGACAATCGGCACCGCTTGCGAGCGCGCCTGCAAAATTTGGTCGCCCGTCACAATGGCAAACTCGGCTTGATTCGCGCCGACGAGTTTCACGCCGTCAAATTCAAAACCCCAATTGTAATTGACCTGAATGCCTTCTTGCGCGAAATATCCTTTTTCCTCCGCGACAAAAAAGGGCGCGTATTGCACGTTCGGGATATAGCCCATGACCAACGTGACCGGCGTCAAGGGCGCGGCGGTGGGCGTCGGCGCGTTGGATGGCGCGCACGCCGCGATAAATAGATTCGCCATTAACGCCGCCAGCGCAAACGAAAATAGTTTGTACATCAACTTGTCCTCCCGCGAGTCTGGCTCGCCAAAAAATAAAATGCCCCGCAACCGTTTCGGGGCAAGGGCGAGCGGACGCGCGGCGACATGACGCAGCGCGCGTGCGTCAAAACAAAACCCCGAACAAAAAAATTTGTTCGGGGCGGGACGCACGCTTGAACGCGTTGGCTGCCAGCGCGCACAACGCAAACACGCCGCATGTCAAACATCAAACATGCGGACGCGCACCTCTTTCATCCGGACTGTACCGTCGGCTTTGGAGTTTCACCAAATCCTGCAACAATTTGTGAGCGCAAACGGCTTGCCTGCGTGTTTGCGCCAAAAGCCACGAATCGTCGCTCGTGGGCTGTACCACCGATCGGGAATTTTTGAGCGTCGTTTTTGGGCGCCCAAATCACCCTGCCCCGAGGTTGTATTCAGTTGCGTACGATTCTACCGACAACGCGGCAGCGCGTCAAATTTTTATTTCAGCGCGGGAGATAGCGCCACGGCATCAGGACGCGTTCCAGAATGGCGACGATGATATACATGGTGAGATTCATGAAAATCAGCGCGACGATTCCGGCAAACAGCAACGGCGTATCGAATTGGCCGCGCGCGAAATTTAACAAAAAGCCGATGCCGCGATCCGCCCAAAACAATTCGACGACGAGCACGCCAATCACCGCCAGCGTCAAACCGATGCGGACGTTGCCGAACAGATACGGCAAACTCGCGGGAACTTCGAGCTGCAAAAAAGTCTGGCGCGAAGTGGCGGCGAACGAACGCATCAAAATACGCTCTTCGGCGCCAATGTTACGCAGCGCGGCGATGGTGTTGACGAGCATCGGAAAGAACGCGACGAGCGCGCCCATCAGCGCGTTCGACCAATAGCCGTTGCCGAACAGAATCAAGACAAAGGGCGCGATGGCGAATATGGGAAGCGATTGCGAGGCGATGATAAAAGGCGAAACCGCTTTTTCGAGTAGCGGCGATTTGGCGAGGAAATAACCGAGCGTCGAAGAAAATGCGAACGCGATGAAAAACGCGACGAGCGCTTCGCTCCACGTAATCCAGACGTGACGCGTCAAGACGCCGTCCGCGATGGCGGCGAACAAACGCCGCGCAATCACGCTCGGCTTGGGCAGGAAAAAGGTCGGCACATTTTGGACGGTCGCCAAAATTTCCCACAGCAATAAAAAGATGAGGATGACAGCCAGGATGATTGCCGCTTGCTTGGCGGCTGCGACAAGGATGACTGCGGGCGCGACGGTTGGCTGCGTTGCGCCCTGCCGATATTCGATGCGCTCGTAAGTTTCCATGTGAAAAAAGGATGGCGCAAAAAAAGATGGACTCTTGACCAGAGTCCATTGTGCCAAGCGCCCGCGGACGGTCTCGAACCGCCGACCTTTTGTTTCGAAGACAAACGCTCTATCCGACTGAGCTACGCGGGCAATTCCGAAACAACGCGATGATAACGTACATCAAGACGCGGGTCAATTCAACGGCGCGCCGCTTCTTTGGCGCGTTTCTCGAGCAGTAAAGCAAAAGCCCCATCCCACGGCGTACCCCAATCGCGTTTGGGCAGCGTGACTTTTTGCAAATGTTTTGCCATGTCCCGGACGGCGGGGGGGACGAGCTGCCATTTGTTTTCCACTACCGCTTGTTCCAATTTTGCCGCGGCGGCTTTGGTCCACAACCATTCGTGACGAAAGCGGTCGGCTTTGAGCCAATAATCGCGTTTTTCCCATGCGGTACACGTTTCGTCAATCGTACTGTCAATTTGTTGCAGCGTCAACACAATAAACGCGGTGAGGTCGCGCGTCTGGTCGTCCACCTTTTTCTTGCCCACGAGTTCGCGCATTGCCAGCGCCGTAGCTTTGACGTAACGGTCACGGCGTTTGCCGGCGTTATCGGGATTAATCAGATTGCTCAAATCGAAACTCCTCAACAGGATGAGAATATGGGTTAGCTGTCGTGTTGGCGGACGCGTCCATTGCGCCGCAAAAAAAAACGCCTTAGTTGGCGACTAAAGCGGGTTCGTGTATTGAAAAAAAGGGTGGCTGATGGGTCTTGAACCCACAACCCTCGCATCCACAGTGCGATGCTCTGCCGATTGAGCTACAGCCACCGTAACGCAAAATAGTATAGCACAAATGCGCGCCGCCGCAAAAAAATTT
>JAJVIA010000135.1:22710-29268 GCA_022072245.1 Anaerolineae bacterium
CGCCGCCGCGCGTCGTTCCGCGTCAAATACCGTGACCAAGACTTGCGTTACGGTCTTGCCCAGATTCGGCGGAAACATTTGCAGCTCGTCCATCACGTCAATGATGCGTTCGATGCCGATGGTCGTTCCCGTTGCGGGCAGCGAATTTTTGCTAAAGAGTCCAATCAATCCGTCATACCGTCCGCCGCCGGTGAGCGAACCGATTTTGGGTTCAGTGACGACGGTTTCAAAAATGGGGCCGGTGTAATATTCCAGCCCGCGCACCATCGTCAAATCCACTTGCAGGCGCGCGGGCTTTACGCCCAGCGCGCGCGCGTAACCGAGCAATTGTTCCAGCTCGGCGATGCCCTGTACGCCGCGCGGATACGCGCGCAATGTTTCGCGCCACGCGTGCAGGTCGTCAACGGGCAGGGCGACCAGCGCGAGAATTTTTTCCACCGCCGCGTCGGGAATTTCATTCGCAATCATTTCTTGGCGCACGCCCTCGCGGCCGATTTTTTCCAATTTATCAATGGCGCGATACAAACCGCCGAGCAGGGCAGGGGGGACGCCGGAATACTCGCCCAACGCGGTCAGGACTTGGCGATGGTTGAGTTTGGTCACAAACGCGTCAAAGCCGAGTTCGCTCAAAATCGTAAAAATCATGGCAATGATTTCGGCGTCGGCGAGCATGGAGGACGCGCCGACAATATCGGCGTCGCATTGAAAAAATTCGCGGTAGCGACCTTTTTGCGGTCGTTCCGCGCGCCATACCGGCGCGATTTGATAACGCTTGAACGGTTTGGTCACTTCGGGATTCATGGCGACGACGCGCGACAATGGCACGGACAAATCGTATCGCAGCGCGAGCTCTTCTTTGCCTTCGCGGTGGCGCGCGTCGTAAATCAATTTTTCCGCGTCAGGACCGTACTTGCCCGTCAAAGTTTGCGCGAGTTCCAGCGCGGGCGTTTGCAGCGGCTCGAAACCGAACCGTTCAAAAACATTTTCAATGACGCGCATCACATAACGCCGCCGCAACATTTTCTGCGGCATAATATCGCGCATTCCGCGCGGCAAACGGGGTTCGACAAACGTCGTCATGCAATTCCTCCAGAAATTATTGGACGCCATCCAACAATGCGGCGGCGTGAATCAACGCGGCGGCGGCGTCCAAGTCGCGGTCCATAACGCGGTCCTCGGCCAAATAGGGAACGTCCGCCCGCAAACGCGCAAACGCCGCGCGCGTGCCTTGACCCAACATTTCGCTGCCTTTGCCTTCGTTACGTAGGCGCAAGTCCAGCGCCTGCGCGGCGGCGACAAGTTCGATGGCGAGAATGTATTCGACGTTCCACACGATTTCGCGCAAATGCCGCGCCGCGTTCGCCGCCATCGGCACGTGGTCTTCTTGATTTGCGCTCGTGGGAATGGAATCGAGAACGTCGGGATGCGCGAGCGTTTTATTTTCCGAAACGAGCGCGGCGGCGGTGACATGCGCCATCATCAAACCGCTATTCAAACCGCCGCGTTCGACCAACATCATCGGCAAGCCGTCATTCAGTTTGCCGTCGAGCAGGCGAAAGGTGCGGCGTTCGCTAATCGAACCGATTTCGGCGACGGCGATTGCCAGCAGCGCGGCGGACATGGCGACGGATTCGCCGTGAAAGTTGCCGCCGGATAACGCGACGCCATTTTCACCCTCCGCTTGGACAAAGATGAGGGGATTGTCCGTCGCCGCGTTGATTTCTTCTTCGAGCCGCGCCGTCGCATACCGCAGCGCGTCCAACGCCGCGCCCGCCACCTGCGGCGCGCAGCGAATGGAATAGGCGTCCTGCACGCGCTGCGCCTTGTCCACCAACTGACTGCCTTGAAGCCACGCGCGAATTTGCGCGGCGATTTCTTGCTGGCCCCGATGACGCGCCGCGTCATGAATGCGCGCGTCAAAGGCATTGGCGGCGCCGCGCACCGCTTCCACCGTCAGCGCCGTGGCGAGCGCGCTGTGCGCGATGAGATTGCGCGCGTCGGCGTCGGCGAGCAGCGTGAGGGCGGTGGAAACCGCCGTGCCGTTGTTGAGCGCGAGACCCTCTTTGGCTTGCAAAATCAGACGCGGAATGGCCGCGCGCGCCATCGCCGTTTTGCCGCTCAAGCGTTCGCCTTGAAATATCGCCGCGCCGCTTTCGGCGTCGTCATCTTTTTCGTCCGTGCTGAGGACGAGCGCGAGATGCGATAATGGCGCGAGGTCGCCGCTCGCGCCGACCGAACCTTTGGCGGGAATCACCGGATGCACGCCGCGATTCAACATTTCGAGCAGCGTTTCGACGACCTCGACGCGCACGCCGGAAAATCCTTGCGCCAACGCGTTCGCGCGAATGAGCATTGTCGCGCGCACGACCTCTTCGGGCAGCGCGGGTCCGACGCCGACGGCGTGACTGAGAATCAATTTTCGCATCAGGTCGCGCGCTTGCGCGCCGGAAACTTGGACGTTTGCAAAGACGCCAAAACCGGTGTTGATGCCATACGTGATGGGTTCGCCGCGCGCGACAATTTGTTCGACCCACGCGCGGCTGGCGGTAATTTTTTTGCGCGCGGCGGCGTCGAGCTGCACGGGCGCGTGATGGCGCGCGACGCGCACCACTGCATCGAGCGTGAGCGGCGCGCCGACGGAAACGGAGGATTCAAGGGACATGCGCGTATTGTAGCACAGCAAAGGTCAATCCGTCGTACAAGTTGAACGTTTCCCTCGAAACGGCATATAATGCCGCCGATGCTTCCTGCGTTCACGGCGCCCGACCCGAAACCTCAAGTGGTGCGGCGCAATTTTTTTGTCAATGTGTTGGACGGCACATTGTGGGTGTTTGGCATAACGTTCGTATCGTCGAGTACGATTCTTCCCGTGTATCTGAGTCATCTCACCACGTCGGCGGTCATTATCGGCATGATTCCGGCGTTGGAATTGCTGGGCTGGGCGCTGCCGCAAATTTTCACCGCGCCGATTTTTGAGGGTCGCGCGCGGATGAAGCCGTACGTCTTGAGCGTCGGTTTTGTTCAACGGCTGCCGTACTTGATTATTGCGGCGCTGATTTGGCGCTCGGGCAGTTTGGCGCCAGATCAAGATGAGGTCGTTCTGATTCTGTTCTTGGCGTTGTACACCTTGTTTGCATTTTGCGGCGGCATCGTGGCGATTCCGTGGCAGGAAATGATTTCGCGATTGTTTCCGATGCGGCAGCGCGGCCGCTTTTACGCGGCGCAGCGTTTTTTCGGCGGCCTCTTGGGGTTGGCGGGCGCGTTCGCCGCCGGATGGCTGTTGTTGAACGTGCCGTATCCGTACAATTTTGCTTTGTGCTTTTTGTGCGCGTTTGTCCTCATGTTTTTTTCGTGGGTCGTCTTGACGCGAACGATTGAAGCGCCGCAAACGCATTTGACCCACGCGCCGCAGTCGGCGCGCGCGTATGTAAAGGAATTGCTCGACGTGCTGCGCCACGACCGCGCGTTTGCATGGTATTTGCTCGCGCGCGGTTTGGGTTATTTGGGTTGGATGGCGACGGCATTTTTTGCCGTGTATGCGGTGCGCGCGTTCAATTTGGCGGACGCGCAGGCAGCCGTCTTTAGCGCGTTGCTTTTGGTGAGCAACGCCGTGTCCAATGTCGTGTGGGGTTGGTTGGGCGACAAGTACAGCCAAAAGTTGGTTTTGATTTTATCTTCGCTCGCGTATCTGGCTGCTTTGGGTTTGGCGCTGGTCGCGTCCACCGCGTTCGGCTATTATGCAATTTTCATTTTGATGGGCGCGGCGAGCGCCGGCTTGATGGTTTCAGATTTGACGCTTGTCGTAGAATTTGCGCCCGAAGCGAAACGCCCGATGTACATGGGTTTGGCGCGCGGGATGTGGGGCCCCTTTATTGGATTGTCGCCATTGTTGGGCGGATTGTTGTGGGCGGAATTGGGGTATCCCGCGTTGATTGGCGCGAGTCTGATCTTGACGCTGGTGGGGACGGTCTTGACTTGGCAGCGCGTGCGCGAACCGCGTCAAAGCGCGGCGCCCCAAGTCTGGCGCAATGCGGAAAAATAAAATACGCCCCCGGAGAGACTCGAACTCTCAACCTGCGGATTAGAAGTCCGTCGCTCTATCCTTTGAGCTACGGGGGCAGCGATTCTATTCTAGACAAAACAATTCTTACGTCAAGGAGTGAACAAATTGAGTATTGACCGAATTGAATTGCGGTTGGTGAAAATGCCGTTGGTGGCGCCGTTCGAGACTTCGTTCGGCGTCGAGGTGGTCGAAGAACATATCATTGTGCGCGCGGACGGCGACGGCATCACGGGGTGGGGCGAGTGTGTGGCGTCCGAGGGCCCGTGGTACAGTTATGAAACGAATCGGACCGCGTGGCATATTTTGCGCGATTTTTTGATACCGCTGACATTTGAAAATGAAATTCACAGCGCGCCGGAATTTTCCCAATTGACGGCGCGCGTGCGCGGTCACAACATGGCCAAGGCGGGTTTAGAGAGCGCGCTGTGGGATTGGTTCGCCAAAGCGCAAAATAAATCGCTCGCGCAAATGTTTAACGCGCAGCAGACGGCGCAGCCCGATTTTATTTTGCCCGAACGCATCGCCGTCGGCGTGAGCATCGGTTTGCAGGCGACGCCGCGCGCGCTGGTCGAGCAGGTGAGGGGTTATCTCGCGGAAGGTTACACGCGCATCAAAATCAAAATCAAACCGGGTCACGATGTGGCGTTGGTGCGCGCGGTGCGCGCGGAATTTCCAAACATTCGTTTGCAGGTGGACGCGAATTCGGCGTATCGTTTGTCCGACGCGGATATTTTTCGCGCGATGGACGACGCGAATTTGTTGTTGATTGAACAGCCCTTGTCGAACGACGATATTTTTCAGCACAGCAAATTGCAGCGCGAATTGAAAACCGCGCTCTGTCTCGACGAGAGCATTCATTCGGCGGACGACGCGGAGGCGGCGCTGGAACTCGGCGCGTGTCGCATTATCAATATCAAGCCGGGACGGGTGAGCGGTTACGCCGAAAGCATCAAGCTGCACGATGTGGCGGCGCGGCGCGGCGCGGCGGTGTGGTGCGGCGGCATGTTGGAGAGCGGCATTGGCCGCGCGGCGAATGTGGCGGTGGCGACGCTGCCCAATTTCAAACTGCCCGGCGATTTATCCGCGAGCCGACGTTATTACAAACAAGATATTGTGGAGCCGGAATTTACGGTGGATGCGGAAGGCATGATGCGCGTGCCGACCGGCCCGGGCATTGGCGTAGCGGTGGTGCGGGAAAATCTCGATGCCGTTACGGCGTCGCTCCAAGTGTTTCGGCGCAACTGATTTTGGGGCGTAACGCGAATGATGAAAATAAAAAAAACCGCGCTGGCGCGGTTTTTTTATTCGGTCGCGATTTGCAGCGTAAGATGAAATGTTGCGCCGCGCCCCGGTTCGCTTTCCGCCCAAATGCGTCCGCCGTGCAAACGCACGATTTCGTGACAAATCGCCAAGCCGAGTCCGGACCCTTTGTCTTCGAGTTGTTCGCCGCTTTTGATGCGATAAAAACGCTCAAAGATTTTTTCGTGTTCGCCCGGCGCGATGCCGACGCCCGTATCGCTCACGGTGATTTCGACGCCTTGATTGATTTCGCGCGCGGCTAACGTAATGCTGCCGCCGACCGGCGTGAACTTGAGCGCGTTCTCGAGCAAATTTGCCATGACTTGGCCCATGCGTAAAGAATCCGCCAGCACAAGGGGCAGGTCGTCGGCGGGTTCGACGTGGAGCGTCAGATTGCGCTGCGCGGCTTGGGCGCGAAAGGCGAGCCGCGCTTGATTCAATAAAAACGAAACGGCGGTCGGCTGCGTTTCGACGCGATACGACCCCGCATCCATGCGCGACAAATCCAAAACGTCGTCCACCATTTCGGCAATGTAACGCATCTCTTGCTCGGCGACTTGGATATAGCCGCGCGTTTCGTCGTCAAGCGGCGCGCTGCCGGTGCGAATCAATTCGAGGTATCCTTTGGCGACGGCAATCGGATGACGCAGGTCGTGCGAGACCATTGAAAAAAAAGACGCTTTGGCTTTGTCCAATTCTTGCAAGCGCGCGTACGCGGATTGCAATTCGGCGTAATTTTGTTCCAGCTGCGTATTTTTGAAGGCGAGTTCGCGCTGCAAGCGTTGATTCTCGCGTCGCAAGCGCGCTTCGTTGACGCTGCGCTTGACCACTTCGCGCACTTCGTCGGCGTCGAATGGGCGCTTGTTGATGATATAGTCGTTGACGCCGAGACGCAGCGCTTTGATGGCGGTTTCTTCGGAACCGTACGCGGTCGTTAAAATTACGTTCGTATCCGGCTGTTCGCGTTTGAGAATATCCAAAACGTCGGTGCCCATGATGCCGGGCAAGACGAGATCGAGCAGCGTCAAATCGGGTTTGAGCTCTGCCGCGCGCTGCAAACCGGTTTCGCCGTCGGCGGCAAAGTGGAGCGTGTATCCTTCGTTACCGAGAATTTCAGCGAGGATTTCTTGATTGAGCGGCGTATCGTCAATGATGAGGACTGTGCCGCGCGAGGGTTCATTTCGCATAGTGACAAC
>JAJVIA010000135.1:29368-38138 GCA_022072245.1 Anaerolineae bacterium
GGTTCACGATGGCGCGTGCGGTCAAACAATTGGTCGGGGATGACGATATCGAGCGGCGCGTAATCTTGGCGCAGAGAACCAACCGCCGTAATCGAAATCAGATATTTGACGCCCAGCTGCTTGAAACCATGAATGTTTGCGCGCGCATGTAATTCGGTGGGCGTAAAACGATGGCCGCGACCATGCCGCGCGAGAAAGGCAACGCGTATCCCATCCAACGCGCCGGTGATATAGGCATCGCTCGGTTTGCCAAACGGCGTATCGAGATTTATTTCTTGGACGGCGGTGAGGGCTTCGATGTTATAGACGCCGCTGCCGCCGATTACGCCAAAACGAATTTCATCCGTCATGCCACTCGCTCCCGTTAATTTTTATAGCAGGTTGCATTATAACAGATTGAACCATTGCGACAAGCGCGATTATTTCAAGACCTCAAGCGTTTGCAGCGCGCCGCGCGATTCGATAAATGTTTTCGTCTGAAACACTTATGGTCTTGGTTACACAAGTTCATTTGGAAAAAAGAAACTGCGCCGTTGGTGGCGCAGTTTCCGATGGTGGAGCTGGCGAGAATTGAACTCGCGTCCGAAAAGTTCGTACACAAATGACTACAAGCTTAGCCGTTCTTTGGGTCGAACCGAACATTTGCATGTTCCGTCCGATTTACTCGCGCAAACGGACTCGAGCGGCAGAGACGCTTGCGCCGAGCCGGCAGTTTTCGTCGCCCGCTACCGGCGTTGCGAGCGAGATATCCCGACTTGGTGACGCCCAACATACGCGTTTCGGGAGAACCCGTATGCGGACGCCGCAGAGCTAACTGCGGACCTGGTTAGCATTCGCTAACTGCCGTTTAGGCAGCGAGCGGCAATGCCGCCAAGTTGGTGCGGTTGTTCGCACATACACTTGTGCCCGTTTTATCGCGGTCAGGCGCCGCGGCTTGCCACGTGCGCACAGCCCTCCCCGTCGAAGCCGTGCAGCCCCATTTACAAAATCAATTATACCACACATCGAGACCCGTAATCACCGCAATTCCCATAGAATAATTTCCGGCGGACAATTGAAACGCACGCGCGGCGCGCCGCCGCCTTCCAAACCGATGCCGCGCGTCACATACAGCGTCAAAGCCCCAACCTGTTTGCGCCCCACTTCAAAGCGTTTGCCGTACAACGACGACGCGTACAACGCGCCGTACAAAGGAAAACGCACCTGACCGCCGTGCGTGTGACCCGACAATTGCAAGTCAATGCCCGCGGCGGACGCTTCCGGCGCGAGGTCGGGCGAGTGATACAACAAGATGCGAAAGCGTTCGCGGTCTGCGCCATTCAATACGCGCGTCAAAGTGGGACCGTCCAGAAAAGGGCGATGCGTGCAATGCAAACCGACGATTTCGATTGTTTTGCCTTCATGTTCAAGCGTCGCGGTTTCATCGCGCAGCCAAACGAGGTTTGGCAAAGTCCCGACAAGTTTTTCCACAATCGCGTGCGGGTCCACCGCCGGACTGCCGCTTACGACATAGACGCCTTTGGGCGCGCGCCATTCCGCCAAAACGGAACGCGCGTGTTGATGCGCCAATTCATCTTGCGTGTACGATAAATTCAAGAAATCGCCGGAAAATAAAATGACGTCGGGTTCCAGTTCGCGCGCGAGCCGCGTGACCGCGCGTTCGCGCGGCGTCAACCGTTCCACATGCAAGTCGCCGAGATGCAGCACGCGCAAGGGCCGCGTAAATCCGAGTTTCGGCGATTGCAATGTTTGACGCGTGACGGTCAGGCGATGCGGTTCGTACCAGAAACTGTACAACACCAGCGCCGTGCCGACGCATTGCAAGCCAAACCACCACGGGAACGGCAAGAGCGCAAAGGGCGCGCGGCACAGCGCTAACAAGAATGTCGGCGGCTTGGAAGGACCAAAAGATTTGCCCGCGCGCGGCAAAAGCGCCAACAGCAGCCAATCGCTCAGAAAAAATAAAAACAGGATGACGGCTTGCGTCCAAACCAGCCGCGCCAAGAGCGCCGCGAGGAGCGCGAGCGCCGCCACAAAAAGAATCGCCGGCAAGCGGTCGAGGAAAGCGGCGAATCCCAAAAAGAAATCAAAATTGTTACCGGCGTTGCCGGGAAATTTTACGCGCCGAGAAAAATCTTTATTCTCCGACATTCATCATCCACAAGGAGAAATCGCGTAAAAATTCGCGAAAGCCGCCGAGCGATTCGGGCGGAAAATTGTATTGCGCGGGCGCGTCGCGCAATACGCGTTCAAAGCACGCGAGCCATTCGTCGCGCGCCGCTTGATTGATGGGAAAGGGGAGATGCCGCGCGCGCATCATCGGATTGCCGTAACGCTGCTGATAGAGCGGCGGACCCCCGAATAAACCGATATAGAACGCGGCGGATTTGTGCGCCGCCGCGCGCATGTCGGCGGGAAACATTGCGCGGATGGCGGATTTTTCCAATTCGACGTAAAAATCTTCAAACATCCGCGTGATATTTTCTTGGCCCATCGCCGCGTAAATTTCGCGGCTGGGCGGGATGATGCGCTGGGGTATGACCGGTGGAATAAACATTCGCTGCAACCTTGTCAATGAGTTTGCGTTTTGAGCGCGCGCTCGATTTCGCGCGCGGCATCGCGCTGGGAAATGGTTTCGCGTTTGTCGTACTGGCGTTTGCCTTTGACCAGCGCGATTTCAACTTTGGCGCGATTTTTTTTCAGATACACGCGCAGCGGCACAATCGTCAAGCCCTTTTCTTGCGCGCGCCCCATCAAGCGATTGATTTCTTTGCGGTGCATCAAGAGCTTGCGCGTGCGATATGGGTCCACGTTGAAACGATTGCCTTGCTCGTACGGCGAGATGTGAACGTTTTCGAGCCACAGTTCGCCGCCGCGCACTTGGGCGTACGCGTCGCGCAGATTCAGCGCGCCCGCGCGCACCGATTTGATTTCCGTGCCGGTCAGCGCAATGCCCGCCTCGAACGTTTCTTGGACAAAATAATCGTGAAACGCTTTTCGGTTCGTCGCCACTATGCGTACATCGTCAGCCATATTTTATGCTCGAAAAAAGGATTGCGCCGCGCAGACGTTGGAGCAACGTCGCACGGCGCAACATTGTAACAGAAATTGAAACGGGTGAAAACTCAAACTTGGACGCGACGCGCCGCGAGATTGTACCAAATCCAATTCACGAGGTCTTGGCGCGCGCCCGTCGCGCCGGCTGGCGGCGCAATCATGCCGCTGCCGTCGGCGGGATTTTTGATTTCGCCGTTCTTGATTAGGTCAATCGCCTTTTGCAATTGCGGGTCAATATTTTTCGAGCGCTCGTAACTGGTCGGGTCCGGGACTTGAATATCGGGTTTGACGCCGACGTGATTGATGACGTTTTCTTTGGGGCTGTAAAAATTTGCAATCGTCACGCGCAATTGCGATTCGTCGCTCAACGAGTGGACCGTTTGCACCGAACCTTTGCCGAATGTATTTTGTCCGATAATGGTCGCGCGCCGATAATCGCGCAGCGCGGCGGATACGATTTCGGACGCGCTCGCGGACCCTTCGTCCACCAGCAAGACCATCGGAATTTTGGTCGCCAAACCGCCGCCGTTCGAGCGATATAATTTTTGGTCGCCGTTCTTGAATTTTTCCACCAGCACCACTTGATTGGATTCCAAAAATTCGCTCGCCACATCAATCGCGGCGGACAAATAACCGCCGGGGTTGCCGCGCAAATCGAAAATCAACGCGCGCGGATTTTTTGCCAACGCCTCTTGCAGCGCTTGATGCAGTTCCGGTTTCGCTTTTTCGCCAAACTCGGACAGTTGGATATACGCAATCGTATCGTCTTCGAGCATCTTGGCGGTGATTTCGGGAACCTCGATGGTATTGCGCGTAATCGTCAGGTCAAAGGCGGGATTCGAACCGCGCTGAACGCTGAGGCGCACGGTGGTGCCTTTGGGCCCGCGAATCAACGAGACCGCATCCATCACGTCCATATTGACGATTTGTTTGCCGTCCACCTGCAAAATCACGTCGCCCGCTTGCAAGCCCGCTTGTTCCGCCGGCGAACCTTTGATGGGCGAAACGATGGTTAGACGGCCGTTGACCATTTCGATGGTGGCGCCGATGCCTTCGAATGAACCTTGCATCCGGGAATTGAGATACGCCGCGCGTTCCGGGTCAACGAACGCGGTGTGAACGTCGCCCAACGCGTCCACCATTCCCGTTATCGCGCCGTACGTCATTTTTTGCTGGTCAATCGGCTGGGTATAAAAATTTTCCTGCACCAATTTCCACGCTTCCCAAAAGACCGGCATGTCGGCTTGAAATTCGGCTGGCGTTTTGCCGGTAAAGTTTGCGACGGCGGGCAGGGCGGGGGCGGCATTGCGCGCTTGGAGCGCTTGGCTGGCGCCATAGCCGCCGAGAAACGCCGCGCCGACCAACACAACCGCGACGGTTATCGCGAGCAAAATTCGTATGATTGCTTTCATGGCTGTTCCTTGTGAAATCCAAAAATTCTATTGACCCGTTTCGAGATATTTGACGGCGCGCTCCAATTGCGGGTCGAGGCCCTTGGTGGAATCGTCGGGCGTCAACGGGATTTGGATTTTGGGCGTGATGCCGATGCCGTCAATTTCTTTGCCGGAAGGCGTTTCCCATTTTGCGGTCGTCAAATGCAAAACCGATTGGTCGGACAAGGTGTACAGACCTTGCACGGACCCTTTGCCGAATGTCTTTTCGCCAATCAATATCGTTTTGCCGCTGTCGTTGAACGCGCCCGCGATAATTTCCGCCGCGCTCGCGGTGCCGCCGTTCACCAAAATTACGAGAGGCAGATCGCGCGCCTGACCGTCGCTGCGCGCGTTATACGTCTTGGCGGTACCATCGCGATATTTTTCAATCACCACCGGCGCGTTGGGCAAAAATTGACCGACGATTTCCAGCGCGGGGTCGGGAAACAAACCGCCGGGATTATTGCGTAAATCCAAAACGATGCCTTGCGGATTATTCTTTTTCAGCGCGGCGAGCGCGGCGGCAAATTCTTTGGCGGTGTCCGCGCTCTCGAGCGTGACCTGAATATATCCGAACGGCGTATTGTCCAACATGCGATACTGCACCGTCGGGATATTGATTTCCGCGCGCGTGAGCGTGAAATCCAACAAATCGGTCGCGCCGATGCGATGCAGCGTGAGTTTGACGGTCGAGCCGACATCGCCGCGCAGTTTATTTTCCACGCTGTCGGGCGTATCCTGTTCGGTCAATTCTTGGTCGTCAATTTTGACAATGACATCGCCGGGCAAAATGCCGGCTGCGGTCGCGGGACCCTCGGGGAACGGCAGCAGCACGAGCGCGCCTTTACGCAACTCGACTTTGGCGCC
Organism: Anaerolineae bacterium; assembly: GCA_022072245.1. GTDB lineage: Bacteria > Chloroflexota > Anaerolineae > UBA4142 > SHND01 > SHND01. The sequence goes on from JAJVIA010000135.1 coordinate 34,726, forward strand.
GATGCCGCCGTAATTGCCTTGCAAACTCGTCGCCTCTTGCTGCGCGGGCGCGGGTTCCACCAAAATCGTATGCGGGTCATTGAGCGCCGCCAACGCGCCGCGAATCATGCCATGCACCAAAACGCTTTTGGCGGGAATGTCGTAATAGAATTCGTTTTTGAGCAGACCCCACGATTCCCACATCAAGTTAAATTTTTCCGGCGGCGCCGCGGGACCGGTCGCGGCGGCGGACTGCGGCGCTTGCCGCGCGTAAAATTGATTGACCACAAAGCCCGCGCTGAATGCGAGCAGGCACACAAACAATGCCAAGAGCGCGAGGACGAACCCCTTGAGTAATTGTGTCATCTTGCCTCTGCAAATTGAACTGAAAAAAATTTAATCCTGCGTTTCGCCGTCCGCGGCGGACGCCTGCGCCGCGTCGTGCGGCGAAAGCGTGGTGCGTTCAAAAATTGCGCGGATGGACGGTTTGGAATAATGCGCGTACACGCGGCGCGTAGTGCCAATATCGCTGTGTCCCAAAATTTCTTGGATCGCTTCCAACGGCGCGCCTTGCTCCAACATTTGCCGCGCGCGGAAATGGCGAAAGTCGTGCGGCGAAACGTCCATGTTCAAATTGCGCGCGGCGCGGCTCACCGTGCGCCACAACATTTCGTGACTCAACCGTTTGCCATACGCGCGCGCGTGCGAAATAAACAGCGGTTCAAACGTATCGCGCCGTTCGCCGACATACGCCGCAATCGCCGCGCGCGCTTCGGCGGTGATAAAGATGAAACGTTCCTTGTCGCCTTTGCCGGTCACGATGGCTTCTTTGCGGCGGCCATCCGCCACGTCTTTGCGATTCAACGCGGCGACCTCCGCCAAGCGACCCGCCGACGAATAGAGCAGGTGAACGAACGCGCGGCTGCGTAGAATTTGCAAACGCTGACGGCGCGCTTTTTCATTCTCGCCGTCGGGCAGCGGCAAATCGTCGTAATAACGAATCAAGCGCGGCAGGGCAGGGTCGGGACGCGGAATCGGATAAGCGCTGCGCCGCGTAACCAATTTTAATTTTGCGCGCGCGCGTTCGAGCGAAAATGTTTCGGGCAGCCAATCTTTGCTCAGGGCATAATTTAAAAACGCGACGACGCTGGCGAGATAGGTCTTGTGCGAAAAACGCGAATAATTGTTCTTGCCCAACCACGCCTGAAAATCTTGTAGAACATCCGTATCAATCAAATCGAGCGTGAGCGCGACCGACGGGGCAGCGCCTTTACGCGTTTTATTTTTTTCAAGTAAAAATTTTTCAAAAACCCGCAAACCGGTTTCGTACGTGTGCTGCGTGCGCGGGCTGGCAAACAATTGACCGAGATAATTTTCGATTTGTTCGGATAGTGGTTTATCGTCGCTCATGTCGGATTAACGCCTGAAATATGGTGAATTTCAGATAATCCGCATTATCTGAAATTCACTATACCCCTTATTTTAAGGCATTTTCCGAATTTGTCAATCTTGCCCCCATATCCCCTATCCGTCAAGCCAAAAAATTCGTTCGCGCGTCGGGTAGCGCTCATCGTAGAAAATCCACGTAAATCCAAGATGATAACGAGATGAAAAGATTTGGCGGACGCGACGCGCAATTTTTTTTCAACTCACCCGATAGCGTTCCAACTCGCGCGCCAACGCCGCTGGAATTTTGCCTTCGAGCAGCGTGCCTTCGGGCGAATACTCTTGCTTGACGATGATGCCTTTGCGATGAAACACGTTGACCAATTCAGCCGCGTGGTACGGAATCCGCACGCGCACCTCGACCAATTGCGAGCCGAGCGCGTCCTCGACCCGTTCTAGCAGCGTTTCCAAGCCCAGCCCGCGCTGCGCCGAAATCGGAATCGCGTCGGGAAATTCTTCCAGCCACTGCCCGATGAAACGCGCTGTCGCCTCGCCGCCCAAATTATTCTTGGGTAACTCGATGGCGTCAATTTTATTCAACGCCATCGTCGTCGGCTTGTCTGTCACGCCGATTTCTTCCAGCGTCTCTTCCACCGCGCTAACCTGCGCCAACGCGTTCGGATGCGTTATGTCAACTACGTGCAGTAGAACATTTGCTTCTGATATTTCTTCGAGCGTCGCGCGGAACGCGGCAATGAGTTGCGTCGGCAATTTTTCGATAAAGCCCACCGTGTCGCTAAACAAAACTTCTTGCCCGCTTGGCAAACGCACGCGCCGCGTCGTTGGGTCGAGCGTGGCAAACAATTGGTCGGCGACGTAAATGTCGGAATCGGTCAGCGCGTTGAGCAGCGTGGACTTGCCCGCGTTGGTATATCCCACAATCGAAACGACGGGAATGCCTTCGCGCTGACGTTTGCGCCGTTGTTCGCCGCGCTGTTTGCGGACGCGTTCGATTTCGCTTTTGAGATGCGCGATGCGCGCGCGAATTTCGCGGCGGTCCAATTCCAATTGGCGTTCGCCGGGCCCACGCAAGCCGACGCCCCCTGCCCCGCCGCGCCCCGCCGCGCCGCCCGTTTGTCTGCCCAAGTGCGTCCACATGCGCGTCAAGCGCGGCAGACGATATTCGTACTGCGCGAGTTCCACTTGGAGCGAACCTTCGCGCGTGCGCGCGTGCTGCGCGAAAATATCGAGAATCAGCGCGGTGCGGTCGAGGACTTTGATGTCGGCGCCGTCGAACGCGTTTTCGATTTCGCGCTGTTGATTCGGATGCAATTCGTCGTTGAAAATCAAAACATCGTATGGCAAATCCTCGCGCTGCGCCACGATTTCTTGCAACTTGCCTTTGCCAATCATCGTCGCGGGATGCAAGCGTTCCACTTTTTGAATCGTCTGGCTGACGACGGATAGCCCGGCGGTTTCGGCGAGCCGTTCCAATTCTGCCATTGAATCTTGAATCGCAAACGCGGCGGGTTTTCGTTTTAGTTCCACGCCGACAAGATACGCGCGTTCGGCGGGCGGTGCGGTAGGAAAAGTTTCGGGTCGAGACATGGGGTCAGATGACAGAATACAGATTACAGAGAACAGATGTCAGAGAACAGAATCGAGACGCGGCAGTATTCTGTAATCCGTGTTCTGTATTCTGTGTTCTGTGTTCTGTTCTCTCATTTCGGTTCATAATACGATTCCAAATGACTGCCGCGATGATTGCACAGCGGCACATTGTTATTTTTGCCGGAAAGGATTTGCGCGCGCACGAGCCAGATTTCACAGCCGCTTGTGTTGTCGGGCGTGAGCGTCGCGCTATTGTTGTCGAATTCGACGCCCTGCGCGTCGGTGATTTCAAAACAGTTGAACGACGGCGCGCTGCACAGGTTGCCGTACAATTTATTGAAATTGTTGGCGCGTCCGCCTTCGCCGTTGAGATAAAAACAATTGCCGCTGCGCGCGCAAACATTGTTGGCGATAATGTTTGTGTCCGCGCCCATCAA